>NC_021505.1:5222667-5534012 GCF_000412675.1 Pseudomonas putida NBRC 14164 | reverse complement strand
CGGTGTCCTGGTCGCCGACGCGCTTGTGGTCCTGGCTGGTGGCCATGGGCAGCACGTTGTGGCCGTCGACCATGACGATGAAGCTGGCTTCTTCGCCGTCGAGGAACTCTTCGATCACCACACGCGAACCGGCTTCACCGAAAGCGTTGCCGGCCAGCATGTCACGCACGGCGGCTTCGGCTTCTTCGAGGGTCATGGCGACGATCACGCCTTTGCCCGCAGCCAGGCCGTCGGCCTTGATCACGATCGGCGCACCTTTTTCCTGCAGGTAGGCCAGCGCCGGCTCGATTTCGGTGAAGTTCTGGTAGTCGGCGGTCGGGATCTTGTGACGCGCCAGGAAGTCCTTGGTGAAGGCCTTGGAGCCTTCCAGCTGGGCCGCACCCTTGGTTGGGCCGAAGCAGTCCAGGCCACGGCTGCGGAACAGGTCGACCACACCGATGACCAGCGGTGCTTCCGGGCCGACGATGGTCAGGTCGACGTTCTTCTCGGCGAAGTCGGCCAGTTGTTCCAGAGCGCACACGTCGATGGCGACGTTCTCGCACTTGGCTTCAATGGCGGTACCCGCGTTGCCAGGGGCAACGAAGACTTTCTCGACGCGTGGGTCCTGGGCAACTTTCCAGGCCAGGGCGTGCTCACGGCCGCCGCTGCCGATGATCAAAACTTTCATGTCAAAACCTCGAATTCTTTCGGGCGCGAAGCGAAGCCTCACGCTGTACGAGGTCGCAATGAAGCAGGTAGATGCAAGGCGGTGCCGGTTCCGATGAGCGGAGTTGCCTTCTGGCAATGAGCATCAGCGGAACCGGCCCCAACGCAGCAGATGCCTGCTTCAGTGCGGCCGATTGCCGTAAATCAGTGGCGGAAGTGGCGCATACCGGTGAATACCATCGCGATACCTGCCTCATCGGCAGCGGCAATGACCTCGGCATCACGCATCGAGCCACCCGGCTGGATCACGGCGCTGATACCCACTTTAGCCGCATTGTCGATGCCATCACGGAACGGGAAGAACGCATCCGATGCCATGACTGCGCCTTGCACTTGCAGGCCAGCATGCTCGGCCTTGATTGCAGCAATGCGGGCGGAGTTGACGCGGCTCATCTGGCCAGCGCCGACGCCGATGGTCTGGCGCTGCTTGGCGTAGACAATGGCGTTGGACTTGACGAACTTGGCCACTTTCCAGGCAAACACCAGGTCGTGGACTTCTTGCTCGGTCGGGGCACGCTTGGTGACGATCTTCAGGTCGTCTGCGGTGATCATGCCGATATCGCGGCTTTGCACCAGCAGGCCACCGTTGACGCGCTTGAAGTCCCAACCGGCAGCGCGCTCAGCTGGCCACTCGCCGCACTCCAGCAGGCGTACGTTCTGCTTGGCAGCTACCACGTCGCGGGCAGCCTGGGAAATTTTCGGGGCGATGATCACTTCGACGAACTGGCGCTCGACGATGGCCTTGGCGGTTTCGCCGTCCAGTTCGCGGTTGAAGGCAATGATGCCGCCGAAGGCCGACTCGGTGTCGGTGGCGTAGGCCAGGTCGTAGGCCTTGCGGATGCCGCCTTCGTCTTCAGGCACAACGGCCACGCCGCACGGGTTGGCGTGCTTGACGATGACACAGGCGGGCTTGACGAAGCTCTTCACGCACTCCAGCGCGGCGTCGGTGTCGGCCACGTTGTTGAACGACAGTTCCTTGCCCTGCAGCTGGGTGGCGGTGGAAATGCTGGCTTCGCCTTTTTTGGCTTCTACGTAGAACGCCGCGCTCTGGTGCGGGTTCTCGCCGTAGCGCATTTCCTGGGCCTTGACAAACTGGCTGTTGAAGGTGCGCGGGAATTCGCTGCGTGCGGAAGTCGAAAGGGTGTCCTTGGCCTGGTCGATGGTGCCCATGTAGTTGGCGATCATGCCGTCGTAGGCTGCAGTGTGCTCGAACGCCTTGAGCATCAGGTCGAAGCGCTGGGCGTAGGTCAGGCCGCCGGCCTTGAGGCCGTCGACGATGCCGGCGTAGTCGCTGGCGTTGACCACGATGGCGACGTCTTTGTGGTTCTTGGCTGCCGAACGGACCATGGTCGGGCCGCCGATGTCGATGTTCTCGATGGCGGTCGGCAGGTCACAGCCAGGCTTGGAAATGGTGGCTTCGAACGGGTACAGGTTGACCGCAACCAGGTCGATCGGCTTGATGCCGTGCTCGTTCATGATGGCGTCGTCGGTGCCGCGACGGCCGAGGATGCCGCCGTGGATTTTCGGGTGCAGGGTCTTGACCCGGCCAGCCATCATTTCGGCAAAGCCGGTGTAGTCGGCCACTTCCACCGCGTTCACGCCGTTGTCCTTGAGCAGCTTGTAGGTGCCGCCGGTGGACAGGATCTCGACACCGAGCTGCTGCAGCTCACGGGCGAATTCGAGGATACCGGTCTTGTCGGAGACGCTGATCAGGGCGCGGCGGACTGGCAGGCGGGTAGTCTGGTCGGTCATTTCGGGTTCCAATAACGCGGTGGAGTCTGCAAAAAAGGCGCCTCTGTTCAGGGAGCCGCCTTTTCTGGTTGGGATTCTGGCTTACAGCAAGTCGTACTGCTTGAGCTTCTTGCGCAGGGTGCCTCGGTTCAGCCCGAGCATCTCGCTGGCCTTGGTCTGGTTGCCCTTCACGTAGTTCATCACGCTTTCGAGCAGTGGCGCCTCCACTTCGGAGAGCACCAGGTTGTACACGTCCGTCACGGTCGCGCCTTCCAGGTGGGCGAAGTAGTTGTGCAGCGCCTTCTCGACGCTGTCGCGAAGGGTCTGGCCCTCTTCGCTCGGCGTATTGAGGTGCTGTTTCAGGTTGGCGTTGTCGCTCACGGGCGTTGTTCCACTCACAAAATTCTCGGTCATCATCGTCATGCGGCCACCCCTTGTCCGTCCTCTGTCTCAAGGCTCTGTCGACGCTCGCTGAAAAACGCACGAACGTTGGCGCACTGCGCTTGTGTGTCTTCCAAAGCGTTGAACCGGGAGCGAAACTCCTTGCCGCCGGGTCGTGTTGCCAGGTACCAGCCCACGTGCTTGCGGGCGATACGTACGCCCATCACATCGCCATAAAAGGCATGCAACGCGGCCAGGTGCTCCAGCAGGATGCGTTCCACTTCGTCCAGTTGCGGCGCTGGCAGGTATTCGCCAGTGCGCAGGTAATGCTCGATCTCGCGAAAGATCCATGGCCGCCCCTGGGCAGCCCGGCCGATCAACAGGCCGTCGACCCCGGTGGCATCCAGCACCGCCCGGGCCTTTTCTGGCGAAGTGATATCGCCATTGGCAAAAACCGGGATAGACACCGCTTGCTTGATGGCCGCGATGGTGTCGTATTCGGCTTCGCCGGTGTACAGGTCGGCGCGTGTGCGGCCATGCACCGCCAGCGCCTGGATGCCGGCCTGTTCGGCGATCTTCGCCACGTTCAGGCCGTTCTTGTTTGCCCGGTCCCAACCGGTGCGGATCTTCAGGGTCACCGGGACGTCCACAGCGCCGACCACGGCGTGGAGGATCTCGCTGACCAAGGCTTCATCTCTCAATAAAGCAGAGCCTGCAGCTTTGTTGCAGACTTTTTTTGCCGGGCAGCCCATGTTGATGTCGATGATCTGGGCACCCGCTTCGACGTTGGCCTTTGCTGCCGCAGCCATCATCTGCGCATCACCACCGGCGATCTGCACCGAGCGTGGCTCGGGATCACCTTCATGGATGCGGCGCAGGCTCGACTTGCGGCTGTTCCACAGGCTCATGTCGCTGGAGACCATCTCCGACACCACCATGCCCGCGCCCAGGCGCTTGCAAAGTGTACGGAAAGGCTGGTCCGTGACCCCGGCCATGGGCGCGAGGATCAGGTTGTTGCGTAGTGTGTATGGGCCGATGCGTACCGCCGACATAGGTGATCCCTGTTGTGGGGCCGAATCTTGGAGTTCGAAAAAGGGTGGGCATGATACCCGCTCTCGGTGACCGGATAAAGATGGATTTGGATAAAATCTGAACAGTTGTCGGCTTATGACTTTTGGTATGAGCCAAGACCCGGGTATCGCACGGACCCCTGTGGGAGCGGGCGCGCCCGCGAAGCAGACGCCGCGGTGCATGGCACGGGCTTGGCTCGGGTTCGCGGGCATGCCCGCTCCCACAGGGTTGTGCTGACTATTCCGGCGAGCGGAAGCTGAGGCTGTAGTTCACGGCCTTTGGCCCCGGGTCGAGGATGTCCAGGGCGATATGGATCGGCGTCTGGCTTGGCATGTCGCCACGCCCGGCCAACTCGCCGGACAGGTACTCGCTGGGCTTGAAGCGCCGGCTGGCGATCAGCTGGCCATTGAGGTCGGCAAAACGCAGTTCCAGCAGCGGGAACGGTTGGGCGAACGGTGCACGGTTGTAGATGATCGCATCGACGATCAGTGCGCCCTTGAAGTCCGGGTGGCTGCGCACCACCAGGTTGCTGCTCTTGATTCTTGCGATATCGACGCGGGTCGGCACCTGGCACCCGACGATCGGGCAAATTTGCTGGAAGATCGGCCGGTACTGGTCCTGGCGGGCCATTTCGTCGAAGTGGAACCACACATACTGGAACGCCAGCAGGCCAGCGGCCAGCAGGGTCAGGAAGCCCCACAGCAGGCGCTTGCCCCAGTTGGGCGCTGGTTTTTCCCAGCCCAGTTGCAGCGGGTCGTCGACTACATCGACCAGCGGCTCTTTGCGCGCCTGGCGCTCGGGCTTGCTGGCAAGGCCTGGCTCCAGGCGGTCACCTGGCAGCGGCTCGACAGGGTCGTCGTCGCGCGCCGACAGGTGCAGCGCCAGCGGTTCATCGTCGCGGGCGCTCAGGCCTTTTTCCGGGATTTCGTCATCACGGGTGCGCAGCGGTTCGCTGAAGGCGGGCTGGTCGTCGATTTCAGCTGCGCGGTGTACGGGCGGCTCGTCATCGATGTCCAGGTCAAGGTTACGGCCCAGGGTCGGCTCGGTGCGCTCGCCGGGTACGGGCTCCAGGTCCAGCTCCAGCGGCTGCGGCTCCAGCAACACAGGTGCGGGCTCTGCCGGCGTTTGCGGCTCGAAGGGCTCATCGGTGGCGTTGCCGAACAGGTCGTCCGCATGCTCGTCCGGGTGCAGTTCGTCACGCCGCGCTTGCAGCCCGCCATCCAGGTTGGCGGGGCGTGCCGGGGCCGGCTGGCCGCGCCGCTCCAGGCGTGCCAGTTCCTGGTCGAGGTCGAGTGCGTCCAGCGCCTGGGCGGTCAGGGCCCAGTCCTCGTCAGGCGTGATGCTGCGCTCGCGGGTGACAGGCTCGGGGGTTACCGGCGGCTCGACCACTGGCTCGGCAGGTGCCGCTGGCACAGGCGCCGGTACCGGCACCTCAGGTGCGCTGGCGCGGTTCTGTTCCAGCAGTTGCTTGGCGGCATTGAACACCTGCAGGCAATGGCCGCAGCGAACCACGCCGCGGGCCACGCTCAACTGGTGGTGGGTGACGCGAAAGCTGGTCTGGCAATGCGGGCACTGGGTGACGAAACTGTCGGTCATGCGGCAATCCGGGAGCTGTGCAGAAAGATATTCTAGGCCCGCTTAGCGGCGGCGACCACTGATGCGCACCCAGCCGTCGCGGACGACGATCGGGTCCAGCTCGAAGTCGGCGGCGTAGGCCGCGGCCACCTCCTCGCCCTGTTCGGCCAGGATGCCGGACAGTGCCAGCAGGCCACCAGGGCGGACCAGGCCGGACAACTGCGGCGCCAGCGACACCAGCGGGCCAGCGAGGATGTTGGCGACCAGCACGTCTGCCTGCATGGCCGGCATGTGCTCGGGCAGGTACAGGGCCAGCTTTTCATCGGCGATGCCGTTGCGCTGGGCATTGTCGCGCGAAGCCTCGATGGCCTGCACGTCGATGTCGGTACCGACTGCTTCACGGGCGCCCAGCAGCAGCGAGGCGATGGCCAGGATGCCCGAGCCGCAGCCGAAGTCCAGCACCTGGGTGCCTTCGAGTTGCTGGCCGTCGAGCCATTCCAGGCACAGGGCCGTGGTGGGGTGGGTGCCGGTGCCGAAGGCCAGGCCCGGGTCCAGCAACAGGTTGACGGCGCCTTTTTCCGGGGCCTCGTGCCAGCTTGGCACGATCCACAGGCGGCGGCCGAAACGCATGGGCTGGAAGTTGTCCATCCAGCTGCGCTCCCAGTCCTGGTCCTCGATCACTTCGGCCTGGTGCTGTGGCAGCTCGGCGCCGGTCAGCAGGCGCAGGTGGGCAAACACCTGCTCGGGCTCGGCATCGGCTTCGAACAGTGCCAGCAGGTGGGTGTGCGACCACAGCGGGGTGGTGTTGAGGTCTGGTTCGAAGATCGGTTGATCTTCGGCGTCCATGAACGTGACCGAGACGGCGCCTACTTCAAGCAGGGCATCTTCGTAGGTTTCGGCTTGTTCCGGGCTGATGGCCAGGCGTACTTGCAGCCAGGGCATGGCGGGCACCTTTGGTAAATCGACAGGGGCAGCCCTAGGCTGCGCGGAGGCTGGCAGTCTACGCGAGTGCGGAAGATTTGTGGATCGGGGGCTGCTGTGCAGCCCGTTCGCAGCACAAGGCTGCTCCTACAGGAGATCGCATACCCCTGTAGCAGCCTTGTGCTGCGAACGGGGCGCATAGCGCCCCCGGGGATAAATCAGACGAAACAGAGCGAGAGCGACTCAGCTATATAAGCAGGCTTCTCTTCACCCTCGATTTCCAGCGTGGCAATCGCCTTGAGCAACCACTGCCCCGGCTTTTTCTCCGCCACTTCGGCCAGGTCCACTTTAAGCCGAACCTGGCTGTTGACCTTGACCGGCTGAATGAACCGTACGCTGTCCAGCCCATAGTTCACCACCATCTTCAGCCCTTCTGGCAGGACCAGAATGTCCTCGATCAGCTTGGGGATCAGTGACAATGTCAGGAAGCCGTGGGCAATGGTGCCGCCAAACGGGGTTTTGGCCGCCTTTTCAGGGTCGACATGGATGAACTGGAAATCGCCCGTCGCCTCGGCGAACAGGTTGATGCGCTGCTGGTCGATTTTCAGCCAGGCCGAGCGGCCCAGTTCCTTACCAACATATTGCGAAAGCTCTGTAACCGGTACATAGGGCATCGCGGACTCTCCAGGTTGTCAGTTGGTACGAAAGTGCAAGATCAGCACGGCGAACCGTTTCAGTCAAGTTGTCTGCTTTTCGGCGAATATCGGTCTATAGCTGCCCGTGCTTATAATGGCGGCCATGCCCGAGGGAGATGCTTATGCTGTTGCGTGGTTTGACCTGGCTGGTGCTGTTCCAGCTGCTGGGGACGGCGATCAACCACCTGTTGGTGCCGTTTCTGCCGGGGCCGATCATTGGCCTGGTGTTGCTGTTGTTCTTCCTTATGGCCCGTGGTGAGGTGGGCAAGCCGCTGAACGAGGCGGCCAGCAGCCTGCTGCGCTACCTGCCGCTGTTGCTGGTGCCGCCGGCAGTGGGGGTGATGGTATACGCCAAGGACATTGCCGCTGACTTCTGGGCGATTGCCGGCGCCCTGCTGATTTCCTGCCTGGTGACGCTGGTGTTTGTTGGTGTGCTGATGCAAAAGCTCATGCATCGCCAGGGCAAGCGCGAGGAGCAGCCATGATGCTCGATTGGCAAGGCGCGCTGAATGCCGTGGTGCACCATCCTTTGTTCGGTATCGGTATCACGCTCGGTGCCTATCAGGTGGTGCTGGCGGCCTACGAGAAAACCCGCTGGATCTTCCTGCAGCCGGTATTGGTTTCGATGTTGCTGGTAATCGGCGTGTTGCTGCTGTGCGGCATCGAATACAGCGAGTACCGCAAGAGCACCGAAATCATGAACATCCTGCTGGGCCCCGCCACCGTGGCGCTGGCCGTGCCGCTCTATCTCAACCTGCGGCGTATCCGGCAGCTGTTCTGGCCCACATTTACTACGCTGGTAATCGGGGGGCTGTTCGCCACGCTCTGCTGCCTGTTGCTAGGCTGGTGGTTCGGTGCCGAGCACATGATCCTGATGACCATGGCACCCAAGTCGGTGACCTCGCCAATCGCCATGCTGGTGGCAGAGCAGATTGGCGGTGTGGCGGCGCTGGCGGCAGTGTTCGTACTGATCACCGGGGTGATCGGCGCGATCTTCGGCCCGGCGCTGCTGAGCCGCTTCGGCGTGCACAGCCCTGAGGCGCGCGGCATGTCGTTGGGTGTGACCGCGCATGCGGTGGGTACTTCGGTCGCGCTGCAGGAAGGTGACGAATGCGGCGCTTTTGCCGCGCTGGCGATGAGCTTGATGGGGGTAGCCACGGCAGTGTTCCTGCCGTTGGCGGTCAGCCTGGTGGCTTGAGGAGTTGTGATGACACTACCGCTGTTTCCGCTCAATACCGTGCTGTTCCCGGGTTGCTTTCTCGATTTGCAGATTTTCGAGGCGCGCTACCTGGACATGATCGGGCGCTGCATGAAGCAGGGCGAAGGCTTTGGGGTGGTCTGCATCCTGGAGGGCGAGCAGGTTGGCAAGGCGCCACCGATGGTCGCGTCGATCGGCTGCGAAGCAGTGATCCGCGACTTCGTGCAGCAGGACAACGGTTTGCTGGGGATTCGCGTCGAGGGCGTACGGCGCTTCAACCTGGAAAGCACCGAAGTGCAGAAGGACCAGTTGCTGGTGGGGCAGGTGCAATGGCTACCGGAGCAGGCGGACAGCCCGTTGCTCGAGGCCGATGACGACCTGCTGGCGCTGCTGGTGGCGCTGGGCGAGCACCCGATGGTCGAGGCGCTGGACATGCCGCGCCCGGTGGACGGGCGCCAGGCGCTGGCCAATCAGCTGGCGTACCTGCTGCCGTTCATGGAAGAAGACAAGCTGGACCTGCTGACCCTTGACTCGCCGCAGCAGCGATTGGGGGAGATTCAGAAATTGCTGGAGCGGATTCAGGGTGAGCTGTTTGCCTGACACTGGTGTGTTGTCTGTGCCGGCCCGTTCGCGGGTAAACCCGCTCCCACAGGTACTGCGCAGGTCTCGGGGCTGGTGAAACCCCTGTGGGAGCGGGTTTACCCGCGAAGGGGCCAGCACAGGCGATATCAATATTGGTATCTGAGCAAAGCCTGCGGCAGCGCATGCATGGCAAAGAACGCCAGCAGCGCGATACATGCCGGCAACACCAGCCACCACACCCGCAGCGGCAGGGCCGGCAGTGTTTGCTGGCGCTGCACCACTGCCAGGCTAAGCGCACACACGCAGCACGCCAGCAGCGCCCCAGCCAGGATATCGGTCGGCCAGTGCGCCCCCAGGTACACCCGTGACAGGGCAATCGCCAGCGCCGGAATACAACCCAGCATCACCCAGGTCAGGCGCATCCGTGGCGGCTGGCCGCGCCCTGCCAGCACCGCCATCACCAGAAAGAACGCAAACGACGCCGAGCTGTGCCCGCTGGGCATGCTGTAGCTGGTCAGTGGGTCGGTCAGCACTTCCGGCCTTGCGCGGGCGAACAGCCATTTCAGCGTACCGTTGGCGATTGCCGTGCCCATCAGCGCGCCAGCGGCAAAAAAGGCGTGCCGCCATTGCCGGGCAAGCAGCAGCAGGCCGGTCAGCAGGCCGCCAAGAAACAGTTGCGTGCGGAAATCGCCCAGCCGGGTCACCAGTACCACGGCGCCATCGATGGCCTGGCTGCGATGTTCCTGTACCAATGTCATCACGCCTTGGTCGAACTCGTGCAGGTAAGGCCAGCCAAGGAATACCCCGGCCAGGGCAGCGAAGCTCATGCCGGCGATCAGTCGTGTTCCATGGCGCTGGTCGCGAATGCTGGTGGTCAGGCTAAGGCCGATGATGACTGCCAGGGCGCCGGCTATGATGCCAGCATCCAGCCAGAAGCCTTCCGGCAGCGGCAGGCGCATGGCCGCGCCGGTGGCCCAGCCTGGCAGCAGGTAGGCCACCGACCAGCCGGCGCCGGCCACCAGGCTGACGGCGATGAAGCGCGGCAGGGGCATGTCGAACATGCCGGCGACCATTGGCAGCATGGGCCGCAGCGGCCCGATGAAGCGCCCGACCAGCAGGCTGGCGATGCCGTAGCGCTGGAAGTAGGTTTCGGCGCTGCCGATCCACTCAGGGTGATGGCGCAGCAATGGCAGGCGGCGAATGTTCTGGTGGAAGTACTTGCCCAACGTGTACGACACCGCGTCGCCCAGCAAACCGCCGAGAAAACCCAGTAGTAATGTTTCGCCCAGGCTGAAGGCGCCACTGCCGGCCAGTACCGCGACGGCGAACAGCAGCACGGTGCCAGGCACGATGATGCCGGCAATGGCCAGGCATTCGATGCAGGCCACCAGGAAAATCGCCAGGCCAAGCCACTGCGGGTTGGCGCTGAGCCAGCCGGTCAGGCTGTCGAGCCATTGGCCCATGTTCAGCTTCCTTGTTCGAGAATGAAGAAGTCACGGCCTTCGACTTGGCCGCGACGTAACGGGTTCCGCGTGCAGAACCGGGCGTACTCGGCGTCGACGAAGCGGTAGGGCAGGTGCTCGTCGCGCCCGTGCGGGATGCCCAGCCTGGCGGTCTGGATCACCCTCGGTACGGCATTGCCGCAATCGTCCACGTACAGCCGCTCGGCGTCAAAGCGCTGGGCGTCCCAGTGGGGCACTTTCAGGCCCAGCGCCCGGCAGAGCAGGGTCTGGCCGGCGCACAGGCGCGCATCCGGGCGCAGCTTGCCGCTGGCGTCGGGGTTGTTCAGTTGCATCTGCGCCAGGCTGTCGGGGCCCGAGCGGGCGTCCTGCCAAGGGTAGGCAGACTTGATCAGCACCGCGTTACCCGGGCCTTGGGCGCTGAAGTTCAGCGAGTCGCCGCCGCGGGCGTAGTACATGTAGATGTGCCCGCCATCGAGGAACAATGCCTTGCGCTTTTCGGTGTAGCCGAGCGAGGCGTGGCTGCCCTTGTCAGTGAGGTAGTAGGCCTCGGTCTCAATGATGCGCGCAGCCAGCCACAGGTCGCCGTGGCGATGGCGGATTACCTTGCCCAGCAGTGCCTTGGCCACGGTCTGGGCATCACGGTTGAAAAAGCTGTCGGGCAGGGCTGGCATGCGGGCAGTTCGTGGCTGGGGAGGCGGGGATGATAGCAATGAATGGCTTAATCGAGGCTGAATCGGATATGGAAGTTGGCAGTGCCGGCTTCTTCGCGGGTGAACCCGCTCCCACTGGTATTGCATAGGGCTCAGGCCTCGTGGAATCAGCGTGGGAGCGGGTTCACCCGCGAAAGGGTCGGAACAGGGAAAGGAATTTTCGATAAGTGCGGTTACATCTTTCCTGCGCATTGCCCCAGCCATTTTCTACCATCCGCCACCCGCCGCTGGGCGTACACCTGCGCGGCAGTTATAATCAGCCGATTTCCCCTTCGCCAAGACACCGAACCCATGACTGAGTCCGTTCTTGACTACATGACCCGTTTGGGTCGCGCTGCCCGTGAGGCTTCCCGGGTGATCGGCCGTGCCAGCACCGCGCAGAAGAACCGCGCCCTGCAAGCCGCTGCCGATGCGCTGGATGCTGCCCGTGCCGAACTGACTGCCGCCAACGAGCTGGACCTGGCCGCCGGCCGCGCCAATGGCCTTGAGCCGGCGCTGCTCGACCGCCTGGCGCTGACCCCCGCGCGCATCGACGGCATGATCACCGGCCTGCGTCAGGTCGCCAGCCTGCCGGACCCGGTCGGTGCAATCCGCGACATGAGCTACCGCCCATCCGGTATTCAGGTCGGCAAGATGCGCGCACCGCTGGGGGTGATCGGGATCATCTACGAGTCGCGCCCGAACGTGACCATCGATGCCGCCAGCCTGTGCCTGAAGTCGGGTAACGCAACCATCCTGCGTGGCGGCTCCGAAGCCATCCATTCCAACCGCGCCATCGCCACCTGCATCCAGCGTGGCCTGGCCGCTGCGGGCCTGCCGGCCGCCGTGGTGCAGGTGGTCGAGACCACCGACCGCGAAGCCGTGGGTGCGCTGATCAGCATGCCGCAGTTTGTCGACGTCATTGTGCCGCGTGGCGGCCGTGGGCTGATCGAGCGCATCAGCCGCGATGCCCGCGTTCCGGTCATCAAGCACCTGGACGGCATCTGCCACATCTATGTCAGCCAGCATGCCGACCTGGACAAGGCCTGGAACGTGGCCTTCAACGCCAAGACCTACCGTTATGGCATCTGCGGCGCCATGGAAACCCTGCTGGTCGACCAGCAAGTGGCCGAGCGCTTCCTGCCGGAAATGGCCCGCCGCTTCCAGGAGAAGGGCGTGGAGCTGCGTGGCTGCGAGCGTACCCGCGCGCTGATCGAGGCCAGGCCGGCCACTGAAGACGACTGGCACACCGAGTATCTGGACGCGATCCTGTCGATCCGTGTCGTCGATGGCCTGGACCAGGCCATCGAGCACATCAACCACTATGGCTCGCACCACACCGACTCGATCATCAGCGAACACCAGGGTGAAGCCCGCCAGTTCATGGCTGAGGTCGACTCGGCGTCGGTCATGCTCAACACCCCGACCTGCTTCGCCGACGGTTTCGAGTACGGGCTGGGTGCGGAAATCGGTATTTCCACCGACAAGCTGCATGCCCGTGGCCCGGTCGGCCTGGAAGGCCTGACCTGCGAGAAGTACGTAGTGATCGGCGACGGCCAGCTGCGCGGTCAGGAGTCCTGCTGAGTTGAGCAAGGCCCAGGCAGTCCGGCGCATCGGCATTCTAGGCGGCACCTTCGACCCCGTGCACATCGGCCACCTGCGCAGCGCGCTGGAAGTGGCCGAGCTCATGGGGCTGGACGAGCTGCGCCTGTTGCCCAATGCCCGGCCGCCGCACCGCGACACCCCGCAGGTGGCCGCGCAGGATCGCCTGGCCATGGTTCGCGAAGCGGTGCAAGGCGTTGATTGCCTGAGCGTCGATGCCCGCGAGCTGGAACGGGACAAGCCGTCGTACACCATTGATACGCTGGAATCGATCCGCGCCGAACTGGCCGGCAACGACCAGCTGTTCCTGGTGCTGGGCTGGGATGCCTTCTGTGGCCTGCCTGGTTGGCACCGCTGGGAAGAATTGCTGCAACATTGTCACATCCTGGTGCTGCAACGCCCGGATGCCGACGTAGAACCCCCTGACGAGCTGCGCAACCTGCTGGCTGCGCGCTCGAAGAGCGATCCCGCCGCCATGTCCGGCCCGGCGGGAAATATTTCGTTCGTCTGGCAGACGCCGCTTGCGGTGTCGGCTACACAGATCCGACAGCTGCTGGCCAGCGGCAAATCGGTGAGGTTCCTGGTGCCGGACGCCGTACTGGCCTACATCGAGGCGCACGAACTGTATCGTGCGCCTAACTGACGGTGCCTCTGGCGCCTCATCCAACGAGTTGAACGAGTTTTATATGAGCAAGCAGAAAACCAATGGCATCAGTGGCGAAGAACTGGTCAAACTGACCATTAGCGCTCTGGAAGACGTCAAAGCCCAGGACATCCAGGTTATCGACGTGCGCGAAAAGCACAGCCTGACCGACTACATGATCATTGCCACCGGTACCTCCAACCGCCAGATCAACGCGATGCTGGAAAAGGTCCGTGAAGCGGTCAAGAAACAAGGCGCGCAGCCGCTGGGCGAAGAAGGCAAGGGCGACAGCGACTGGGTGCTGCTGGACCTGAATGACGTCATCGTGCACATGATGACTGCCGCTGCCCGTCAGTTCTACGACCTGGAGCGTCTGTGGGCGGGTGCCGAGCAGAGCCGTGCTGCTGATGCCAAGCATCACAGCCCGGAAAACGCCAGCGCCTACTTCGATGACAAGATCAAAGACCGGGAATAAGGAAGCGTCGTGCGTCTGCGCCTGATCGCGGTCGGCTCGCGCATGCCGAAGTGGGTCGAGGAAGGCTGGCATGAATATGCCAAGCGCCTGCCCGCCGAGCTGTCGCTGGAGCTGGTGGAAATCCCGCTGAATACCCGTGGCAAGAATGCCGATGTCGCCCGCCTGATCCGTCAGGAGGGCGAAGCCATGCTAAGCAAGGTTCAGCCAGGGGAACGCATTGTCACCCTCGAGGTCCATGGCAAGCCCTGGAGCACCGAGCAGCTGGCGACCGAGCTGGACCGCTGGCGCCTGGATGCGCGCACGGTGAATTTGATGGTCGGCGGCCCGGAAGGCCTGGCGCCTGAGGTTTGCGCACGCGCCGAGCAACGCTGGTCGCTGTCGCCGCTGACCTTGCCGCACCCGTTGGTAAGGATACTCATCGGCGAGCAGATCTACCGCGCCTGGACCGTGTTGTCCGGGCACCCTTACCACAAATGAGCCTGTAAGCAGTCAGATGTCGCAGCCGATCCGCCTCAAGGACCACGAGAAAGACGCCCGCCTGGTGCGCAACCGCGTCGTGGTCGGCGCGGTGGCGATCGTGCTGCTTATTTGCGTGCTGATTGCGCGGCTGTACTACCTGCAGATCATCCAGTACGACTACCACTCGACGCTGTCGGAGAACAACCGGGTGCATGTGCAGCCGATCCCGCCGACCCGCGGGCTGATCTTCGACCGCAACGGGGTGATCGTTGCCGACAACCGGCCCAGCTTCAGCCTGTCGATGACCCGCGAACGTGCGGGTAACTGGCAGGAAGTGTTGGATACCATCGTCGAAGTGCTGGATTTGACGACCGACGACCGGGCCCTGTTCGAGAAGCGCATGCGCCAGGGCCGTCGGCCGTTCGAGCCGGTGCCGATCCTGTTCGAACTCAACGAAGAGCAGATCGCCCGGGTGGCGGTGAACCAGTTCCGCCTGCCAGGCGTGGAAGTGGTGGCCCAGCTGGTGCGGCATTACCCGCAGGGTGCGCATTTCGCCCACTCGGTGGGTTATGTGGGGCGCATCAACGAGAAAGAGCTGAAAACCCTCGACCCGGTGAACTACAGCGGCACCCACCATATCGGCAAGACCGGCATCGAGCGCTTCTACGAAGACGACCTGCACGGCCAGGTCGGCTACGAGGAAGTCGAGACCAACGCTCGGGGCCGCGTGCTGCGGGTGCTCAAGCGCACGGACCCGAAACCGGGCAAGGACATTGTGCTGAGCCTGGACATCAAGCTGCAGGAAGCCGCCGAGGCCGCCCTGGGTGGCCGGCGGGGCGCAGTGGTAGCACTCGACCCACGTACTGGCGAGGTGCTGGCGATGGTCAGCCAGCCAAGCTTCGACCCCAACCTGTTCGTCACCGGCATCAGCTTCAAGGCCTATGCCGAACTGCGCGACTCGATCGACCGGCCGCTGTTCAACCGCGTACTGCGTGGCCTGTACCCGCCCGGTTCGACCATCAAGCCGGCGGTGGCCATCGCCGGCCTGGACAGTGGCGTGGTCAATGCCAGCAGCCGGGTGTTCGACCCGGGTTATTACCAACTGCCCAACTATGACCACAAATACCGTAACTGGAACCGCTCCGGCGATGGCTGGGTCGACCTGGACACCGCGATCATGCGTTCCAACGACACCTACTTCTACGACCTTGCGCACAAGATGGGCATCGATCGGCTGTCCAGCTACATGAACAGGTTCGGCATCGGTCAGCGGGTTTCCCTCGACATGTTCGAGGAGTCTGCCGGCTTGATGCCTTCGCGCGAATGGAAGCGTGCCACCCGCCGCCAGGCCTGGTTCCCTGGTGAAACCCTGATTCTCGGTATTGGCCAGGGCTACATGCAGGCCACGCCGCTGCAGCTGGCCCAAGCCACTGCGCTGATCGCCAACAAGGGCGTGTGGAACCGCCCGCACCTGGCCAAGACCATCGAAGGCCAGCAGCCTGTGGACGAAAACCCCATGGAAAACATCGTGCTGCGTGACAAGTCCGACTGGGCCAAGGTCACCCATGGCATGGAGCAGGTAATGCACGGCGCCCGCGGTACTGCGCGCAAGGCTGCCGCCGGCGCCCAGTACCGCATTGCCGGCAAGAGCGGTACCGCCCAGGTGGTGGCGATCAAGCAAGGCGAGAAGTACGACCGCAACAAGCTTCAGGAGCGCCACCGCGACCACGCCTTGTTCGTCGCCTTTGCCCCGGCCGAAGCCCCGAAAATCGTGGTATCGGTGATGGTCGAGAACGGTGAGTCCGGCTCGGGCGTGGCTGCGCCCGTGGTACGCCAGATCATGGACGCCTGGCTGCTCGACGAAAATGGCCGGCTCAAGCCCGAGTTCGCGCCTGCCACCGTTACCCAGGAATCGGCCCTGTGATGAACAATTTCGATCGCATGCTCTCCAGTGAGGATGTGATGCGTCGGCGCGCCAGCTTTCTGCAGCGCATCCATGTCGACGGCCCCTTGCTGATCATTCTGCTCACCCTTGCGGCCGGCAGCCTGTTCGTCCTTTATTCGGCCAGTGGCAAGAACTGGGACCTGCTGCTCAAGCAGGCCACCTCGTTCGGCATCGGCCTGGTGTCGATGTTCGTCATCGCCCAACTGGAGCCGCGCTTCATGGCACGCTGGGTGCCGCTGGCGTACCTGACCGGGGTGCTGTTGCTGGTGGTGGTGGACGTGATGGGCCACAACGCCATGGGCGCCACGCGCTGGATCAACATTCCCGGCGTGATCCGCTTCCAGCCCTCGGAATTCATGAAGATCATCATGCCGGCGACCATCGCCTGGTACCTGTCCAAGCGCACCTTGCCGCCCCACTTGAAGCACGTGGCGATCAGCCTGGTGCTGATCGGCGTGCCGTTCATCCTGATCGTGCGCCAGCCCGACCTGGGTACGGCGCTGCTGATTCTCGCCTCCGGCGCCTTCGTGCTGTTCATGGGTGGCCTGCGCTGGCGCTGGATCCTCAGTGTGCTGACGGCGGCGGTGCCGGTGGCGGTGGCGATGTGGTTTTTCGTCATGCACGACTATCAGAAGCAGCGGGTACTGACCTTCCTCGACCCGGAAAGCGACCCGCTGGGCACGGGCTGGAACATCATCCAGTCCAAGGCGGCGATCGGCTCGGGCGGGGTGTTCGGCAAGGGCTGGCTGCTCGGCACCCAGTCGCACCTGGATTTTCTGCCGGAAAGCCACACCGACTTCATCATCGCCGTACTGGGCGAGGAGTTCGGCCTGGTCGGTATCTGCCTGCTGCTGATTGTCTACCTGCTGCTGATCGGCCGTGGCCTGATGATCACCGCCCAGGCGCAGACCCTGTTTGGCAAGCTGCTCGCGGGCAGCCTGACCATGACCTTCTTTGTATACGTGTTCGTCAATATCGGGATGGTCAGCGGCCTCCTGCCCGTGGTGGGCGTGCCGCTACCGTTCATCAGCTATGGCGGAACATCGTTGGTGACGCTGCTTTCAGCGTTTGGCGTTCTGATGTCGATCCACACGCACCGCAAATGGATCGCACAGGTTTGAATAAGGTGAAGAATTTCATGCAAGCAGTGCGTAACTGGGCTGCCCGTTGTGCGCCGTGGATCGGCGCGGTGGGCCTGTTCGGCGCTGTACATCTGGCCCATGCCGGCGATTACCAAGGCTCACCGCAGGTGGCCGAGTTTGTTGGCGAAATGAGCCGCGACTATGGTTTTGCCCCTGAGCAGTTGATGGGCGTGTTCCGTGAAGTGCAGCGCAAGCAGTCGATCCTCGACGCCATCTCGCGCCCGGCCGAAAAGGTCAAGCCGTGGAAGGACTACCGGCCGATGTTCCTCACCGACGCGCGCATTGCCCGTGGTGTGGACTTCTGGCGCCAGCACGAGGCCGTGCTGGCCCGTGCCGAGCAGGAATACGGCGTGCCGGCGCAGTACATTGTTTCGATCATCGGTGTGGAAACGTTCTTTGGCCGCAACACTGGCAACTACCGGGTGATCGACGCCCTGTCGACGCTGGGCTTCGACTACCCGCCGCGGGCCGAGTTTTTCCGCAAGGAACTGCGCGAGTTCCTGCTGCTGGCCCGTGATGAACAGCTCGACCCGCTGACGCTCAAAGGCTCCTACGCCGGCGCCATGGGCCTGCCGCAGTTCATGCCGAGCAGTTTTCGCAACTATGCGGTGGACTTCGACGGCGATGGCCACATCAATATCTGGAATAACCCGGACGATGCCATCGGCAGCGTCGCCAGCTACTTCAAGCGCCATGGCTGGGTGGCGGGCGGGGGCGTGGTCAGCCGCGCCTGGGTGGACGGTGCACGTGCCGACCAAGGCCTGACCACCGGCATCGAGCCGGTGAAGACGGTAGGGGAGTTGCGCGCGCTTGGCTGGTCGGTTCATGATTCGCTGCGCGATGATCTGCCGGTTACTGCCTTCCGCCTTGAGGGCGACAATGGCCCCGAGTACTGGGTGGGCCTGAAGAACTTCTACGCGATCACTCGCTATAACCGCAGCGTGATGTATGCCATGGCGGTGCATCAGCTTGCGCAACAGCTGGTTCAAGCACGGGGCGTCAAGTAATGCGCGCAATCATTTCTGCCAATTCCTTCAAGCTGTTGACCTGCCTCGCCGTTGGCGTGGTGCTGGCCAGCTGTTCATCCAGCCGCCCGCCCCAGCAAAGCAGTGGCAACGTCGTGCGTGCCCAGCCGGGGCTGGACATCAACCGGGCCCACAAGGACGGCGCGCCGTGGTGGGACGTGGATGTGAACAAGATCCCCGATGCCACGCCGACCGTGCACACCGGCAACTACAAGGCCAACCCCTACACGGTGCTGGGCAAGACTTATTACCCGATGCAGGACTCGCGCAATTACCGCGCCGAGGGCACCGCGTCGTGGTACGGCACCAAGTTCCACGGCCAGAACACCGCCAACGGCGAGCTGTACGACCTGTATGGCATGAGCGCGGCGCACAAGACCCTGCCGCTGCCGGCCTACGTGCGGGTGACCAACCTTGCCAACGGCCGGAGCGTGATCCTGCGGGTGAATGACCGTGGCCCGTTCTATTCGGACCGCATCATCGACCTGTCCTACGCGGCGGCGAAAAAGCTCGGCTATGCCGAGACCGGTACCGCGCATGTGCGTGTCGAGGGTATCGACCCGCAGCAGTGGTGGGCCCAGCGTGGCCAGACGCCGCCGATGGTGCTGAAAGAGCCGCAGGTGGCCCAGACCCAGGCGATCCCGGCCACTACAGGGCGTGTCGAGCAATGGACCCCGCCGGCCCAACAGCATGCAGCGCCGGTAGTGCCGGTGCAGGTCGGGGGCAACAACGTACCTGGCGGCAATGGCGGCAGCTTCCTGCAGGTGGGCGCCTTCGCCAACCCGGACGCCGCCGAACTGCTGCGCTCTAAGCTCAGCACCATGGTCAGCGCACCGGTGTTCATCAGCTCGATCGTGCGTAACCAGCAGACCCTGCACCGCGTGCGCCTGGGGCCGATTGGCAGCCAGGGCGAGATCCAGCAAGCACAAGACAGCATCCGCCTGGCGAACTTGGGGCAGGCCAAGCTGGTCACAGCAGACTGACCGCGTCGTCTTCTTCGCGGGCTCGCCCGCTCCCACAGGGGTATGCGACACCCTGTGGGAGCGGGCGTGCCCGCGAAGAGGGCAACACCAAACTGTCGGTTTTGTCATGAATTGCCGGGCGCGGCCATGTACAATGACGGCTTTTGCCCGCAGCGACATAAAGCCGCACATGCGCGGGCCAGGCCAACGGCCATAAAACTAGACTGACTGGCGCTGGGCACACGATCTTGCCCAGGGAACATCTCAGACCATTAGCGATTTTCGAGAGACGGATGAACATCACCAACCTTGCCAAACGACTTTGCCTGCCTGTACTGCTGATGATCACGCCTGCCGCCTTCGCGGCAGAGCAGATGACGCCGGCGCCACCGCAACTGGCAGCCAAGTCCTACGTACTCATGGACGCGTCCAGCGGCAACGTGCTGGTCGAGAACAACGGTGACGAGCGTCTGCCGCCAGCCAGCCTGACCAAGCTGATGACCGCCTACATCGCCACCCTGGACATCCGCCGCGGCCAGATCGGTGAGAACGACCCGGTTACCGTCAGCGAAAACGCCTGGCGTACCGGCGGTTCGCGCATGTTCATCAAGGTCGGCAGCCAAGTGACTGTCAGCGACCTGCTGCACGGCATCATCATCCAGTCCGGCAACGACGCCTCGGTCGCCCTGGCCGAGCACATCGCCGGCAGCGAAGATGCCTTTGCCGACATGATGAACAAGACGGCTGCCGACCTGGGCATGAGCAACAGCCACTTCATGAACCCGACTGGCCTGCCGAACCCGGAGCACTACTCGTCGGCGCATGACATGGCAACCCTGGCCCGTGCGATCATCACCGTCGACCCGGCCCACTACGCCATCTACTCGCAGAAAGAGTTCTTCTGGAACAACATCAAGCAGCCTAACCGCAACCTGCTGCTGTGGCGTGACAAGACCGTCGATGGCCTGAAGACCGGCCACACCGACGAAGCCGGCTACTGCATGGTGGCTTCGGCCGTTCGTGATGGCCAGCGCCTGATCGCCGTGGTGTTCGGCACCAACAGCGAGCAGTCCCGTGCTGCCGAGACCCAGAAGCTGCTGACCTACGGTTTCCGCTTCTTCGAAACCCAGACCTTCTACCAGAAGGGCACCGAGCTGACCCAGGCCCCGGTCTGGAAGGGCGCCACCAGCCAGATCAAGGCTGGCCTGGCCGACGACCTGACCATGACTATGCCTAAAGGCCAATTGAAGCGCCTGCAGGCTTCGATGACCATGAACCCGCAGCTCACCGCGCCAATCGCCAAAGGTGACGTGATCGGCAAAGTGGAAGTCAAACTGGACGAGAAAGTGGTTCACAGCGCCGACCTGATCGCCCTCGATGGCGTCGAGGAAGGTGGTTTCTTCCGCCGTATGTGGGATAGCATCCGTCTATTCTTCTTCGGGTTGTTCAACTGATACGTGACCTGCATGCCCCCGCGTATCTAGCGGGGGTGTTGTTGTTGCCACGGCTTACGAGGCCGTTTCCGCCATGAGCGAACCAGACGTCAAGTCGCACAAGATCGAATTCCCCTGCGCTGATTACCCGATCAAGGTGATCGGCGATACCGTTGTCCATTTCAAGGACACGGTCGTCGAGATCTTGAAGAAATATGCTGAGGTCGACATGAAGACCTTGGCTGAGCGCCAGAGCAAGGAAGGCAAGTACACCACCGTGCAATTGCACATCGTTGCCACCAGCGAAGACCAGTTGCACGACATCAATAGCGCCCTGCGCGCTACCGGCATCGTGAAAATGGTGCTCTGATGTCCGCCTGTCTCGGTTTTCGCGAGCTTGGCCTGCAGCCCTACGAACCGGTGCTGGAGGCCATGCGTCGCTTTACCGAGCAGCGCAGCCCGGACAGCCAGGATGAAATCTGGCTGGTCGAGCACCCCGCAGTCTTCACCCAGGGCCAGGCCGGCAAGGCCGAGCACCTGCTGGTGCCGGGCGACATCCCGGTGGTGCAGACCGACCGCGGTGGCCAGGTGACCTACCATGGCCCCGGTCAGCAGGTGGCCTACCTGCTGCTGGACGTGCGCCGGCTGGGCTTTGGCGTACGCGAGTTGGTCAGCCGTATCGAACAGGCCCTGATCGGCCTGCTCGCCAGTTACGACGTGCAGGCATCGGCCAAGCCCGATGCTCCGGGCGTCTATGTCGACGGAGCGAAGATCGCCTCCCTCGGCCTGCGAATTCGCAACGGCCGTTCGTTCCACGGCCTTGCCCTGAACGTGGACATGGACCTTGCGCCATTCCGCCGAATCAACCCCTGCGGCTATGCGGGGCTGGCCATGACCCAGCTGCGCGATCTGGCAGGTCCGATCGAACTCGACGAGGTCAGGACAAGGCTGCGCGGACAGCTGGTCAAGCACCTCGACTACGCTGAGCAGACGACCCTCACGGGCGGAATCGACTGAATATGACAACTGTGCAAGAAGCCGTGCCGAACCTGATACCTACCCTGGATGCCACCCCGCGCCAAGCGCCGAAAAAGGTGGAAGCCGGGGTCAAACTGCGTGGTGCCGACAAAGTCGCGCGCATCCCGGTAAAGATCATCCCGACCGATGAGCTGCCGAAAAAGCCTGACTGGATCCGCGTGCGTATCCCGGTTTCGCCCGAGGTAGACCGCATCAAGCAACTGCTGCGCAAGCACAAGCTGCACAGCGTGTGCGAAGAGGCCTCCTGCCCGAACCTGGGTGAGTGCTTCTCTGGTGGTACCGCCACCTTCATGATCATGGGTGACATCTGCACCCGTCGTTGCCCGTTCTGTGACGTTGGCCACGGCCGACCGAAACCGCTGGACCTGGACGAGCCAAAAAACCTGGCGGTCGCCATTGCCGACCTGCGCCTGAAGTACGTGGTGATCACCTCGGTGGACCGCGACGACCTGCGTGATGGCGGCGCCCAGCACTTTGCCGACTGCATCCGCGAAATTCGCGCGCTGTCGCCGGGTGTGCAGCTGGAAACCCTGGTGCCGGACTACCGTGGCCGCATGGACGTTGCGTTGGCGATCACTGCGCAAGAGCCGCCAGATGTGTTCAACCACAACCTCGAGACCGTGCCGCGCCTGTACAAGGCCGCGCGCCCGGGTTCCGATTACGACTGGTCGCTGGACCTGCTGCAGAAGTTCAAGCAGATGGTGCCGCACGTACCGACCAAGTCGGGCCTGATGCTCGGCCTGGGCGAGACTGACGAAGAAGTGATCGAGGTGATGCACCGTATGCGTGAGCATGAAATCGACATGCTCACCCTCGGCCAGTACTTGCAGCCATCGCGTAGCCACCTGCCGGTGCAACGTTTCGTTCACCCGGACACCTTCGCCTGGTTCGCCGAGGAAGGTTACAAGATGGGCTTCAAGAACGTCGCCTCCGGCCCGTTGGTGCGTTCTTCGTATCACGCTGACCAGCAAGCTCACGAAGCCAAGATCAAGCTCTGAGCCAAAAGCAGAGCTACGTATGCCGATGCACGCCGAAAGGCGGCATCGGCATTTTTGTTTGTGCCACACCCGCTGCAAGGAGCCGCGATGAATTGCGCCGAAACTGTCCAACCCAGCCTGCCAGCCGCGCTGCCGGCTAACGCCTGCTTTGCCATTGTCGCGCCGGCAGGCGCGGCGCGTCTGGATACGCACAAGGTCAGCCAGTGGTTTGCTGACCGCGGCTACCGTTGCCGTATCTACCCGGGTGCCCTGCAAGCGCAGGGTTACCTGGCAGGGCCGGACCAGCAGCGCCTGCAGGACCTGCACGATGCCTTTGCCGACCCGGCCATCGACGCCATCCTGTGCATGCGCGGGGGCTATGGCAGCATGCGTTTGCTCGATCAGCTCGACTTCGAGCTCATTCGCCGCAACCCTAAACCGTTGATCGGCTACAGCGACATTACCGCACTGCACACTGCGATCTACCGGCATTGCGGCGGGCTGGTTACCTTCCACGGGGGGATGCTGAATGCCGATCTGCTGGGGGCCAAGTTGCCGCCGACCGAATCGTCGTTGTTGGCACAGTTGGCTGGGCTTGTGCGGGGCGGCGAGCTGATCGCGCACCCGGCGGACTATGCCTTGACCACGGTGTTGCCGGGTGTGGCCAGCGGGCCGCTGCTGGGCGGCAACCTGTCGATGCTGGGGGCGACCATGGGGACGCTTGCCGAGCTGGATACTCAGGGCTGCATCCTGTTCATCGAGGACGTCAACGAGCCGTTGTACCGGGTGGACCGGCTGCTGACCCAGTTACGCCTGGCGGGCAAGCTGGAGGGGGTGAAGGGCGTGCTGGTGGGGGACTTTGCCGGGATTACCACGGCGGCGTTGGCGCCGTTGCTGGAAGACACGTTTGCGCCGCTGGGTGTACCGGTGCTGGCGGGGTGGCGCAGTGGGCATTGCGACCCGAATGTGTGCTTGCCGTTGGGGGCTCGGGTCAGGCTGGACAGTGATCGGCAGAGCCTGGTGTTGGAGCAGGATCTGTTCAAGGCTTGAGATTGTCGGGGCTGCTTTGCAGCCCATCGCGGCACAAGGCCGCTCCTACAGGGGATTGCGATACATTGCAGTTACGCGGTTGGCTGTAGGAGCGCCCTCAGCAATCTCACGGTTGACGCAGGCTCTCAAGCAGCTTGTGGGTCGGGTAGCCATCTGCTGGCCACCCCAGCCCCTGCTGGGCGGTGCGAATGGCCTTGCGGGTATTGGCGCCGATGATGCCATCGGCATTGCCGGCCTCGTGCCCACGGCTGTTCAGCAAGTTCTGCAGCTCCATGCGCTCGCTGCGGCTCAATGGCAGGTCTTCTTTCGGCCAGCTGCCGGCAATGAAGCCCCAACCACTGAAGCGATCCCCCAGCAGGCTCACCGCCAAGGCATAGGACGACGAGTTGTTGTACTTGAGGATTGCGCGGAAGTTGTCCAGCACCAAAAACGCCGGGCCACGTGCGCCCGCTGGCAGCAGCAGGGCGGCTGACAGCTGGTTGCTGTTGGCGGGCAACTGCGTGCCTGCAGGCAGTGTCACACCCATCGCCAGCCACTCGCTGACCGGTTTGCGCAGCGCACCATCGGCTTGCCAGAAATCGAAGCCAGCCGGCACTTGTACCTCGAAGCCCCATGGCTGACCACGCTTCCAGCCCGAGCTTTGCAGGTAATGCGCCGTGGAGGCCAGGGCATCCGGCGTACTGTTCCAGATGTCGCGGCGGCCATCACCGTCGAAGTCCACGGCATGGGTGTTGTAGGTGGTCGGGATGAACTGGGTCTGGCCCATGGCGCCGGCCCACGAACCACGCATGGCTTCAGGCTGGATGTCGCCATGCTGGATAATTTGCAGCGCGGCGATCAGCTGGTCCTGGGCGAACTGCGGGCGACGGCCTTCATAGGCCAGCGTGGCCAGCGAGCGAATCACTGACTTGTTGCCTTGGAACTGGCCAAAGTTGCTTTCCATGCCCCACACGGCGACCAGCACCTGGCGGTCGACGCCATAGCGTTGCTCGAGGCGGGCCAGCAGCTCGGCGTTCTGCTCCAGCAGCCTCTTGCCATTGCGCACGCGCAGAGGCGACAGGGCGCCTTCGAGGTATTCCCATACCGGGCGGGTGAACTCTGGCTGGCTGCGGTCAGCCTTGATCACGTCCATGTCGGGGGTGACGCCGAGGAAGGCGCTGTCGAACGTGCTC
This sequence comes from Pseudomonas putida NBRC 14164, assembly GCF_000412675.1. NCBI lineage: Bacteria > Pseudomonadati > Pseudomonadota > Gammaproteobacteria > Pseudomonadales > Pseudomonadaceae > Pseudomonas > Pseudomonas putida. The sequence continues at coordinate 5,509,078 of NC_021505.1, read as the reverse complement.
GGCGAGATGCCGGCTTGCAGGGCTTGCTGGCGGAAGCCTGCCTGCCATTGGGCGAAGGTTTGCAGAGGCTGGATTTCAGTGCTGACGTCAGGCGTTGTGCCGGGCACAGTCACCACTGGAGCGGGTTGGGCAGGGGCCAGCGGCAGTGCGTCGGCAGCGGTGGGTTTTTCCGCGCAGGCCACGAGCAGGATGAAGCTGGAGGCCGCGATCAGCTGGCGGGTTTCCCAACGGGGGAGAAGACGGAAGAGCATGCACAGATCCAGAATTGCAGGTCAGGTGACGACCATACCATGCCTGCGCTTGCGATGCTTTCATGCTGCCAAAAAGTAGGAAGCCTCCCAATCTCTCGATTGGAAGGCTTCGCGGCGGTAGCTGCCTTTGCCCTTGTCCGGTTGTTCCTGGCGGCAGCGGAACAGGGGTTGGGCGACGATGGACTTGGCCTTGTTGGGGCCGTGCTTTTTCGGCTTTTTGCTCATGGCGGGGTTCCCTGCTTGGGTGGGTTTCGGGGCGCACTGTAGGGCTTGGGCTACCGGGCCGCCAATTAATTGTGTTTATGGTCAGGATCCTGGGCATAGCATCCCTGTGGGAGCGGGCGTGCCCGCGAACACCGGCGAAGCCGGTGCCATCCACCGCGTCGCCTGATTCGCGGGCGCGCCCGCTCCCACAGTGGCCCTGGTTACTCAGGGGGGAGGGTAAGGCGCTGACCCGCCATCAACAGCGACAAGCGCGCAAGCCCTGTCCAGGGCGAACCCTCGGCCTGGCCCTTGATCTGCGCATCGATACGCTGGGCATCCTGCAACAACTGCCCCCAGCGTCGCGCTGACAAGCGTTGCAGGGCTTTGCTGACCAGCGGTCGGCGTTTGTCCCAGATGGGCGGGCGGGCCTGGCTAAAGGCTTTGTCCAGCGGCACGCCTTGGCTGAACAGTTGGGCCAGCCCGGCCAGTTGGCGCAGTTCACGGGCCAGGGCCCAGAGGATCACGGGCGGCTCCACGCCTTCACCACGCAAGCCTTCGAGCATGCGCAGGGCATGCGCCGCTTCGCCATTGAGAATGGCGTCGACCAGGCCGAAGACATCGAAGCGGGCGCTGTCGGCGACTGCAGCCTGCACGGTTTCCACGGTGATCTGGTTGCCGTCGGCAAGCAGCTTGAGCTTTTCGATTTCCTGCGCGGCGGCCAGCAGGTTGCCTTCCACGCGCGCAGCGATCAGGTCGACAGCGTCACGTTGCGCCGACAGGCCGGCTTGCTGCAGCCGCTGGTTGATCCACTGTGGCAGCTGGTGCACATCCACCGGCCAGATCTGGATGAACTGGCAGTGCGCACCTTCGATCAACGCCTTGCCCCATTTGGTCTTCTGCGCGCTGCCGTCGAGCTTGGGCAGGCTGACCAGCAGCACGGTGTCTTCGGCGGGCCTGGCGCAGTATTCCATCAACGCGGCGGCGCCCTTGTCACCAGGCTTGCCCGAGGGCAGGCGCAGTTCCAGCAGGCGGCGCTGGGCGAACAGCGACAGGCTGGCGCCAGCCTGGAGCAGGGTGCCCCAGTCGAAATTGGCGTCGGCACTGAACACCTGACGTTCGTCGAAACCTTGCTGACGTGCCGCGTTGCGGATGGCGTCAGCGGCTTCCTGGCACAGCAGCGGGTCGTCGCCGCTGACCACGTAGACCGGTGCCAGGGCGCCTTGCAGGTGCTTGTTGAGTTGGGCGGGGGCGAGTTTCATGGGAAACAGGCGGGGCACCCGAGGGTGCCCCACGCGGGCTTAGTTGCCCGGCACTTCCAGTGGCGACTGCTGAGGCGTTTCGGCCTGCTGGCGGCGTGCGGCCTCCAGCGCGTCGGCTTCGGCCTTGGCGCGCTCGTCGGCTTTACGCTGCAGCTCGTCCAGCTGGGACGGGCTCAGCATTTGCAGGCGGACGACCATGGCATTGACCAGGTCGCGGCGCATTTCTTCACGCGCGCGGTTGGCTTCCTGCTCGGAACCGGTGATGTTCGAGCCGTCACGCACGTAGATCTTGCGCACTTCCAGCTTGTCGCTCAGCAGCTCCAGGTTGTTCAGGCCCTGGATGCTGTAGTTCAGCTCCGTGGTCAGCTCGTACTCGGCGGAACGGTTGCCGCTGCTGTAGGTTGCCGAGCGCTCGCGCTCCTGCTCGTTGGTCAACACCAGGCGGTAAGGCGCGCCGGCATGCACGTTGACACCGCTACGCTCCAGTACCTCTCGAAGCTGGACCACGGTCGGGCCGTAGGCATTGCGTGCGCTGACGTCCATTTCCTTCACACTCAGCTCGGTGGAGCCGGTGCCGCGCAGCTGGAAACCGCAGGCGCTGAGCATGACCGCCAGGCCGATTACCAGCAAATTGCGTTTGATCATGTTGTTGCTCCCTTGTGGGCCTGTACCGCCCACCCGCAGCCACTGCGGGTGGGCGTTTTCATCAGTTGGCGACGATGTTGACCAGCTTGCCCGGTACCACGATGACCTTGCGGATGGTAAGGCCATCGATGAAGCGCAGGACATTCTCGTTGCTGCGGGCGGCGGCTTCGACTTCTTCGCGGCTGGCTGCGGCAGGCATTTCGACCTGGCCGCGGAGTTTACCGTTGACCTGAACCACCAGGGTAACGGTGTCCTGCACCAGTGCCTGCTCGTCGACGCTCGGCCAGGCGGCATCGATTACCGACCCTGTGTGGCCGAGGTGCTGCCACAGCGCGTGGGAGATGTGCGGGGTGATCGGCGACAGCAGCAGGGTGACGGCTTCCAGGCCTTCGTGCAGCAGGGCACGGTCCTGCTCGCTGGCTTGCGGGGCCTTTTCCAGCACGTTCATCACGGTCATCACCTGGGCAATGGCGGTGTTGAACTTGTGGAACTGGCCTACATCATTGCTGGCCTGCTTGATGGCGGCGTGGATGGCGCGGCGGATGACTTTCTGCGCGTCGTCCAGGGCGGCGACATCCAGCTTGCCCGGCAGACCCTGGCTGACGTGAGCCTGGGCCAGGCGCCAGACACGGCGCAGGAAGCGGCTGGCACCTTCGACGCCAGAGTCGGACCATTCCAGGCTCATGTCGGGCGGCGAGGCGAACATCATGAACAGGCGGCAGGTGTCGGCGCCGTAGGCTTCGATCATCGATTGCGGGTCGACGCCGTTGTTCTTCGACTTGGACATCTTCTCGGTGCCGCCGATTTCCACCGGCAGGCCGTCGGTCTTCAGGCGGGCGCCGATGATCTTGGCCTTGGCATCGCGCTCGATTTCGACATCGGCCGGGTTGAACCAGTCCTTGCCGCCGTTGCTGGCCACGCGGTAGTAGGTTTCAGCGACCACCATGCCCTGGGTCAGCAGGTTCTTGAACGGCTCGTTCGAGGTAACCAGGCCTTCGTCGCGCATCAGCTTGTGGAAGAAGCGCGCGTACAGCAGGTGCAGGATCGCGTGTTCGATACCACCGATGTACTGGTCGACAGGCAGCCAGTGGTTGGCGGCTTTCGGGTCGACCAGGCCCTTGTCGTAATTAGGCGAGGCGTAGCGGGCGAAATACCAGGACGATTCGACGAAGGTGTCCATGGTGTCGGTTTCGCGCTTGGCCGCGGTGCCGCATTTCGGGCAGGTGCATTCGTAGAATTCAGGCATGCGCGCCAGTGGCGAGCCGGCACCGTCCGGTACCACGTTCTCCGGCAGGGTGACCGGCAGCTGGTCTTCCGGCACCGGTACGTCGCCGCAGGACGGGCAGTGGATGATCGGAATCGGGCAGCCCCAGTAGCGCTGGCGGCTGATACCCCAGTCGCGCAGGCGGAACTGGGTACGCGATTTGCCCAGTTCCTTGCGGATCAGGGCGGTTTCGATGGCGTCGAAGGCGCCGGCGAAGTCCAGGCCATCGAACTCGCCCGAGTTGATCAGCTGGCCGTGCTCGTTGTAGGCAGCCAGCCATTCGTTGCCGACGTCATCGCCTTCGCTGGTGCGTACCACCGCCTTGACTGGCAGGTTGTATTTGCGGGCGAACTCGAAGTCGCGCTCGTCGTGGGCCGGCACGGCCATTACCGCGCCATCGCCATAGTGCATCAGCACGTAGTTGGCGACCCATACCGGCAGCTTCTCGCCGGTCAGCGGGTGCTCGACCAGCAGGGAAGTGGCCATGCCCTTCTTCTCCTGGGTGGCCATGTCGGCTTCGGCAACGCTGCCGCTCTTGCACTCGTCGATGAACGCCTGCAGCGCCGGGTTGCCCTGGGCGGCCTGGGTGGCCAGCGGGTGCTCGGCGGCTACGGCGACGTAGGTCGCGCCCATCAGCGTGTCCGGGCGGGTGGTGAAGACCTTGAGGGTGCCTTCGTGGCCGATGCTGGCCTGGTCGTACGGGAACTGTACTTCCATGCCGCGCGACTTGCCGATCCAGTTGCGCTGCATGGTCTTGACCTGCTCAGGCCAGCCCGGCAGCTCGTCGAGGCTTTCCAGCAGCTCGTCGGCGTAGTCGGTGATGCGGAAGTAGTACATCGGGATTTCGCGCTTCTCGATCAGCGCGCCCGAACGCCAGCCACGGCCGTCGATGACCTGCTCGTTGGCCAGTACGGTCTGGTCAGCCGGGTCCCAGTTCACGGTACCGTTCTTGCGGTAGATGATGCCTTTCTCGAACAGGCGGGTGAACAGCCACTGCTCCCAACGGTAGTAGTCGGGTTTGCAGGTGGTCACTTCACGTGCCCAGTCGATGGCAAGGCCCAGGCTCTTGAGCTGGGTCTTCATGTAGTCGATGTTTTCGTAGGTCCACTTGGCCGGGGCGACGTTGTTTTTCATCGCCGCGTTTTCCGCGGGCATGCCGAAAGCGTCCCAGCCCATCGGCTGCAGGACGTTCTTGCCCAGCATGCGCTGGTAGCGGGCAATCACGTCGCCGATGGTGTAGTTGCGCACGTGGCCCATGTGTAGCTTGCCGCTCGGGTACGGGAACATCGATAGGCAATAGTAGGTGTCTTTGCCTGGCTGTTCGGTAACAGCGAACGATTGTTGCTCGTCCCAGAAGTTCTGGGCGGCGGCTTCGATATCACGGGGCGTGTATTGTTCGTGCATGGCTACTTTTGGCTGAGAGAGAAGAGACCTTGTTCCAGGCAGCGGAACCTCGCTGCAACCGGTACTCCGGTGTCGTTTAGAGTGAACGCCGTAGCATACAGCAGCGTTGCGCATCGTGGGAAACCTTCGTTGCGAATGCCCGCTGGTCGCGGCAGGCGGCTGCTTTTCATTGCGCCGCTAAGCTCAGGTGTGGGGGGAGATATTCTTTATCTTCAATGAGGTGAACGGATGGGAGAGACGCAGCTACCCGCAATCAAGCCGGAGCTTTACGAACGTCTGATCGACCGGCTTGGCCTGGCGCTGGAAACCGCCAGGACCTCGGTGCGATTGCGCGACGAGATGCCGGCCGAGCTGGAATTGCGCGGCCTGAGCCACGCAGAGTTCGAAGTGATCAAGGCCTACCTGGAATCGCTCCCGGTGCGCCAGAGTGCCTGTGCCGGCAGTTACCCACAAGCGGAGCCGGCATCGGCCAAGATCATCTGGCTCAAGGACAAGAAACGCCCCGCCAATACGGCGAGATCCAGGACGCTGCCACATCGCTAGCCGTTCAGGATGCCAGCCGCAGGCCATCGCGCGCCGGTTCTTCAATATCACACAGCTCACGATTGGCGCCGGTCGCACCCTTGTTGACCGGCGCCGATCCTTTTAGGCTGCACCCCTTGCCAAGGAGGTGTGGCCGATGCCGATCCGATTCTTCATCAAACAATGGCTGATGCCGCCGGGCATCCTGTTCCTGCTGCTGCTCGCGGCGTGGTGGCTGCGTGCGCGGCGGCCACGGTTGGCGGCGCTGTGCTTTGCCGTGGGACTGGGTGGCCTGTGGCTGATGAGCCTGCCGCTGGTGGTGCAGGAAACCGCCCGTGTGCTGGAAAGCGAGCCGCCGTTGGCCGTGAGCGACTGGGCCGGCCTGGCGAGCCGGGCGGATGCGATCGTGGTGCTGGGGGCCGGACGTGAGCGGGGCGACCCGGCCTGGGGCGGTAGCGACCAGCCTACGGCCACGGCGCTGGAGCGCATGCGCTTTGCCGCGCGGCTGGCCAAGGCCTCAGGTTTGCCGGTGCTGACCAGTGGTGGGCTGCACTATGGCACGCCGCCGAGCGAGGCGCGGTTGATGGCGGATCGGCTACGCGAGGACTTTGCGGTCGAGGTGAAGTGGCGCGAAGAGGCCAGCCGCACGACCTGGGAAAATGCCCAGCTCACGGCCAAGGTGCTGCAACCGTTGGGGATTCGCCGCGTAGTGGTGGTGACCCAGGCCTGGCACATGCAGCGCTCGCGCTGGAGCTTTGAACAGGCGGGGTTCGAGGTGGTGCCGGCGCCGGTGGGGTTCTTGGGGCGCGATCATGCGCGGCCTTTTGCCGGGTTGCTGCCGGAGAGCCGGGCGATGTGGCAGAGCGGGCAGTTGCTCAATGAAGTGGTGGGGTTGGTGGGGTATCGGGTCTTTTATTGAACCTTGTGCTGCCTGTGACGGCCTCTTCGCGGGCTTGCCCGCTCCCACAGAATTAGCGCAGCCTTCGAGGCGTGTGCAGTCCCTGTGGGAGCGGGCAAGCCCGCGAAGAGGCCGGCACAGGCAGCATCATCAGACGGTTTTGGCTATGCGCCCCGCCAGCAACGCCCAGCCCAGCAGCAGCGCACACACAATCGCCAGCGGCCACGAGCGCCATTTCAGATAAGGCGTCAATTGCTGCATCGGCACCACTTCGCCATACAGCACCGCCTGCTCGAACTGCGGCACTTGCGTGGTAATGCGGCCAAACGGGTCGATAAGGGCCGTCACGCCGTTGTTGGTGGCGCGGATCATCCAGCGGCCGGCTTCCAGGGCGCGCATCTGTGCCATCTGCAAGTGCTGCAAAGGACCGATCGATTTGCCGAACCAGGTGTCGTTGCTGATGGTCAGCAGCAGGTCGCTGCGTGCGGCCAGGCCTGCGGCAAACTCGGGGTAGACCACTTCGTAGCAGATGTACGGCGCAATCTGATAGCCCTTGGCCTGCAGCAGCGGCTGATCTTCCGGCCCGCGGGCGAAGTCGGACATGGGCAGGTTGAAGAACTCGATCATCCCTCGCAGCATGTCCTGCAGCGGCACGTATTCACCAAACGGCACCAGTTTCTGCTTGAGGTAGGTGCCATCGCCTTCACCGGCGACGGTGATGCCGTTGTAGTAGCGGCGCTGATGATGCACCACTTCACGCACCGGCACGCCGGTGATCAGCGCCGAATGCCTCTCGGCAGCGAAGCGCCCCATCACGTCGATGTAGCCCTGTGCCTGGTCCTTGAGCACCGGCACTGCGGTTTCTGGCCAGATCAGCAGGTCCACAGGTTTGGAGCTGAAGCTCAGGTCACGATACAGCGCCAGCTGCGCGTCGATGTGCGCCGGGTCCCATTTCAGGTCCTGCTCGACGTTGCCTTGAATGGCTGCCACTTTCAGCGGGTCACCTGCCGGTTTGGTCCAGGCATGGCCCTTGAGCGCCAGGCCCAGTACCCACGGGGCCAGCAACAGCAAGCAGGCCACGGCAAGAAACGAGGGGCGGGCGCGCAAGCGGTGCAGGTTGCACAGCAGGGCCGCAGTGAGCGCCAGGGTGAAGGAAACCAGCCATACGCCGCCCAGTGGTGCCAGCCCGGCCAATGGGCCATCCAGCTGGCTGTAGCCGGCATAAAGCCAAGGGAAACCGGTCAGGAACCAGCCGCGGAAGGCCTCTTGCAGCAGCCAGAGGGCGGCGAAGCACAAGGCGTCGGCCAGTGGCGCTTCATTGCGCCTCAGCCAGCGTGCCCACAGCCAGGTGGGCAGGGCAAAGAACCAGGCCAGGGCGGCGAAGAACGCCAACAGCAGCAGGATCGCCAGCAGCGGCGAGGCGCCGCCGTAGGTGTTCATGCTGACGTAGATCCACCAGGTGCCGGCGCCATACAGGCCGAAACCGAACCACCAGCCCCGCCACATGGCCTGGCGCGGGGTGAGCTCGCGCAGGCCAAGGTAGAGCACGGCGATGGACAATATGGCCAGCGGCCAGATGTCGAACGGCGCCAGGGCCAGAAGGGTGGAAGCACCGGCCGCCAGGGCCAGCAGGTTACCGGGCCAGCCGGGGCGGGTGATCCAACGCATGTTTGTCCTTAACGGGTGATCGGGGTCAGGCGCAGCAAGTGTATCCGCCGGCTGTCGGCGTTGAGAATACGGAACTTGTAGGACCCGATCTCGGTGGTTTCGTTGCGCTTGGGAAGGTGGCCAAAGGCGCTCATCACCAGCCCGCCAACCGTGTCGAACTCGTCATCGGAGAACTGGCTGTCGAAGAACTCGTTGAAGTTCTCGATCGGGGTAAGCGCCTTGACCAGGAAGTCGCCGCTTGGCAGCGGCTTGATGTAGCTGTCTTCCTCGACGTCGTGCTCGTCTTCGATGTCGCCGACAATCTGTTCCAGCACGTCTTCGATGGTGACCAGGCCCGCCACGCCGCCATATTCGTCGATGACGATGGCCATGTGGTTATGGTTGGCGCGGAACTCGCGCAGCAACACGTTCAGGCGCTTGGACTCGGGCACGAAGGTGGCCGGGCGCAGCAGGTCCTTGATATTGAAGCTGTCGCCGTTCTCCTTGAGGATCAGCGGCAGCAGGTCTTTGGCAAGCAGGATCCCGAGCACATCGTCGTGGCTTTCGCCGATCACCGGGTAGCGCGAGTGCGCGGCGTCTATCACCGCTGGCAGAAACTCGCGAGGCGACTGGCCGGCCTTGATGCTGTTCATCTGCGAGCGCGGCACCATGATGTCTCGCACCTGCAGGTCGGCGACCTGGATGGCGCCTTCGACGATGGTCAGCGCTTCGCTGTCCAGCAGTTTATTCTGATGGGCTTCGCGCAGCAGCTCAAGGAGCTCCTGGCGGTTTTTCGGCTCATGGGCAAAAGCCTGGGTCAGTTTGCCCAGCCAGGACTTTTGCCCGTTGCTCGATCGATCTTCGCTCATGGCGGTTCTCGTGATCCTTCGTGTTTCAGTGTGTGATTGAGTCGGTTTCATCGTCGGCATACGGGTCGGGGTGACCCAGTTCTGCCAGCAATTCCCGTTCCAGGCTTTCCATTTCTTCGGCTTCCTCATCATCGATGTGGTCGTAGCCGAGCAGGTGCAGGCAACCGTGAATGACCAGGTGCGCCCAGTGGGCTTCGAGCGACTTGCCTTGTTCGGCCGCTTCGCGCTCGACCACCTGGACGCAGATCACCAGGTCCCCCAGCAGCGGAATATCGAGCAGTTCGTCGGGCACATCGGCCGGGAACGACAGCACATTGGTCGCGTAGTCTTTGTGCCGGTAGGTGTGGTTCAGCTCACGGCCTTCGGCTTCGTCGACCAGGCGAATGGTCATTTCCGAGTCGGCGCTGCGCTGGCGCAGGGCCAGCTCGCACCAGCGGCGGAAGGCGGCGTCATCCGGGGCGGCAGCGTCCGTGGCCCGTTGGATATCAAGTTCAAGCATCTTTGCCGGGCGCCTCGGGCTTGGCCTGGCGGGCTTCGAAGCGGTCGTAGGCTTCGACAATACGCTGCACCAGTGGGTGACGAACCACATCTTTGGGTTGGAAGTGGGTAAAACTGATGCCCGGAACGTCCTTCAGCACCTCGATGACGTGTGCCAGGCCTGACTTGGTGCCACGTGGCAGGTCGACCTGGGTGATGTCGCCGGTAATCACCGCGGTGGAGCCGAAACCGATGCGGGTGAGGAACATTTTCATCTGTTCCAGCGTGGTGTTCTGGCTTTCGTCGAGGATGATGAAGCTGTTGTTCAGGGTACGGCCACGCATGTAGGCCAGCGGGGCGATCTCGATCACCTGGCGCTCGATCAGCTTGGCAACGTGTTCGAAGCCGAGCATTTCGTACAGGGCGTCGTACAGCGGGCGCAGGTACGGGTCGATCTTCTGTGCCAGGTCACCGGGCAGGAAACCAAGCTTTTCGCCTGCCTCGACCGCAGGGCGCACCAGCAGGATACGGCGCACCTGTTCGCGCTCCAGCGCATCCACGGCACAGGCCACGGCAAGGTAGGTCTTGCCGGTACCGGCCGGGCCGACGCCGAAGTTGATGTCGTTGGCCAGTATTTCCTTCACGTAGCGCTGCTGGTTGAGCCCGCGCGGGCGGATGTTGCCCTTGCGCGTACGCAGCGACACGCTGACCTCGTTGACGGCCGGGTTGTCGATGTTTTCGACAGCCGACTCCTGCAGGTACAGGTGCACGGTTTCCGGCGACAGGTCGGTGGCCTTGGTCTCGCGGTAGAGACGGCGCAGCAACTGTTCGGCCGCAGAGGTGGTCTTGGGTTCGCCGATCAGTTCGAACTGATTGCCGCGGTTGCGGATTTCGATGGCCAGGCGCTGTTCGATCAGGCGCAAGTGCTCGTCGAACTGCCCGCACAAGTTGGCGAAACGGTGGGCCTCGAAGGGCTCGAGGATGAAACGATGGGGTTCTATGGGTGCGTTCAAGGTCGTTTTTAGCCGCTCGACGGCAATGGGTGTGAACTCAAGAATAACCCTTGAATGCCAGTGGCGAAAGCACTGAAACGTTCAACGGTATGTACTGCCTGTTCCGGCCTCTTCGCGGGTGAACCCGCTCCCACAGGTTGTGTGCATGACCTGTGGGAGCGGGTTCACCCGCGAAGAGGCCGGAGCAGGTATCATGCCTGCCTTTTCTTACGCATGTGTTATCCCTCCCATCATGAGCAAACGCGAACCTGCCATCTATAAAGTGATCTTCCTCAACCAGGGGCAGGTCTTCGAGATGTATGCCAAGCAGATCTACCAGAGCGACCTGTGGGGCTTCCTGGAAATCGAGGAGTTCGTGTTCGGCGAGCGCTCGCAACTGGTGGTGGATCCGAGCGAGGAGAAGCTGAAGAACCAGTTCGAGGGGGTGATCCGCAGTTTCGTGCCGATGCACTCGATCGTGCGCATCGACGAAGTGGAGCGGCTGGGCACGGCAAAGATCAGCGAAGCCAAGGGCGGCGGCAATGTGATGCCGTTCCCGATGCCAATGCCGGAAAAGTAACCGTCAGGGGAGTGGCGAGAACGGCGTGCGCCCTTCGGCGTTCTGCAGTTCCAGCAGGTATTTGCGGAAGATCTGGCCGAGCACCTGGGTGGCATGCTCCAGTTCGTCGCGGGGCATTTGCTCGGTGACTTCGTCGGCCATGTCCAGTGCATCTTCGGCGCCGTTGACCGCGGCCATCTTCAGCAGGATGTAGGCCTGCACGTTGTTGGCCTTGACCCCTTCGCCATGGAAGAACATGGCACCCAGACGGTACTGGGCGTCGGCCTGGCCTTGCAGCGAAGCCTTCTGGAACCAGTCCAGGGCTTTGTCGAGGTTTTTCGGCGTTTGCGTGTAGTAGTACTCGCCCAGTTCGAATTGCGCCTGGGCATCCCCCGCGGTAGCCGTCTGCTCGCAGGCCTTGAGGGCGTTTGCCAGGTCTTCAGGCTGAACATTCAAGGTGCAGCGGCCCGTCGCCGGAATCAGCAACGAGTTACCGCCCTCCGCCAAGGCCAGCAGGGGCTGAAGAAGCAACAGGCAGCCCAGGGTCAGGGCGCGGCCGGTGCGGTTCATGGGGATCGACTTACCTCTGCAAAGCTGCGGCCAATGTCTCTGGTGGCACATTATGGGATAAGCAGCGCCAACCTTACAAAGTTTTACTCGAATTTCTGCTTGGTTGGGGAAGTCAGCTGATTGTGCATGCGTAATTATTGCCTGTACCGGCCTCTGTGGGAGCGGCCTTGTGTCGCGATAGGGCTGCGCAGCAGCCCCAGAATTCCAGCAGAAATGCATCGATTGCCGGGGCCGCTTTGCGGCCCTATCGCGACACAAGGCCGCTCCCACAAAGGGGAGTAGCTGCTTATTTCAGGGCGGCAAAGGCCTTCTCAGCCGCGTCCAGGGTGATCTGCAGCTCCTTGTCGCCGTGGGCGATGGAGGTGAAGCCGGCCTCGAACGCGCTCGGTGCCAGGTACACGCCGCCTTCCAGCATCAGGTGGAAGAAGCGCTTGAAGCGTTCGGCATCGCTGCTCATCACGTCTTCGAAGGTGACGATGTCGTCGGCGCCGCTGAAGTACAGGCCGAACATGGCACCGGCCTGGGTGGTGACGAACGGTATGCCAGCGGCATCGGCACGTTGCTGCAGGCCATCGAGCATGCGGCTTGTGTAGTCGGTCAGCTCGGCGTGGAAGCCCGGGCGGCTGATCAGCTTCAGGGTGGTCAGGCCAGCGGCCATGGCCAGCGGGTTGCCCGACAGGGTGCCGGCCTGGTAAACCGGGCCGAGCGGGGCGATGCAGCCCATGATTTCGCGCTTGCCGCCGAAGCAACCGACCGGCATGCCGCCACCGACGATCTTGCCGAAGGTGGACAGGTCCGGCTTGATGCCGTAGTGGCCCTGGGCGCCGCCCAGCGAGACGCGGAAGCCGGTCATCACTTCGTCGAAGATCAGCACCACGCCGTGTTTGTCGCACTGCTCGCGCAGGCCTTCAAGGAAGCCCGGCGCCGGTGGGACGCAGTTCATGTTGCCGGCTACGGGCTCGACGATGATGCAGGCCACGGTCTGGCCGACGTCTGCCAGGGTTTTCTCGACCGCGGCGATGTCGTTGAACGGCAGGGTCAGGGTGTGCTTGGCGAAGTCTGCCGGCACGCCGGCCGAGCTTGGCACGCCCTGGGTCAGCAGGCCGGAACCGGCTTTTACCAGCAGGCTGTCGGAGTGGCCGTGGTAGCAGCCTTCGAACTTGATGATGGCGTCACGGCCGGTGTAGCCACGGGCCAGGCGGATGGCGCTCATGGTGGCTTCGGTGCCCGAGCTGACCATGCGCACCATTTCCATGGACGGCACCAGCGAGCAGACCAGGTCGGCCATATCGGTTTCCATGGCGGTCGGTGCGCCGTAGGACAGGCCGTGCTCCAGCTGCTTGCGTACCGAGTCCAGTACGTCCGGGTGGCCGTGGCCGAGGATCATCGGGCCCCAGGAGCCGACGTAGTCGACATAGCGCTTGTCGTCTTCGTCAACGACGTAGGCGCCTTCGGCATGCTTGAAGAACAGCGGCGTGCCGCCCACGCTTTTGAAAGCGCGCACTGGCGAGTTGACGCCGCCGGGGATGTGCTTCTGGGCTTTGGCGAACAGGTCTTCGGAACGGGACATGAAAGGCTCTCTCGAAATCAGGATGCGAACAAGGCATTGAAGGCGCGGGCGCGGCGGGTAACTTCCTGCGCGCTGTCGGCACCGAACAGGCCATGGATCACCGCCAGCAGGTCGGCGCCGTGGGCGACCAGCGGGGCGGCGTTGTCGAGGGTGATGCCGCCGATCACGGCAATCGGCAGTTTCACCTGGGCACGCGCCTGCTCCAGCAGTTCGACGTTGGCGGCGGGCGCGCCCGGCTTGGTAACGGAATTGAAGAAGCGGCCAAAGGCGACGTAGCTGGCGCCTTCGCTGGCGGCCTGGGCGGCCAGGTCGAGGCTGGCGTGGCAGGTGGAACCGATGATCGCCCGGCGGCCGAGCAGGGCGCGGGCCGGGGTTAGCGGGCCGTCGGTCTGGCCCAGGTGTACACCGACGCCCAGGCGTGCGGCCAGTTCGGCGTCGTCGTTGATCAGCAGCTGGGTGCCGTAGCGCTCGCAGAGCTTCATCAGCCCTTCTGCTTCACGCAGGCGGCGCGCCGCGTCGTCACTTTTGTCGCGGTACTGCAGCAGGCACACGCCGCCTTCCAGTGCCGCCTCGACATGGGACAGGAACCGGCCGGCGAGCAGCTGGCTGTCGGTGATTGCATACAGACCGCGTAGCTTCATTGAAAGCCTCGTATCAGGAACAGAAGTCCAGGGGCAGGCGGCGCGGCACGTACTGGCCCCTGCCCAGCTGCTCGGCGTCACGCAGGGTGCGCCAGGTGTAGTCCAGGGCGCTGCGCACGGCGCTTTCCAGCTGCTCGCCGAGGGCCAGGCGGCCAGCCAGGGCGCTGGCCAGGGTGCAGCCCGAGCCATGGTAGCTGCCCGGCAGGCGGTGGCAGGTCCAGGTGTGGAGCTGGCCGTCCTGGGTGTACAGGCGGTTGTGAATTTCGTCTTCGTCGCCGTGACCGCCGGTAATCAGCAGGTGTCTACAGAACGGCAGCAGCTTTTCGGCACATTCGTCGGCGGTGCCTTCGGGCAGTTCGGCGAGGATGCGGGCTTCAGGCAGGTTCGGCGTGGCGATGGTCGCCAGCGGCAGCAGGCGTTCGCGCAGGGCGTAGCCCACTTCGTCCTTGCCCAGGCGGCCACCGCCGCCGGCACGCAGCACCGGGTCGCAGACCAGCGGCAGGTGCGGGTGGGCGGCCAGCAGTTCGGCGACGGTGTCGACCATCTCGATCGAACCGAGCATGCCCAGCTTGACGGCGGCCACCGTGGAGTCGGCCAGCACGGCATTGGCCTGGGCCAGTACCCACTCGCGGTCGAGCACGCGGAAGTCGGAAACGTTGACGGTATCCTGCACGGTCAGGGCGGTCACTGCGGGTGCAGCGTGACAGCCTTGGGCGATCAGGGCTTCGATATCTGCCTGCAGGCCGGCGCCGCCACTGGGGTCGTGGCCGGAGAGACAGAGGACAACGGGGCGGGAGCTGTAGGTATTCATGGTCGGCGAGCTTACCACCAAACCTGTTTGGGCGGATCGTCCGACAAACGACTTTTACTGATCGATCGGTCAGATTCTAATTGTCTGATCTTCTGAAAGTATTGATTTAGAGCCTTTTCTTTGGTTTTTGATATGGCCGATTGCCAGGTTGCGAAGCTATGCTAGAGTGCTCGGATAACTCGACAAACGGGTTCTGCTGGATCACGTCGTCTCAAACGGATGGGAGGCTACCGCGACGCGACCGGACAGGCCATGCTGGGGCTGTATGCGCTATTTGCTGATTGTGCTTCTGGGCTTGCTGCCCGTGCTGGCCGGAGCGGTCGATTTCGACGACGCTACCCGGCATCTTCCATTGGGCAAGGCCATGCAGGTTTACGAAGACCTCGATGGCAGTGCCAGCATCGCCCAGGTCAGTGCCCCCGGGTTTGCCAAATTCTTCCGCCCCCACCATGAAGACGTGCTGAACGCCGGTTACTCCACCTCGGTGTTCTGGCTCAAGGTCGAGCTGCGCCCCGTTGCCCCGCCCGGCGCTGCCCCGCGGCAGTGGCTGCTGGAGCTGGCCTATCCGCCGCTGGACCACCTCGAGCTGTACTTGCCTGACGGTAGCGGCGTATACCGCCTGGCGCAGCGCACCGGCGATGCCTTGCCCTACGACAGCCGGCAGATACGGCAGAACAACTACCTGTTCAAGTTGCAGTTGCCCCCTGGCAAGGTGACCACCGCCTACCTGCGGCTGCACAGCCAGGGTTCGGTACAAGCGCCGCTGGCGCTGTGGTCCCCTGAAGCCTACCTGGAAGAGCAGCCCACGCGCCTGTATGTGCTGGGGATCATCTACGGCGTGTTACTGGTGATGCTGGTGTACAACCTGTTCATCTACCTCAGCGTGCGCGACGTCAGCTACCTCTACTACATCCTCTATATCGCCTCGTTCGGTTTCTACCAGGTATCGGTGAACGGTGCAGGCGTGGCCTACTTCTGGCCGGACAGCCCCTGGTGGGCGAACGCCTCGACGCCGCTGTTCATCGGTGCGGCGGGCCTGTTCGGCTGCCAGTTCGCCCGGCACTTCCTGCAACTGGGCAACATCAGCCGTGGTTTCGACCGGCTGCTGCAGCTATTGATGCTGGGCGGCGCGCTGGTCATGGTAATGGCGGTGAGCATGCCCTACGGCATTGCCCTGCGCATGGCCACGCTACTGGCGTTGCTGTTCACCGTGAGCATCTTCAGCGCCGGCTTGTACGCCTGGTGGCGTGGCTTGCGCGTGGCGCGCTGGTTCATCATCGCCTGGACGGCGTTCCTGCTTGGCGGGCTGGTCAACACCCTGATGGTGCTGGGCCACCTGCCAAATGTGTTCATCACCATGTATGCCAGCCAGCTCGGTTCGGCGCTGGAGGTAGCATTGCTGTCGCTGGCGCTGGCCGACCGTATCAACAGCCTGCGTGAGCAACAGGCGCAGACCTTGCGCGAGACAGGGCGCACGTTGGAGCAGCTGAACCTGCAACTTGCCAGGAGCAACCGCCTGAAGGACGAGTTTCTGGCCAGCGTGACCCATGAGCTGCGCACCCCGATGAATGGCGTGATCGGCTCGCTGGAGCTGATGCACACCCTGCCGATGGAAGCCGAAATGGCCCAGTACCACCGCACGGCGGTGGGGTCGGCGCAAGGCATGATGGACATGGTCGACGCCATTCTTACCCTGTCCGAGCTGCAGGCAGGCCGCCTGCGCGCGCAGCCGGCGCCGTTCAGCCTGCGCGCACTGCTGCATGGCTTGCGCGCTGGTTACGCAGGGCAGTCCCTGCGCAAAGGCTTGTACCTCAGCCTGGACATACCGGCCGACCTGCCGGACGGGCTGCTGGGTGACGGGAAGAAGCTGGCCCAGTGCCTGGGCTGCCTGGTGGACAACGGTTTGAAGTTCACCCATCAGGGCGGAGTAATGATCCAGGTGCGCGGCCGCCGGTTGGGGCCGGGCGACCTGGCCTTGACCTTTACCGTCAGTGATAGCGGTATCGGCTTCGATGACCTGGAGCAGTCGACCCTGTACCAGCGGTTCTTCCAGGTCGACGGTTCGATGACCCGGCGGTATGGCGGCCTGGGGATTGGTTTGTCGATCTGCCGGCAGATGGGGGAGTTGCTGGGGGCCAGGTTGGCGCATGAATCGACGCGCGGGTTGGGGAGTCGGTTCGAGTTGAGTTTGAACGTGGCGATTTCGCAGGTGCAGATGACTCCGAATATCCAACAGACGAGGCGTTCGCTGTAGGTTTTTATTGGGGCTGCTTTGCAGCCCTTCGCGGGCTCGCCCGCTCCCACAAGGATCGCGCACAGCTTGGGCTGAGCACAAAACCAGTGGGAGCGGGCGTGCCTGCGAAGGGCCGCAAAGCGGCCCCAAGAGATTCATTGGCTACGATGATTTCAGACTCTTCCTACGGCTCGGGGCTGGTAACTCCACCCTCCTGCGAAATACCCTACAACCTCTGTCGACACGCGTCTGATTGTTCCTGCAAATCCCGCCCTCTAGGCTTTGCCTGTCGCTGACGGTTCAGCGATCGGGTGTGGAAACCTGGCAGTACATATGGTGCTTGTTGTCATGACAGCTGTACGCGGGAGGCTTTCGCCTACCGGGTTTGCCATATGCCTGGATTTCCACTCCGTGTGCAGCTGTCACCCCAATGTGTGGAAACTGACGGGTGGCACATAACGATATGGTGCCCAATCGATGACCGACGAAACCAAAACCACCCCAGGCGTAACCTATTTCTACCAAGGCGAAGGCCAAACCCATCCGCTGTTCCGCATAGCCGAAGGCATCCCCTGCCGCAGCGCCCGCGAGCAGGCCTCCGAGTTGATGGGCTATGCACGGGACTTGTCGCTGACCGGTTTGATGGATGGCGACCAGCAAATGATGTGGGCATCGCATTACTTCGCAGCCATGGCCAAGGCGCTGCTGGATGATGCCGAGCTGGGCTTGATGCGCTGACTTTTGTATTGGCTGTACCGGCCCTTTCGCGGGTGAACCCGCTCCCACAGGAATTGTGCATAGATTGAAAGATGCGGTATCACTGTGGGAATCGGTGCCCCGCGATGAGTCCTCAAGCAAGGCGGCTATATCAAAAAGTAGTTGATGGTCAGCCAGGTGAATCCAATGGTGTTTGCCCAGGATGCGATAACCAATTTCGCTCTCAAGTTTCTGGGTAGTTGATCGTAGTCTCGAGCATCCAGTATGCCTCTGCGGATGCTGGACTTAGGGAATGTAATGGTGCCAGTGATCATGAAAATCACCAAAAGTCTCGAGCGTATATGTTCTTCACCCCAGAGAGCTACGGAATAGGAAAGGCATTTGCTCCGGGAGAGTGATTTGGTCATGCTTGCATATTGGCGAGAGCAGGCTATTTGAATATCTATTGCGAGTGATAGAAGGCCCAGGCAGAATGGTGAGGCCAATATGAGTAGCCGTAATTTGATGTCCAGATGATCAATCATCTTGAATGGCCTCAAAAATGACCTCGCCTAATTTTTCGCCACTTCCCATGCCTAGGAGGCTTCCGGCCAATGCTCCTGCGCCAGTAATCACTACTCCGCACACCAATCCATTGGCTCCGGCTTTCCAGCAAACCTTCGTGGCGGCTTTGCTTCCTATTTTGCCGCCTAGCCAGCCCCCAGCTAGTCCACCAGAAAAATTTCCTGCCTCAGTGACTTTGATCTTTTGGCAGGATTTAACATTGCCTGCTTGGCAAACTTCGGAGATTTTTACCGCCGAACTAGCGCCGCCAACAGTAATGGCAACAGATCCTCCAGCTTTAAGGTATTTAGCCATCTTGGCCAGTTTCTTTAGATGTGTCGAATAACCAGGGATGTGGCTCGGAGCCCCTGCTTTACTCCAGTGGTGTACTAAGCTTCTTGATGATATACCTAAATCCCTGCGGAGGTTTTCATAATTTCCAAGGTTGAGGCGTTTGTTTAAAACGGTTGCTTTTAAGTTTGCACTTAGTTGTGTGAACAGTTTTTGGCGTTCCGCAAAGAACTCAGGGTGCCTAAGATGCCCATGCTTGATGAATTGATCTTTATGCAGGTCTTCAATTTTTCTTAGTATCTCGCTGAGTTCATCCAGCGACCTGCCAACCATCGCCTCACTTACCCCCATCGCCAGGCTCACATCGCTGAGCAAACCGGCAATCTCGGCCTGATGGCGCATCATGAACTCGGCCTCTTCTGGCGTCAGGCTCGCCAACGCTTCCCGCGCCTGCTTCGCCGCACTCATTGCAGTCAGTTCTTCACGCGTGCACACCGGCCGCCGCAAACCGTCGCCGATAACAAAGATCTCACCTGCCTTGAACCCTCGCTGATAGGTCGGGTTCAGTCGTTCCAGAATCGAGCTAGGCAGGTTGGCCTGCGGCGCGCCGAGTTCTGCCAAGACTTCCTGATACGTCACGCAGCGCGGAACAATGTAGAAGCCAGGCTCCATGCCCTGCGCTGTTTTTGAGGGCTGATGTGCCCGAGGTTGATAGCTGCTGCTTACTTGGTTACTCGCTTGGGCCTGTGGTGGTGCCTCATGAACAGGCTCAGGTGCAGGCGCCCTGCGCGACGCCGCAGGGGCGTGTCCACTTGCAACCAGGCGATTGCTGCCCGATGGGCACCCGCATTGCACCAGCGCTCCATCCAGAGCAGTGGGTATGTCGTCCTGCCGCCAGCGGGATTCGCCCTCGATGATGGTGCCCGCTTGTCCACAGAGCGGGCAGGGTGTGGTCGGGTCGCCTTGAAGCAGCCAGTTGCGGCCATGCACGCGGCCCCTGGCCCGGCTGGCAATGCAGATAGCGCCTGTGGTGGTTTGGTCGCCCTCAAGGCCCTGGTATCGGCCAAAGATGTTCATGCGCATGCTCATGGCTTGCCTCTTTTTTGAGGATGAAAGCCAGGAACCTAGCAGCCTCTAGACGGGTATTTTCGGGGCAGGGAGGCTTTAGGAAAGGACCTACAGGGGATAGAGAATTGGACTACAAACCTTCCAGGGTGGCACCGCCTGTCAGCCCTGATGCCTCCCAAGGCATGCGCCGCCCCCACCACACGTTTAGTCATTAATGCCCCTTTGACTCCCCCGCAAGCAGTGCTTCACTGGGTCTCTCAAGCCTACCCGGATCCAGGAGCCCCCCGATGAACCTGCACCAGTACGCTGAAACCCACGAAGTCACCAACCAGCCGCCGCCTCTCGACGGTGCCAACCTGTACCGCCTCGACCTGCCTTTGCAGGAATGGTCACGGCGTTTCGGCGCGGGCTGGGCCGAGTCGCGGATAGATGCCTACGGCGCCCTGGCGGGCGGCCCGCTGATGCAGGCAGGTTTCCTGGCCAACGCGCACAAGCCGGAGTTCATCAGCCACGACCGCTATGGCCATCGCATCGACCTGGTCGAGTTCCACCCGGCCTACCACGAGCTGATGCGTACCGCCGTCGAACACGGCCTGCCTTCTTTGCCATGGGCCGAACCCCGCGCTGGCGCCCATGTGGCACGCGCGTCGA
Organism: Pseudomonas putida NBRC 14164; assembly: GCF_000412675.1. Lineage (NCBI taxonomy): Bacteria > Pseudomonadati > Pseudomonadota > Gammaproteobacteria > Pseudomonadales > Pseudomonadaceae > Pseudomonas > Pseudomonas putida. The sequence continues at coordinate 5,488,992 of NC_021505.1, read as the reverse complement.
TGACTTACATGCACAGCCAGGCCGAAGCCGGTACTGGCTGCCCGCTGACCATGACCTTCGCTGCCGTGCCGGCGCTGCGCCTTCAGCCCGAGCTGGCCGAGTACTGGCTGCCGAAAATCCTTGCCTGCGAGTATGACCCGCGCAACGTCGGCGACCGGCACAAGGCCGGGGTCACCCTGGGCATGGCCATGACCGAGAAGCAGGGCGGCACCGATGTGCGCGCCAATACCACGCGGGCCTACCCGGTAGGGGCACCTGGTCCAGGCCAGCCGTATGAGCTGGTCGGGCACAAGTGGTTCTGCTCGGCACCCATGTGCGATGCCTTCCTCACGCTGGCGCAAACCGAAAAAGGCCTGAGCTGCTTCCTGCTGCCGCGCCATCGCCCGGACGACAACCGCAACCAGTTCTATATCCAGCGCCTGAAGAACAAGCTGGGCAACAGCTCCAACGCCTCCAGCGAGGTGGAGTTCCGTGGTGCGCTGGCATGGATGATTGGGGAGGAAGGGCGGGGTGTGCCGACCATCATCGAGATGGTCGCCATGACCCGTTTCGACTGCATGGTCGGCTCCAGCGCCCTGATGCGCCAGGCGCTGACCCAGGCGGCCCACCACTGCGCGCACCGCAAGGTCGGCGGCCGGTTGCTCAATGAGCAGCCGCTGATGCAGAACGTGCTGGCCGACCTTGCCCTGGAAAGCGAGGCGGCACTGGCCCTGAGCCTGCGTATGGGGCAGGCGCTGGAGCAACCCGACGACCCGCAGCAGGCGCATTTCGCCCGGCTGGTCACGGCGGTTGGCAAGTACTGGATCTGCAAACGGGCGCCGGCCATGATCAACGAGGCCGCCGAATGCCTGGGCGGTGCGGGTTATGTCGAAGACAGCATCCTGCCACGTCTGTACCGCGAGGCACCGGTCAATTCGACCTGGGAAGGCTCTGGCAACGTACAGTGCCTGGATGTGCTGCGGGCCTTGTCCAAGGAGCCGGGCGTGCTCGATGCGCTGTTCGCCGAATTGGGCGACGGGCATGGGGATCCGCGGCTGGCGGCGCATATCGGCAACCTCAAGGGGGCATTTGCCGACACCGGCGACATACAGTACCGCGCGCGGCAGCTGACCGAGGATATCGCCCTGGCGCTTCAGGCCAAGCTGTTGCTGGAGGCGGGCAACGCGGTGGTCAGCGATGCGTTTATCGGTAGCCGCCTGGCGGGTGGTGGACGGGCGTATGGGGCGCTGCCACGGGGTGTGGATGTGCAGGCATTGGTGGTCAGGGCAACACCTGCCTGGCCGAGTTGAGGTGTGTTTGAAGGCCCTATCGCCGGCAAGCCAGCTCCCACAGGTAATGCGCAATGTTCGATACCGGTGGAGGACTTGTGGGAGCTGGCTTGCCGGCGTTGAGGCCGGTACTGACCGCCGGGGATGTAATTGCCATGAAACGCAGGCAAGATGGTTCACATGCATGTCCAGACAGGAAGCACAGTGTGAGCCACGCTTTTGTAGTCGTTGATACCCCCGAACAGGCCGTCGACCGTCTGGCGGCCCTGCATGAACAGGCCACCGGGGCCCTTAGCCAGGCCCTCAAGCGTTACCTGAAGGACCGTACCGAGCCGGGCGCCGATGAGCGCGACCTGTTCCGCTACCCGGCGCTGCGCCTGACCTACTACAGCCACGGTGAGGTCGCCGCCACCACGCGGGCCTATGCCAAGGTGCAGGTGGCCGGCACCTACAGCGTCACCGTCACCCAGCCCGCTGCGTTCCGTGGCTACTTGCTGGAGCAGTTGCGCCCCCTGATGCACGACTACACCGTCACGGTAGAGGTAGGCATCAGCGAGCAGAACATTCCATACCCTTACGTAGTCGACCAGGGCGACGAACTGGCCGGCAGCGGCATTACCGCCGCGCAGCTGGCGCGGGTGTTCCCTAGCACCGACCTGTCGGCCGCCACTGACAACATCGCCGATGGCCTGTACGACTGGGACCGTGCCGAAATTTTCCCACTGGCGCTGTTCGACGCCGCGCGCGTCGACTTTTCGCTGCGCCGCCTGGTGCACTACACCGGCAGCGACTGGCGCCATGTGCAGCCATGGATCCTGCTGACCAACTACCACCGTTATGTCGACCAGTTCATCAGCCACGGTCTGGAGCAACTTCGCGACGACCCGCGCTTCGTGCGCATGGTGCTGCCAGGCAACGTGGTGATCGAAAAAGCCATGGATCACGGTGAAACCCAGGCCCTGGTCGCCAGCGTGATCTGGCACCGCTACCAGATGCCGGCCTACCATCTGATCGCCGCCGACGGCGACGGCGTGACCTTGGTCAACATTGGTGTCGGCCCTTCCAACGCCAAGAACATCACCGACCACCTGGCCGTGCTGCGCCCGCACTGCTGGCTGATGATCGGCCACTGCGGCGGCTTGCGGCAGTCGCAAACCATCGGCGACTACGTGCTGGCCCACGCCTACATGCGCCGTGACGGCATTCTCGACCGGGTGGTGCCGCCGAACATCCCCATTCCAGCCCTGGCCGAAGTGCAACTGGCCTTGCAGGAAGCGGCTGCGCAGGTTACCGGCGAACGTGGCGAACAGCTGAAGAAACGCCTGCGCACCGGCACCGTGCTGACCTACGACGACCGTAACTGGGAGCTGCGATGGGCCCAGGAACGGCCGTTGATCAACCTGTCGCGTGCCGTGGCCGTGGACATGGAAAGCGGCACTATTGCTGCTCAGGGTTACCGTTTGCGCGTGCCGTACGGCACCTTGCTGTGTGTGTCCGACAAGCCGCTGCACAGCGAGATCAAGCTGCCGGGTTCGGCCAACGCCTTCTACAACCGGGCGGTCAGCCAGCACCTGAAGATCGGCATTGCCGCCCTCGACCTGTTGCGCACCGAGCTCAACTCGCTGCACTCGCGTAAACTGCGCAGCTTCGATGAGCCGCCGTTCCGCTGAGGATCCATGTCACTGCCACCCCGTAACAAGCCGCGCCGCCCCCAGGCGCGGCCTGCCGCCGGCCCGCGTCGCCAGCCCAAGGCGTCACCGGCCGAGCCGCGCCTGATCCTGTTCAACAAACCGTTCGACGTGCTGACCCAGTTCAGCGACGGCGAAGGGCGCGCGACCCTCAAGGACTTCATCGACATCGCGGGCGTTTACCCGGCCGGGCGCTTGGACCGCGACAGTGAAGGCCTGCTGTTGCTGACCAACGATGGCGGGCTGCAGGCGCGTATTGCCGACCCCAAGCACAAGCTGGCCAAGACTTACTGGGTGCAGGTGGAAGGGGAACCGAGCGACGAGCAGTTGCAGCGCTTGCGTGATGGCGTGGAGCTGAACGATGGGCCGACCTTGCCGGCCGAGGCACGGCGCCTGGAAGAACCCGACCTGTGGCCACGCAACCCGCCGGTACGCTTTCGCAAGAGCGTGCCGACCAGCTGGCTGGAACTGGTGATTCGCGAGGGGCGTAACCGGCAAGTACGGCGGATGACGGCGGCAGTGGGGCTGCCGACCTTGCGTTTGGTGCGGGTGCGGATAGGGGGGTGGGCGCTGGATGGGCTGGAGCAGGGTTGCTGGCGCGAAGTCCCTGCCAAGCTTTAGTTCAGGTCATGGGCCTGTTCGCGGGCACGCTCCCACAGGGACGGCGCAGTACTCGAAGGCAACGCCAAATCTGTGGGAGCGGGCGTGCTCGCGAATGGGCCCTGAAATTTTTTATACGCCTTCGAGAAACCCCACCACCACGCTCTTGATGATAAAGGCCAGCACCCCCAGCCCCAGCACGAAGAACAGGATCAACGTCCCGAACTTGCCTGCCTTGGACTTTTTCGCCAGGTCCCAGACGATGAAACCCATGAAACCGATCAATACGGTGACCAGGATTATCATCATCCACTCTTCGAATACGGCGGGATCCATCTGTGTTCTCCAGGCAGGCTGAGCAGCCGATTATACGCCGGCTACCGTGGGCATTTAACGCAGGTGGGTCAATGGCAGCTCGGTGCTGGCCAACACCTGGTTGAGCACGAAGCTTGAACGCACGCTGGTGACGCCTTCGATACGGGTCAGGCTGCCTAGAAGCAGTTTCTGGTAATGGTCCATGTCCGGCACCACCACTTTGAGCTGGTAGTCGGCATCCATCCCGGTGACCAGGCTGCATTCAAGCACCTGCGGCAGGATACGGATGGCCGCCTCGAAGGTTTCGAAGCGCTCCGGGGTATGGCGGTCCATGCCGATAAGCACGTAGGCGGTGAGGCTCAGGCCCAGCTTTTTGCGGTCGAGCAGCGCCACCTGGCGCGAGATGTAGCCGTCGTCCTCCAGTTGCTTGACCCGACGCGAGCATGGCGAAGGCGACAGGCCTATGCGTTCGGCCAGTTCCTGGTTGGAAATGCGCGCATCGCGCTGCAATTCGGCGAGGATGCTCAGGTCGTAGCGGTCAAGTTTGCTCATGGTATTTGCCCTTTTCTGTTCGTATTGCGGCGAATTATCAATCCAGGGTGAAAAATTGCGCAAGTGCTATTTATCTGAGCAATCTTCGCAATCCTCTGCCGCAACCTGTCCGGTATCTTTATCAACAGAATCACTGCCCGGACATCAGTCCACGGCGACGCGCCCTAGGCGGGCGGTCGCGGCCAGCCATCCAACAGGATGCACTCGGCCCCCGGGCTACACACCTTCCAGAAGACGGTGTGAGGTGAGCCGGCGCCACAAGTGCCGAGCACGGACGACAATTTCAGAAGGGAGGCCCTGTGGCCTCCCTTTTTTCTGTCTGGAAATTTAATTGGCCTGTGGTGCCGTCACGGTAGACTGGCTCTAGTTGCCGTATTTTCTACCGTGAGGAACACCATGAAGTCGCGCATCTGGCAGTTGGCAGGTGTTGTTTTGCTGGGTTTGAGCATCAGCCTGGGGGCCTTGGCCGAAGGGCCGGGTGAGGGGCATGGCGAACGTGGCCAACAGGGGCAGGCAGAAGGTACGCCCGGCCGCTCGCTGAACTCGCGCGACGAAGTGCGCCAGACCCAGCCGCCAAGGCAGGGTTACTATCAGGACATCCCCCGGCGCCACGGCGATAACCATCAATGGGAGGCTGGCGGCCCGGGGCAACGCCCCGGTGGCGACTGGCAGGGGCGCCCGGATGGCCACGGCAATGGTTGGGGGCCTGGGCCGCAGTATCGACCGGGTCACACTGTCGATCATTTCCCCGACCGCTACTGGAAAGTGCCCTACCGGGGGGCGGACTACTTCTACTCCGGTGGCTACTGGTATCGCCCCCATGGTGGCAGTTACATCGTCGTGACCCCGCCTTACGGCGTGCGGGTCAATTACCTGCCGCCCTATGCGCAGGAGGTCTGGCTGGGTGGGGCGATGTTCTTCCTGGTGGCCGACACCTATTACCAGTACCTGGCTGACAGCCAGGAATACGTGGTGGTCAACCCGCCCGTCGGCGCCCCTGCGCCTGTACCGGTGGCACCGGCAAACGGCGGGTATGACGTGGTGGCTTACCCGATGAACGGGCAGGGGCAACAGCAGCAGGAGCAGGACCGCTACCAGTGCCATCGCTGGGCGGTGAGCCAGTCGGGGTTCGACCCGGCGACGGCGACCTACGCACCGGCGGCCAATGTGCTCGACACCTATCGCCGGGCGCTGGGTGCCTGCTTCAGTGGCCGGGGTTACAGCATCAACTAAGCCAGATGTGCTGTCGGTCCCGGCCCTGTCGTCAGCAAGCCAGCTCCCACAGGTATTGCACATGCCGTCAGGCCAGTGCACCCCTGTGGGAGCTGGCTCGCCGGCGATAGGGCCCTTGTTAATTCACACCGGGTCGGCGTGCACCATCACATCCGCCAGAGGATAACGCTGGCGGATCACCCGCGAGGCCTCCACGCACAACCCATGCGCATCATGCAGCGGCAACTGCTCCGGCAGCTCCAGGTGCAGCTGCACGAACCACTGGTTACCCGACACCCGCGTACGCAGGTCATGCACGCCTTTCACCCCGGGTATGGCCAACACCAGTGTGGTCATGTCCTCGCCAACTTCACCGGGCAGCTCCTTGTCCATCAGGATCGCCGTACTCTCGCGGGCAATCTGAAAAGCGCTCCAGAGGATGTAGCAGGCAATGCCCAGGCCGAACAGTGCATCCAGTTGTGGCCAGCCAAAGCGTGCCAGCAACAGGGCCAGCAGAATGCTGCCGTTCAACAGCAGGTCCGAGCGGTAATGCAGGGAGTCGGCCCGCACTGCGGTGGAGCCGGTCAGGCGAATAACCTTGCGTTGCAGTGCCAGCAAGGCAAGGGTCAGCCCCAGCGATAACAGCATCACTGCAATGCCGACGCCGGTATCGCCCAAAGGTTGTGGCGTGTGCAGGCGTTCGGCCGCCTGCACGCCGATCAGCACCGCACTGACGCCGATGAACAGCGCCTGCGCCATACCGGCCAAGGCTTCGGCCTTGCCATGGCCAAAACGATGGTCGTCGTCGGCCGGGCGCAAGGCGTAGTGCACGGCGAGCAGGTTGATGAACGAAGCGACAGCATCCAGTGCCGAGTCGGTCAACCCGGCCAGCAGGCTCACCGAGCCGCTCAGCCACCAGGCCAGCGCCTTGCTCAGCACCAGGATACTGGCCACCGCCAGTGAAGCGCGGGTGGCAAGGCGTAGCAGGCGCTGGTGTTCAGCCGAGGTGATCATCCGTGGTCCAGGTCCGTGAGTGGGTGTCAGGCTGCCGGCACCAGGCCCAGGCTGGCCAGCTGTTCGACACTGCCGCGGTGCTGGATCAGCCGTGGGTCGTTCAGCGGCAGGCGCTGGCCCAGTTCGCTTTCGATGATGGCCTGCAACTTCAGGTTGTCGACCTTGCCGTCGGGGCTGACCGCTTCCTGCAGCTTGGCCGGGTCGACCTGGGCGGTGCGGCCACCCGGGTAGTAGATGGCGCCAGTGGCGAAGTCGATGCCGAAGGCAATCAGCCCCGGGATGACGTAGAACAGAATGCCGATGGCGTCCATTGCGGCTACCACGGGGTCGATCTTGCCGCCGATCTGGCCGCGCCGGTCCGGGTAGAAAATGGTACCGCAGGCCGTCAGCTGGGTCAGCAAGGTGGCGATGAGGGCGCCGCCGATGACGCGGGATGGGATGCGCATGTAAATCTCCGAGAAGGTATTCATCAGGGCAAGCGAAGCGCCTGCGCCTGAAGCTTAAGACCATGATAGAGCAGGCTGGGTTCGCCGTTATACTCGCCAGATTGTTCGAGGACCACCATGATTTCATTACCGATCGATGCCGTGCTGCCTGCTTTGCGCCAAGCCCTGGAAAAACGTGACGAAGCTGTGCTCGAAGCGCCACCCGGCGCCGGCAAGACCACCCGCGTGCCGCTGGCGCTGCTGAACGAGCCGTGGCTTGCCGGGCAGACCATCCTCATGCTCGAACCGCGGCGCCTGGCGGCGCGTGCGGCAGCCGAACGGCTGGCGAGTGAACTGGGCGAGCAGGTGGGTGAAACGGTGGGATACCGCATCCGCCTGGACAGCAAGGTGGGGCCGAAAACCCGTATCGAGGTGGTGACCGAAGGCATTCTGACCCGCCGCCTGCAAGCCGACCCGGCGCTGGAAGGCGTGGGCCTGCTGATCTTTGACGAATTCCACGTTTTGCTGATCGGTCATTCTTCAGCTTTGGCTTGTCACGCTTTTCAGTCAAAGCCCACAAGGCTTTGATGTTCCTGCTCCTGCTCCTGCTCCTGCTCCTGCTCCTGCTCCTGCTCCTGCTCTTGCTTCACCCCCTGCCTTCACCGTCCCTCCAGTTCCAGCCCTCAGAACGCACCAGCCTCCTCAGTCACCAAGCTACCCGTCCCCCCACCCCCATCACCGCAATCGCAATCACCTCAATTTCCAAGCATGATCAGCACATCCAAATTCATCACCGGGATAGTGCATGAGCGGGTCGAAAGCTAAGCTAAAAACTAGCGCTGAGAAGAAAGCCGAAGCCAAACCAAAGCGTGACGACTTCGTGGGATCAACACCGCAGAAGATTCGCGACAGTGCTGGAAATGTATGTTCATACCCAGGCTGTCACGTACACACTCATGGTGCGAAATTAAACGGAGGAGGCACAGTAAACGTTGGTGTCGCATGCCACATCAAAGCTGCTGCCCCAGGTGGCCCGAGGTACGATGAAAAGCAAACCTCAGAACAGCGCAGGCACTTCGATAACGGCATCTGGATGTGCCAGACACATTCAAGGTTGATCGATGCAGACGACTCTGCCTTTAGCGTCGAAACCTTACTTCAGTGGAAGCGCGATGCGGAAGCTAGATCCAACTCGTTACTGAACCAGAAAAGCTTCACCGAAAAGGAAGTGAAGGTCGCTGCAGAGCAAGGCTCAGTAGATCTGCTCCATCGCTTCGTGAATCGAGCTAACGACCCGCTGGATACACCTGTAGCGGAGATAGTGAAGGGCTACGAATCTAACCTGGAAAACCTCGATTCGCGCTTCACTGTTGAAGTGAACAAAAGCGGAAATCACTACACGCATGTGATTCAGGCGGCTCAAGACAAGGTCAGCATCGACTTGGTTTTGCAGAACCTCGATAAGCTGGATGACTTCTGGGCGGCGCAGAAGGCGTTTGTTGAAGAAGGCAGGGAGCTTAGGATCCCCGGCAAGCATTTTGAGCTCAAGGGTTCCAAACTCTTTGACGCTATTCAGCAGAGAGCCACTGGTGGTGGCCAAGGGGTGCTGATTATCGGCGGGGTCAAGAAGCCGATCGTAGCCAATCTCTACATCCGCACGGATAACGGGAGCGAAGTGTTCCTTGAGTCATTCACCTGCTACTACACCTCCGGCACTTTACGAACAGTCTTCGAGGGCTCGGCCTTGGAGGGCTTCATCGCGGTCAAAGCCCATTGCTCGCATGAGGGCCAGGATCATCAGTTTGATCTGTCATTCAACGTTGAGTCTTGGAAGGGGAAAAACATACTCGAGCTGCCTCGTTTTTCTCGGCTGTTGAAAGCAGCCCAGCTGATGGACAAGGGAAGGCTGGTGTTTGAGCTGGAGGTTGGCAGCAATGCTGCAGCGTTTGACTCAAAATCGAGCACGGTCTCGGATGAGTTCCACGCCCAGTTGAAGTGGGTGATTCTCTATATAGACGTGGCACGCAAGATCGCTGAGGAGTGTGGTAGGCCTGTGCTGCTGAATGAGCTCGACTTCGACTATGAGCTTTATAAAGAGCTGAAGAAGTACGTGAAGCTTTTAGCTGGCCCCGTCCATACGCAGCAGACCTCTGGTTTTGTTTGCTCAGGGGTACTGAATGAGTACGAACCTGGTGCGATGGAGCGTGCTCAGTCCAGAGGCTGTTCTTCTCAGATCAAGCTGGCACAAGAAGACTCGTTGGTGTTCGGGCTGTTTGGGACGGTCATACGGGCGCCAAGGAGGGAGTACATTTATACGGGCGTTGAAGCGCTCTACTTCAGCGACGTCGAAGAGCGCGGTGAGCCAAGGGTTGAGATTCACGCGACTCCTGAGACGAGTGTTGTGGTTCAACTGCAGCCTGGCGAAGCGTGGACTGTTTTGGACGACTGGGATGGATCAGAGCTACCGGCAGTAATTGACTGATCTCACCAGAGTTCCTTCAGCCTGGCTGACCCCTTTAGGCGAGCGGAGCACATGCAAGCTCGCGACAGACGATCACCTCCCGCATAAGTCGTGCCGGTTGTAGTGGCCATTTGCCAAGCGCGACGGCTACTATTGGCCGGAGTTGCTTCACGCCAAGACTTCCAGGGAGGGTCGCCATGTGGGTAGATAACGAGACGGATACCGACTTCCTCAATTTCTCAGGGGTAGCAGATACGGTTGCTGAGATCATCTACTCAGCCAACGGCCGTCCGATTTCCATCGGCGTCTCTGGTGCCTGGGGCGCCGGCAAGTCGTCGATGATCAAGCTGATCCAGGCTTCTTTGAAAAACCCTCCCGAGCCAGGTGAAAAACCGGCCAAAGACTTCGTGTTCGTTGAGTTCAATGCCTGGCTCTACCAAGGCTACGACGATGCACGCGCAGCGTTGATGGACGTGATCGCATCGCAACTGGAAGCCGAGGCACAGGCTAGAAAAAGGGGGTTGGACAAAGTTGTAGATTTGGCCGCGCGCGTGAACTGGCTGCGTGCCGCTAAGCTTGCTGGCAATGGCATCGTATCGCTCGTGACGGGGTTTCCACCCCCTGGATTGATAGGTGACATGGTCGGACTGTACGACCGAGTCCGTTCTGGTGGGGTCGATCAAGACGCGATTGAGGCGGTACACGATGCCGCCGAAGAGGCAAAAGGTGAGGCGGAAAAGTTGTTCCGTAGCGCACCTCCCAGGAAGTCCCCTCCGAAAGAGATCCAAGCCCTAAGGGATAACTTCGAAGACATTCTCGACGAGCTGGGCGTCACGCTGGTGGTGCTTATCGACGACCTTGATCGTTGCCTTCCCGAGACCACGATCTCTACTCTCGAAGCTATCCGTCTCTTCCTGTTCCTGCGCAACACAGCGTTCGTGATTGCTGCCGATAACGAGATGATCAAGCACGCGGTGCGCAAGCACTTCAGCGGCGTACCGGATGATTTCCTGGTCACCAGCTACTTCGACAAGCTGATTCAGGTGCCCATTCGTGTTCCTCCACTGGGTACCCAGGAGGTGAGGGCGTACATGATGATGCTGTTCCTTGAGAACAGTGCGTTGCCGAAAGAGGTGCTCGAGGATATCCGGCTAAAAGTACGCGGCCAGCTCCGTTCGACCTGGCAAGGCAGTCGCGTGGATCGAGCCTTCATGCAGGGCTTGTACAAAGAATACCCCTCCGAACTGATTGGCAAGTTCGATACTGCCGAGCGCTTGGCAGCAGTCATGACTTCTGCCTCAGGTATTCAAGGCAACCCTCGACTCATCAAGCGTTTCCTCAATGCGTTGGCCATTCGCATGAGCATCTCTCGTGCCCAAGGCGTAGGTGTAGATGAAGCTGTGTTGGTGAAGCTGATGTTGTTCGAGCGCAGCGGTAATCCGAAGGCCTACGAAGAGCTGATGAAGGCGGTGGCTACCGACAAACACGGGAAGCCGGCCATGCTTCGAGACTGGGAAGATCATATAGACAAAGGCAAGAACCTAGCTCTATCCCAGCCTTGGGATCAGCCCTTTGTGAAAGAGTGGTTGGCTCTGCCTCCTGCGTTGGCAGACAAGGATCTTCGTGGCGCGATCTACGTGAGCCGTGAGCATGCGCCCATCATTACCGATGAGGATCGACTGTCCTCCGAAGCAGCGGAGCTTTTGACGGCTCTGCTGGAGATGCCTGAGATGGCACCTCAGCTGAAGGAGCGTTTGGGAGCCCTTGCACCAGTTGAGATCAACGTTGTTATGGATCGCTTGCTGGACAAAGCAGGTGGAGAACAAGAATGGGGCGTGCCAGACATTCTCGAAGCGATGCTGGTTGTTGCAAGGCTGGATGCGCAGCAAGGAGTTAGGCTGGCTGCATTTTTGAAGGAGCGTCCGCCAGCGCAAATTCAGGCCGGTATTGTGCCTAAATTGAGCGATGAAGAATGGGCCAAGTCGGTGTGCGATTTCTGGCTGAACGCCGACGTCGGCATGCCGGTAAAAACTGCGATAAGGAAGTTGAATGGGAACGTCACAAAATAACGACGGGCCTGGGAAGGGCACGCCATACGTACCACCTTGGACGCCGCCATTGCCTCCGGTGCCGCCTCAGCCGCCTGCTCCTCCTGAGCCGTTAGACCCGACCGATCCGGAGTGTGGCCCTCCAGATGAAGGGCCTCCTGATCCAGATCAGGAGGTAGCTGACGATGGTGATGAGGGGACTGATGATCCAAGGCAGGTGCCGCAAGCACCGCAGCCAATAGCGCCACCTGGGCGTTTTGGTGGTGCACGCCGTGGTCTAGGTGACTATGCGAGCAACGGTGATCGGCGCAGTCTGCGCAAAAGCCTTCGCGACTATGTACGTCAGGGCTACGGTGGGTCTAAAACAACCACTGCGCGATTCGGCGGCACTGCTTCGGTCGCCGGCGCTCTGGGTGCTGCACTCGAATCCGTTGCTGATGCTGCCAACCAGGCCGCACCAGGTGTGCTCGATCCCGCTATGTGGCAAGGGCGTTCACCTTCTGAGGTGATGGATGCGCTGGTTGAGGCGGTGCGTCCAGTAGACGGTACTCAAGATGCAGAAGCTGAGCGAGCATCCATTCGCGGCTCCCTTTCTGACGTTCTCGTGCGCTATCCAGATGCTGACCTGCTCAACCTTTCGACGGAGCAGCGGGCATTTGTGATCGAGCGTTACACAGCGATGGATGTATTCCATCGATATGAGCTCGACCTCGGTAAAACCATTCAAGAGAAGGCTAAGTCGGCAACCGTGGCTGTCCGCCGCTTGAAGGAAATCAAGGACTACATCAAAGAGTGTGTCTCTGCGTCGTTCCGTAAGATTGCGGCAACTGGGGCGCGGCTGACAACGGGCCGGATTTCGCAGGTGGTCAGCCAGGCATTGCAGGACACCTTTGAAGTGTTTGAGGGGTACGTAGAATGAAGTTCGTATGCGGCCCAGCCGACTTCAAGGTGCCGGGTGTCGATGATGCGATGCAGATAGTGATCTACGGTAAGGCAGAGAAAGGGCAGGTGAGTGTCGGAGGGTATGCTCGCGAGCTTCTTGAGAAAGCCCACCTGGAGATCGATCCCCGAGCTTGGGATTTCCTGAGCATTGCGCTTGCGGTAGTCGCAGCAGACTTCACTGCTCTCCGTGCAAAAAGCGCAGATGCTTGGACGCGTGTGATTGATCTAGAGATTGCCGTTCAAGATCCGGTGTTCTGGAACACCCAAGCTCGAGCGCTTGAAGGAGCTTTGCGCTTTCTCACCACGGATCGTTGGACGCTCACATTCCATGCGGGTGGATTCGGGCCACCTGCGCAGCTGCAGGCTCTGCATCCTAGCGAAGACTCTGTCGTGCTTCTGTCGGGTGGCTTGGACAGCTTGATCGGTGCTATCGATTTGGTGGAGCAAGGTGTGAAGCCCTATGCGGTGAGCCAGATCGTCAGGGGTGATGGAGAAAAGCAGGATCGCTTCGCCAAGAGTTTGGGCTTGGAGCGACTTGGCCTTAACCATGTCACGAAATCACCCGGGCAGCAGGAGCCTTCGCAGCGTGCTCGTTCGATAATCTTCTTGGCGTTTGGTTTGGCGGTGGGGACGTCGCTTGACCGTTATCACCGGGGCCAGACTGTGCCGCTCTACATCTGTGAGAACGGCTTCATTGCAATCAACCCTCCATTGACGATGTCCAGGCTCGGTAGCCTGAGCACGCGCACAGCCCACCCTGAATACCTCGGGCGGCTTCAACAAATCCTCGATGCTGCAGGCATCAATGTGCAGATTCTCAATCCCTATGCCCTGATGACCAAGGGTGAAATGCTCGCTGCATGCCGAAACCAAGAGCTGCTCAAAGAGCATGCTGTGGCTTCAACAAGTTGCGGACGATTCCAGCGTTTCGGGTACAAGCACTGCGGTCGGTGTGTGCCTTGCCAGGTGCGGCGCGCCTCCTTCAAACAATGGTCTGCGATACGCGATGACACCCGGTACGTCTATGACAACCTGACCCTGGATGATCTGCAGCATGGGAAGTTTGAGGACGTACGGTCTGTCGGCATGGCGTTAGCCAATGTTGCCCACGAGGGATTTGAGCACTGGCTGGGGCACAGTCTGTTCTCTCCCTTTATCCAGGATCGAGCTGGTTACAGCGCAATGCTTGCCAGAGGTTTGGAAGAGCTTGGCCGTCTGCACCAAGCCTACAAGCTCAACTAAATGTCTCATCGCTAAGCCAAGCAAGAAGCAATGCCAGTCGACGCCTCGCGGATGGGATGTCGACTTGCCCGAGAGAGGGCGCCCACTTGAAATGCGCATGCTGCAGCGGCGCAAAATCCTGCCAGTTTGCGTCGCTCAGTGCCGGGAATCAGGGCGGTTTGATAAAGAAAAAAGTTATTTGTAACAAGATAAATCAAGATTGAAACGCTGGAACCCTTGTGCCATGCGGGCTGTGCATGCGTACAGTACCCGGATGGGATCCAAGACACAGTTTGCGCACAAGTTATCCACACCCCATCAACTTGCGCGTCTCGAAATAGCCCCTTATCTTGTAGCTAAGTCGTAACGAGCCCACTATATCTTGGGTTTCGGCGGCTGAAGCGGAATCGAAAAAGCTAGCAGGCACATGCGCAACGTTTGCAGACACAACGCATGAACCTGCCACCCGATACTGCTCGTGAAAGCGGTGGGATGCGCATTTAGAGATAACCAGGGGAGGGTGTCAATGCTCTACCAGAGGTTTCTGCTCAACGTGCTCCCGCCTGAATCTCGATTCAAGACTGTGGAGTATTCCCTGCTATGTCTAAAAATTCGAAAGAAACGTCCCCGAAGGTTGCCACCCTGGCATCTGAAACCCTGCGTGACTCGAACGCCTCTGCTATCCAGAAGCAGCTGGCAGCCTCTGCCATGTCCCAATCGTCATCTGGTAAGCAGACCAGTGCTGAGATGGAGGCGGTTGCTGGTCGCGTGCTGGAAAGCGACAAGTACAACGCGACTACCAAAACGTTGGCAGCTTCGGTGCTCGCTCAGTCCAACAAAGAGCGGGGTAACTGACCATGGCTCGTTATTACGTGAACAGAAACGCGCAAGCCAACGGTGATCATGAAGTGCACACCGGTAGCTGCACCTTCCTCCCTTCGATTTACAACCGTCAAGATTTGGGCGAGCACACCTCGTGCTTGACTGCTGTTCGTCAGGCTCGGGTGACGTACCCACAGTCCAATGGCTGCCGGTTCTGCTCTTCGCTCTGCCATACCAGCTAACCCTTGGCCAGGGTCGACGCTCCTTGTTTTGGAGTGCCGACCCCTGGAGTTTATGCAGCGATTTGCTGCGTGTAGAAATCTCAAAGCCTAGGAGGCAGGACATGGCTGTAACGGTGAAGCGTTCGGATCTGCAGCAGAAGTACAAGTACACCTGGAAGCGCGATAAAGGGGATGGGACGTACGCCGGCCCACTTGACCGAGCTAAGGTTGACAAGGACGAGGGCTATGAGGTCGCTGACTTCATCGAGAAGCTGATGAATGACCATGGCAAGTCTGGAGCGGCAAATATCCGTGCCGCAGAGGAAGCTCTCAAGGCACCTCAACTCAGCACCATGACTTCTCGAGCGGATCTCTATAAGGCGGTCAAAGCTGATCTGCGCTGGTAGGTCTGCTAGCCAGTACCTTTCACGATAGTCATGAGATCTATGGGGAAGCGCATGTTGGATGCACCGTTTTTCGATCCGCGTATGCCTTGGTGGTTTGACCAGGTCGCGAAGGATTACAGCCAGAAGCTGGCCACGCTTGGAAAATGGCTTTTTGTAGGAAGTGGCGGGCTGTTTTTTGTTCCGCTAACTCAGTGGTTAGCTCTGGGGTTGGCCGGGGTGCTGCTTGTGAGTGCGGTCATCCTGGGGCGTGCTTACAATAAGCATGTTGATGAATTCATCGAGCACACTTCACTCGCAAACCTCATCAAAATTTTCGCTCCAACCTGGCGATTCGTGCTCATGACGAGCATTCTTCTCGGGGTTGGCTGTGGGCTGACTGAGTGGAGCTTCTTCGCCGAGTACAAGCAGATGATTATTGGTCTGTTCGTTTCGGGCGGGATTTTGGATCTGGCTAAAGGTCTCTTCAGCAACTGAAGAATGGCGGGTAGCGGCCCGGTTTGGCCAGCTATCCGCTACACAGATCCGTCACCTGGCGAACCTTTGTATACTGCGCTCCTGCCGCAGGAGTACTCATGAGTTTGTTGCCAATCAACGCCGCGTTGCCGGCCCTTCTTGAAGCCCTTCAAAATCGAAATGAGGTGGTGCTTCAAGCACCGCCTGGCGCCGGTAAAACGACTCGCGTCCCGCTTGCCTTGCTCGATGAACCATGGCTCCAAGGGCATACGATCATCATGTTGGAACCTCGCCGGCTCGCAGCCCGAGCTGCCGCCGAGCGCATGGCGAACGAGCTAGGTGAGAAGGTCGGTGAGACCGTTGGCTATCGGATTCGCCTGGACAGCAAAGTCGGAGCAAAGACGCGGATCGAGGTGGTGACGGAAGGAATACTGACGCGCCGGCTGCAAAGCGATCCTTCGCTTGAGGGCGTCGGCTTGGTGATCTTCGACGAATTCCACCTGAGAAGCCTGGATGCCGATCTCGCCCTTGCCCTGACGCTCAATGGTCGCGAGCTTTTCCGGGACGATGCACCGCTGAAGGTGCTGCTGATGTCGGCAACGTTGGAAGGTGAAAGGTTGTCCCGTCTGCTGAATGACGCACCGATCGTGACGAGCGAAGGACGCATGTTCCCGGTCTCGACAGTCTGGGGGAAACCTCTGCAACCTGGAGAATACATCGAGCCGCGAGTCATCAGTGCGTGCCTTGAAGCACTTGCTGATCAGACTGGTAGTTTGCTGGTTTTCCTCCCTGGTCAAGCCGAGATCCGTCGAGTCGTGACAGGCCTGGAAGATGCTTTGACCCAGTCTCCATCACTTCAGCGTGACGTTCTTCTTTGCCCCCTTCATGGTGAGCTCGATCTGAATCAGCAGCGGGCCGCGATTGATCCGGCACCGGCAGGAAAGCGGAAGGTTGTGCTGGCCACAAACATCGCTGAGACCAGTATCACCATCGACGGTGTGCGTGTCGTTATAGATGCAGGCCTTGAACGTGTACCACGTTTCGATCCTCGCAGCGGGATGACACGGTTGGACACCCAACGCATATCGAAAGCCAGTGCTACTCAACGTGCTGGTCGAGCAGGGCGGGTCGAGTCAGGTGTGTGCTACCGACTCTGGTCTGAAACCCAGCACGACCAAATGGCGGGTTTCAGTTCGCCCGAAATTCAACAAGCGGATCTCACAGGTTTGGCCCTGCAGCTCGCTAAATGGGGCGTCCAGCCAAGTGACCTGAAGTGGCTTGATGCTCCGCCTACAGCTGCATACTCGCAAGCGAACGATTTGCTTCGACGGCTTGGCGCGCTGCAACCAGATGGGCAACTGACAAAGCACGGCCAAGCGATGGCCGAGCTGCCGAGTCATCCTCGGATCGCACATTTGCTAATGCGTGGCCATGAGCTTGGTCTGGCTGAAACCGCGTGCAACATCGCTGCTTTGCTCGGCGAGCGTGATATTCAGCGTGGCGGTGGAGCAGACCTTCACAGTCGTTTGGCCATCCTGTCCGGTGAGCAGAGAGCACAGCGCGGTGAGCAAGGCGGTGCTCAAAGAGCGAAGCAACTAGCAAGGCAATACCGGTCGTACTTGCGCGGCCCAGCATCGCGACCAGTCGCTGATTCAGACCACCCGAGGTGGGTGGGCTGCCTTCTTGCTTTGGCGTATCCCGACCGGGTCGCACATCAGCGTCGTGCGGGTGGGGCTGAATATCGATTGGCAAATGGTCGTGCAGCGATGTTCACCGAGACCGATGCACTGATGAAGCATTCTTGGCTGGTGATTGCCGACTTGGGTAGCAGGCAAGGCCAACGTGAGGAGCGGATCTACCTGGCCGCCGATCTGGATGAAGCGCTGTTCGACACTGTTCTGAAAGAGCAGGTTAGCCAGGTGGACGAGCTCGACTGGGATGAGCGTGAAGGTGCTTTGCGCGCTGAGCGGCAAGTGAAAGTAGGGGAGCTGATTTTGTCCCGCGCGCCGTTGTCCGACCTGAGCGATGAAGCGCGCGTTCAGGCTTTGCTTAACTACGTTCGCCGGAAGGGTTTGGAGCTTTTGCCCTGGACGCCTGAACTACGTCAGTGGCAGGCCAGGGTGGAGCTGCTGCGCACTCTTGATGAAGAGTCCGGTAATCAAAGCTTATGGCCTGATCTTAGGGATGAAGCCTTGCTCGTGTCGCTTGAGCAGTGGTTGGGGCCATATGTAAGTAAGGTGACTCGGCTGAGTCATTTCGGGCAGCTAGACCTGTCCTCAATCATCCGCAATCTGTTGCCTTGGCCACTGCCACAGCAGCTGGATGCGCATGCTCCCCAGACAGTTTCGGTGCCGTCAGGATCGAACATTCGAATTGACTACAGCGAGCGTCCGCCGATTCTTGCGGTGAGATTGCAGGAGCTGTTTGGACAGGCTGATACGCCACGCATCGCGAATGGGCGACAGGTGCTCAAGCTGCATCTTCTGTCACCAGCGCGCCGTCCGGTGCAGGTTACCCAAGACCTGGCCAACTTCTGGCGCACGACCTACGCCGAGGTGAAGAAGGATCTGAAAGGTAGGTACCCAAAGCATTTCTGGCCCGATGATCCAATTGTTGCCCAAGCCACCGCACGAGCCAAACCGAGGGGTACCTGATTTACTCGGAATGGATAGGTAAAAGGTGAGGGCTAACATTCTGCTGCTGCCTTCGTTAACCGACTTACCGCTACCTCACCTTACTGATCAGAAGTTGGCATGTGCCATATTTTGTGCACCGAAGTGGTCGACAGGCCTAACGCCTTCGAAGTCTCCTTCTGTGTCATCCCATCAGCCTTGCACTTAAGCACAGCTCTGATTTTCTCCTCAGTAATCGGCGGCTTGCCTGCTTTCGCAGTGGTCAATTTTCCATCAGAGAATTGCGCGGGCAAGCTTTCTAAAATGCGCATGTCGCGCAGCTTGGCAAGCTCTGTCGAAAGATACGCCATGTACTCCTCAAGCGATTCTTGGCGCTCAAAGCTCGATGCGGCTGCCAGCAGGGCCACTACATCTATGTCCAAGCGTTTGCTGATGCCTTCGAGCATCTCCATTGTGACGCCGAATTTTCCGTGTTCGACATTGTGGAGGTGACGGGCTTCCTGCGTACCCACCAGTTGATCTCGGGAGAGGCCTCGAGCGGCACGAGTGGTGCGCAGGACTGCTGCCAGGGTGTATCGCGATGGCATGAGTGCTTCCCGCAAAGGGAAGGATAAAGCCATACCCGATAATTCGCATCTATGAAATATATTGCGCGAATGCGAATTGGTGATAAGGTGGCCTTTCCCATTTCAGCTGGTAGAGAAACGTTGAAGTTGTGATGGCAGGACAATCATCGCTCGGCGGGCAGTTGTCAATTTATATGAATTATTGAGTGGCTCTCAAAGCTAAAAGAGCCCGGCACAGATAGGCGGTAAGACAGTCGTGTTCTTCACTAAACAAGCAGAGCTTCAAGGACAGTTTTTGGCTCATGATAGCCTTCGCTTGCTGTGGAATTCAGCGAGCTTGAACCCTGACAGCTACTACTTCGTGATCGAAGGTTGTGGGTTGGTTGATGACGGTTTTGGCCCCTCGGTGCGCCTGGTTTCCAGCGTCGCGGAGGTCGATGCTTTGTGCAAGGGGGATGCAGTCGACTTCTTGAACGTGAACAAGGTGCAGCTAATTGCTCCTCCTTCTATGACCAATCAGTCAGAGTTCTCGATGCAGCTATTGACGGAGATTAGGATCAAGGAAGGGAGCGAGGGTCAGGCGCACCCGGTGTATGAGTTTGTCACTCGAAGCGGACAGATCTACTCAAGCGTGAGAGCTTGACCCATGTCTGCCTCCTTGGAAGACGCGATGTCATTTCTATACGGCTCTTGTGAGGTCGCCAAAGGTTGGGCTGGTGAGAGGGCCGACCTAATTGAAGCTGCTCAGGAGCGCTTCCCTGGAAAAGCATTCTGCCTCGTGAAGCGATGGATCATTGTCGAGATTTCCGCAAATGAGGCTGAGCCGTTGGCCGGCGGGATTGCTCCAATGGTCGTGCTCGCTCATGAGGTCATCTACGACAGTCGAGGGCGTTTCGTACCTGGCAGTTGGGTGAGATCGACCTATGCGGTTTCGCATGAGTGCCCATGGATGTTCGAGACTTGCAACACAGTCTATCTCCTTGTCGGCGACGGATACAGAAAGCAAGCATCACTGGAATTGGTGATGTCGTTTCGTCCTTGAGCATTTCAGCTTTGTAGCCCGGTCGTCCTTTGGACTGACCGGGAGTAGCGACGCAGCCCTATGGAGCACCGTATGAAGATCGCGATCTACTCGGATCTACACAATGAGTTCTCGGAGTTTGAGCCACCTCAGCTGGACGTCGACCTGGTCGTGCTCGCCGGAGACATCTCAGTGCGTGGCAGAGGGGTAACGTGGGCAAACGCTAAATTTGACTGTCCGGTGATCTACGTCCCCGGTAACCACGAGTACTACAAAGGTGGGCACCTGGATCGTACGCTCATCAAGATGAAGGAGGCAGCGGAGGAGCATGTGCATGTCCTCGAAAACGAATGCCTGGTCATTGGTGATACCCGATTTTTGGTGACCACCGCCTGGACAGACTTCACCTCAACCGGCGATTACAAAACTGCGATGTACGAGTGTTGGGAGTGGATGAATGACTTCAGGGTTATCCGAAGCGGTGAGGGTTTCAGGAAGCTTCGCCCCGTCGATCTCATTGCTCGGAACATTACCGCTCGCGATTTTCTTGCCACTGAGCTTGCTAAGGGCTTTGAGGGAAAGACGGTTGTGGTCACTCACCACTGCCCGATCCAAGAGGTAGCTGGTGATGGGCACGAGGGTCATCTCAGGGCTGCGTATTTCAACCAATGGCATGCCTTAGTTTCGCAGGCTGATGCCTGGATCTTCGGTCATACCCATCACGCGGTCGACACGGTCGTTTCGGGATGTCGGCTCGTTTCGAACCCGAAAGGGTATTCAGGTGAAAAGACCGGCTTTGTACCGGATTTCATCATTGAAATCTAAGCGCCTCCAAGAGCGGAAGCTGTCAGGGGGATGTTGAATTGGACGCAGGAGCGCAAGAACACATGACAGATGAGATCATCAGGTACCCAGGTGAAGAGCCATCGATTCTTCAGCTCACGCGCATCATACAAGCGATGGGTCAGCAGTACCCTATGCCGATTACTGCCTATCTGAGCGACGCAAAAATTTCGAACGATTGCGCAGTCGGGGTTGTGGTTGGTCAAATCGTTCCAGGGCTCATTGAGAAGCGCACAGGGGCATATTTGCTGACGACCACGCCGATCTTCTCGTTGGACAGAGTAGAGCGCTTCTGGGTAGTTGGTACAAAGGCTGGGAATTTTGTCCTGACTTCATTCAAGCGCGGAGCGGGGCGGAAGAGTTTTCGAGCGCTGATCGCAACCTCTGACCAACCTGGCGCATCTTCGGGGCGCGAGCCAGGCGCCTTCGCGGGCGCCTGAATGGCCGATCTGGCCCTTTTTCAAAAAAGATGTGCAAGTCGAATATTGACTCTGGCATTTTCTTTAGGGCCATTGCGGACTTCAATGTCCTGCCCGAACTGTGTTTGAATTTGTGTTTTGGGTGTGAAGAAGTGTGCCCAAGTCACCAGAAACTTGCTGGAGTTCAATCCGTCCCCCAAATCCTCACCGTTAAATTCGTGTTCGCCACCTGTGGTGCGTAGGTAGGTTAGGCCGACTTGGTTACTCTCATTAACAACATACCGAAGGTGTGTCTGTACTTCAAATGCAGGCGCCTGTTTCAAGGTGCCATCTAAGTAGTCATCATTCTTGCCATACCAGTCCCGCTCCAGCGTAATTTCCCCATATAGTTTATGTGGAATTAAGGCGTGGACATAGTTCAATTCCAGTACGCCTTTCCATCGGTTCTCCCCCATGTTCATCCCGCCGAGATCTGAGTCGTATTCTCCGAGCGGCATGGCGATGAAGGTACCTACGCTGAAATAACGCTCTTTCATTGGGTCGTTGTAAAGCCACGTGGTGCTACCAATAAAAGGGTCGCCGAATCCAGTTTCGCGATCACCGTTAAGGTTCAAAGAGCCCCAGGGGACGATCACTTGCGGTGTCACCAAGATCCCATTAAGGTCAATCCATTTCACATATCGTGCTAAGAAGACATCACTTTTAAGGTTGTAGCCATCAGATACCTTATGGTTGTCTTCCATGACGGCGTTCCGTTCCGCATGTTGAAAGTATAAAATGGCGGTGTCTGTGCCTGCCGGTAAAGGCGCGTTATCGCCCGGCTCCGAGGTGATGACGTTAGCCTCAACATTATTTGCAATGCACGCAAAAAGAACTGCAGCGCAGCCGAGAATTCGCCGCGAAATTTTGCCAAGTGCGAAATTGATCATAGTGATACTCGTTGAATTATTATTTTGTTGGAGGTGTTTGGGCGTTTACGATTTTCTCGACCATGAGAGCTAGAGCAAGAAGCTCCTTGTCAGTTCCTGGAAGGCTGTCGAGCTCAATGCCTACGGGCAAGTTGGCCGCTCCCGCAAGCCCTATGGGGAGGCTTATTCCTGGTAAACCAGCGTTGCTTCCAGGGTCGGTGTTCTTGATCATACGACCGAAGGCCTTGAAGGATGTGGAGTCTAAGTTGCTTGGGATCGCAAGATCTGGAGTTGTTGGAAAAATAAGCGCGTCGAGCTTGAATTCCTTGAAAGCTCGCGTGTATGTTTTTTTCATTTCGGGCTGACCAACTTCGGTTGCCCACTTGTAGGCGTCGGCTACGTCTACCAACTTACCATCAGTTCCAGGCATCTTTTGAGGCAGGATGTATTTTTCGAACAATACTTTCACATCTGGACTTGAAATTTGTGCGGCAAGCTTAGACAGCTCCACACCAGTTTGATTTTCGGATAGATAGTGCTCCAGTGACTTCCGGCCTTCATAAAATGCCATTGGCATGCCGACTTTCTGATTCAATGCATGGATGTCGGGCATCGATAACGGAACCAGTTTTACGCCTGCGTCTTTCAGTTTTTTGATTACGGCTTCAGACCTGGCTGCAACCTCCGGAGACAAGTCACCCCAAAATTCATTTGGTATCCCTAGTCGAATTTCCTTAACGTTTGGTGGGGTTGCGGTTTTCTCTCCAGTAATAATTGAGTCCATCAGAATGACGTCTGCCACGGTACGAGCCATGGGGCCTGCGGTGTCACGAGTAGGAGAGATGGGGGTAATACCGGTCTGACTATAACGACCTACCGTAGGGCGAAGCCCAACGATCCCATTTAGCGCTGCCGGTTGTCTTACGGAACCGCCGGTATCAGTTCCCAGTGCCGCTGCTACGAGTCGAGCGCCTACGGCGCTTGCACTGCCCGAGGATGACCCACCTGCAATGCGGCTTTGATCGTAAGCGTTTCTGACACCTACTGTGTCCTTGACGTGGAATGCTGTGTTGTAGCCGGAAGTGCCATAGGCCAGCTCTTGCATGTTGGCTTTACCAACGATTATTGCACCGGCATTCTCCAGTGGATCGATAATTGGTGCATTTTTCGTCGGAAGATAAGCCTTCAGGGCCGGAGTGCCTGCAGTATTTGGGAATCCGACCACCTGGATGTTGTCCTTGATAGCGATAGGGACGCCCCCGAGAGGAAGGCAGGCTTCACCGTTTTTGATTCTCTGATCGTAAGCGTCCGCCTTCAACCTGGCTGCTTTCATGTCAACCGTGATGAAGGCATTGAGATTCTGATGGCTATCGATGCGGGCGACGTAGGCATCCAGAAGTTCGCGACTGGAAATCTGCTTTGTGCAGATCTGCTTGGCCGCCTCCGAGGCGGAAAGCAGAGTCGGGTCAGCGAGTGGAGCAGCGATTGTGGTGGATGACAGAGCAAGCAGTGCAAAAGGCGCACTTTTCATCCAGCGTTGGTAATGCATGGCTCTTATCCTTGTAATCACGGCGTTGATGCCGTGTGATTACCTTAGCGAGCCTGCAGGGATGTGAAACTCCTTAAGATTGAGGAGGCGTCAGAAGTGGCGAGACAGTTGTGTGCGATTAGTGCATTTAAACTTTTTCATAGCATTGTTCAAATGTGTGCGAACAGTTGTAAAGGATATGCCCAAGATTAGTGCAACCTGCTTATCACTTGCACCATTAGCGACCAATTTTGCAACATCCATTTCCCGCTGCGACAGTCTGGCCTCAGATTTTTGGGCTGATAGTGACCTAACGAAATAAGGTGTAAGATCTTTGAGGATTTGTTCGTCGCGTTCACAGAACGGTGGGTCGCCAGCACCCCTCCAGATCCGCAGGTCGCCGACGTCCTGATGGTTGTCTTTGAAGTATACGTTGATGCCGTGGAACATACCGGCTGGCTTCAAAAACTCAGAGTAAAACTGGCTGTTCAGCAATGTGGAGCGTTTGATCGCACTGTCGACATTGGCGGCATGACCAACTTGATGCATCGTTGGCGTGACGAGGTCGTACTGGTGGTGGTGTTGATCGTACTCATGCAGTAACTGCTCGCTGATATTGACTGAGCAGCGGCGAGTTGAGCGCTGCAAATCCTCACTCCAGATGAACGATGACGTGTAGTCAGCATTGAGCAGTTTTGCAATCAGGCCAAGTACTGCGGGGCGTGCTTCAGCCTTGCCTCTGTGTTCGCAAAGCAACCAGACGATCTCCGCCATGCAGTCAATTTCATCGGCTCTTAGGGCAGCATGCATGTTACTTAACCTCCCACTTCGCTCTGAATTTTCAGCGTAAGCAAGATGTAGGCCGCTTTTTTCTAGCTCTCTGCGCTAAGCACGTGGCGGCGGAGGTAGAGACACCTTCGAAACCTCAGGCCACAGGAGTTGGCGACTTTTGTGAGAGGCTGGCCGTCTCACGTTCAAGCTAGGAGGAGCTGCAGGGTCAGTAGGAGGTCGTCTTCATTTGGTTACACCCGACCCACCGACGGAAGTGGTCACACGTCACCGCATTTGCCCGATCCGCACCCTTCGTTGGTGCTTTGTCCTCAAATGATGGATGCAAAAAGTGGACACGTCTCTGCATTAGCTGGATATCCCTCCATGTATGGCAACCCTAACCTTGGCTGGCCTGAACAATAACAATTGGAGACCCTGGCCATGTCCCTGGGATTCGACTACCTAAATTCCATGCTCGAAGACGATCGCGAAAAGGGCGTCTACCGTTGTAAGCGCGAGATGTTCACCGACCCGCGTCTGTTCGACTTGGAGATGAAGCATATCTTCGAGGGCAATTGGATCTACTTGGCGCATGAAAGCCAGATCCCCGAAAAGAATGATTTCCTGAGCCTCACCATGGGGCGTCAGCCGATCTTCATCGCGCGCAACAAGGACGGGGAACTCAATGCCTTCCTCAACGCTTGCAGCCACCGTGGTGCCATGCTGTGCCGGCACAAGCGAGGCAACCGTTCCAGCTACACCTGCCCGTTCCATGGCTGGACGTTCAACAACAGCGGCAAGCTGCTCAAAGTCAAAGACCCGAGCAATGCCGGCTACCCAGACAGTTTCAACTGCGACGGCTCCCACGACCTGACCAAGGTGGCACGATTCGAGTCGTACCGGGGCTTCCTGTTTGGCAGTCTGAATGTCGATGTGAAACCGCTGGTCGAGCACCTGGGCGAGTCGGCAAAGATTATCGACATGATCGTCGACCAGTCGCCAGAAGGTCTGGAAGTACTGCGCGGTGCCAGCTCGTACATCTACGAGGGCAACTGGAAGCTGACTGCTGAGAACGGTGCCGACGGCTATCACGTCAGCTCCGTGCACTGGAATTACGCCGCCACCCAGAACCAGCGCAAGCAGCGCGAGGCAGGCGACGAAATTAAAACCATGAGCGCCGGCTCTTGGGCTAAGCAGGGTGGTGGTTTCTATTCCTTCGACCATGGACACCTGCTGCTCTGGACGCGTTGGGCGAACCCCGAGGATCGCCCAGCTTATGAGCGCCGTGACCAACTGGCTCAAGATTTCGGCCAAGCCCGCGCAGACTGGATGATTCAGAACTCGCGCAACCTGTGCCTGTACCCGAACGTGTACCTGATGGATCAGTTCAGCTCTCAGATCCGCGTTGCCCGACCAATTTCGGTAAACAAGACCGAAATCACCATCTACTGCATCGCGCCGAAAGGCGAGAGTGCCGATGCCCGTGCTAAGCGCATTCGCCAGTACGAAGACTTCTTCAACGTCAGTGGCATGGCCACCCCGGACGACCTGGAAGAGTTCCGCTCATGTCAGACCGGCTACGGCGGCGGTATCGGCTGGAACGACATGTCGCGAGGCGCCGAGCACTGGGTAGAAGGCGCTGACGAGGCGGCCAAGGAGATTGAGCTCAGACCGCTCATGTCCGGCGTCCGTACAGAGGATGAGGGCCTATTTGTGCTGCAGCACAAATATTGGCAGGACACCATGATTCAAGCCCTCAAGGACGAACAGCAACTGATCCCCGTGGAGGCTGTGCAATGAGCCTTTATGAAACCGTGCGCGACTTCCTCTTCCGCGAAGCGCGCTACCTGGACGATGCCCAGTGGGATCAGTGGCTTGAGCTCTACGCCGTCGATGCAAGCTTCTGGATGCCTTCCTGGGATGACGACGACAAGCTCACCGAAGACCCGCAAAGCGAAATCTCGCTGATCTGGTACGGTAACCGTGGCGGCCTGGAAGACCGCGTGTTCCGTATCAAGACTGAGCGTTCCAGTGCGACCATTCCGGATACCCGCACTTCACACAACATCAGCAACATCGAGATCGTCGAGCAAGGCGATGGTATGTGCAAGGTTCGTTTCAACTGGCACACCTTGAGCTTCCGCTACAAGACCACCGACAGTTACTTCGGTACCAGCTTCTACACCCTCGATCTGCGCGGCGAGCAGCCGCTGATCAAGGCCAAGAAGGTAGTGCTGAAGAACGACTACGTGCGTCAGGTCATCGACGTTTATCACATCTGAGATGAGGTAGAGCGAGCCGAAGCCGAGGTGCTGAGGCTCGTTTGCGAGGTGCAACATGAGCTTCCAGATCGCACTGAATTTCGAGGACGGGGTTACCCGCTTTATCGAGGCCACTGGCAATGAAACGGTGGCTGATGCCGCCTACCGCCAAGGTGTAAACATCCCGCTCGATTGCCGCGATGGGGCCTGCGGCACCTGTAAATGCAGGGCTGAATTCGGACGTTATGACCTGGGTGACAACTTCATTGAAGATGCCCTGAGCGAAGATGAAATCGCAGAAGGCTATGTGCTGACCTGCCAGATGCGTGCGGAAAGTGACTGTGTCATCAGTGTTCCAGCGTCTTCATTGGTCTGCAAAATCGAACAGTCCAGCTACCAGGGAAGCATTAGCGGGCTGGAGCAGCTTTCTAAGAGCACTATTGCGCTGTCCATCAAGGGCGAATCCTTAGCTCGCCTGTCCTTCCTGCCTGGGCAATACGTCAACTTGAGCGTGCCTGGCACGGAGCACAGCCGCGCATACTCATTCAGTACCTTGCAGAAAGAAGGCGAAGTCAGCTTTCTGATTCGAAATGTGCCAGGTGGTCTGATGAGCAGTTTCCTGACCGGGAAAGCTAAAGTCGGTGACACCATGAGTTTGGCAGGGCCGTTGGGAAGCTTTTACTTACGGCCAATCGAGCGTCCACTTCTTCTCCTGGCGGGTGGCACCGGCCTGGCTCCGTTCACCGCGATGCTGGAGAGGATCGCGGAGCAGGGTAGTGATCATCCGTTACACCTGATCTACGGAGTCACCAACGACTTCGACCTGGTCGGGCTCGATCGTCTGCAGGCGCTGGCCGATCTCATTCCGAACTTCACCTTTAGTGCATGCGTGGCAAATCCAGAGAGCCAGCATCCGAAAAAGGGGTTCGTCACTCAGCATATTGAGCGCGGTCATCTCAACGATGGTGATGTTGATGTGTACCTGTGTGGGCCGCCTCCCATGGTAGAGGCCGTCAATCACTACATCCGCGAGCAAGGTTTCACGCCGGCCAATTTCTACTACGAGAAATTCGCACCCGCTTCATGATTTTTTGGGGGCGTCCCATCGTGCGGGTGTGGACGTCCCCCTTTTTATTTCAGGCTTCAATCGTCATGCGCCAAGTGCTCCCACAATTCAGTTGGGAGCAGGTCAGGGAGTCATAGTGATGAACCGATTTGATGGCAAGGTCGCTTTAGTGACCGGAGCTGCCCAGGGAATTGGACGGGCGGTTTGTGAGCAACTCAAGACTGAAGGTGCGCGAGTAGTTGCAGTGGATCGCTCTCCTCTCGTCCACGAAATGACCGGCGAGGGCATGCTTACCCTTACGGCCGATCTCGAACTGCATGAAGACTGCTCGCGCGTCATGGACGCAGCGGTTGAAAAGTTCGGCAAGCTCGACATCCTGGTTAACAACGTAGGCGGCACTATCTGGGCCAAGCCTTTCGAGCATTACGATACTCAGCAGATCGAGGCAGAGGTTCGTCGATCTTTGTTCCCCACATTGTGGTGCTGTCATGCGGCGCTTCCACACATGCTAAAGAAAGGCAGCGGTGCGATCGTGAACGTTTCGTCGATCGCTACTCGTGGGGTCAATCGCGTCCCTTATGGGGCTGCGAAGGGTGGAGTCAATGCATTGACTGCCTGTCTTGCATTCGAGACAGCCGAGCGGGGTGTACGGGTCAATGCTACTGCTCCAGGGGGTACTGAAGCCCCGCCCCGACGCATTCCCCGCAACGCCGAAGAGCAAAGCAACGAAGAGAAAGTTTGGTATCAACAAATCGTTGATCAAACCATCAGCAGCAGCCTGATGAAGCGTTACGGGAGCATTGAGGAGCAAGTCGGAGCGATCCTCTTCCTCGCTTCAGATGATGCTTCCTACATCACAGGGGTCACGCTTCCTGTAGGCGGTGGCGACCTGGGTTGAGATGTACGAACTCCTTCAGTCATCACAGCGACGCGCCCAATCATCTATCGAGCCGACCAGAGGAAGTGCGTCGCTACCTTCATCTATCCGCAGTAAACACCTGCCATTCGCGTTTCTATTAAAACAATACGAGGCCTACGAAAATGACCGTGAAGATATCTCACACTGCCGATATTCATAAATTTTTTGAAGAGGCTGCCGGTTTCGGCAACGCTGAAGGCAACCCTCGCATCAAAAGTATCATCCTACGGGTCTTGCAAGACACCGCGCGACTGATCGAAGACCTGGAAATCACAGAAGATGAATTCTGGTTCGCAGTTGATTATCTGAATCGTCTAGGTGGCCGTGGAGAAGCTGGTCTTCTGGTTGCAGGGCTTGGCATTGAGCACTTCCTCGACCTGTTGCAAGACGCCAAGGATGCTCAGGCTGGCCACACTGGTGGCACGCCACGCACCATTGAAGGCCCACTCTATGTCGCGGGTGCGCCGATAGCTCACGGCGAAGTACGTATGGACGATGGCGCGGAAGAGCACAAGGCCACAGTGATGTTCCTGGAAGGCCAGGTTCTGGATCCGAACGGGAAGCCAGTTGAAGGCGCTACCGTGGATCTGTGGCATGCCAACACTTGTGGCACATACTCGTTCTTCGATCAGAGCCAATCTGAATACAATCTGCGTCGGCGAATCATCACAGATGCGGAGGGACGCTACCGTGCCCGCTCCATTGTGCCATCCGGCTATGGGTGCGATCCTCAAGGGCCAACCCAGGAGTGTCTGGATCTGCTTGGCCGGCATGGGCAGCGACCGGCGCATATTCACTTCTTCATCTCGGCACCTGGTCACCGCCACCTGACTACACAAATCAACTTGTCTGGAGAGAAATACCTCTGGGACGATTTCGCCTATGCCACTCGTGATGGGTTGGTTGGAGAGATTGTCTTCCGAGAGGATGGTGCGCGTGGTGTGCCAGGCCGTTACGCAGAGCTGAATTTTGATTTCCAGCTGCAAGCAGCTCCAGAAGCGACCGCTGAGCAGCGCAGCTCTCGTCCGAGAGCCTTGCAAGAAATCTAAGGGCTACAAGGATTAAATGATTAAAGGGCAAGCCGGCTAGTCCCGGGCTTGCCCTTTGTCATTTCTACAATCTATTTGTTGGCTTTAGAACACATGGGTCAAGCGGAATTGAAGTCTAAGTTTTTCTTTCGGCCCGTTGGTAACATCTAGGTCACGACCGAATTGAAATTGCGCCTGGGTCTTCGGAGTGACAAGGTTTTGCCAAGTTACCATGTAACGCTTGGTGTTGAGCCCGTCGTCTTGGGCTAACCCGTCCAGATGGTTTTCACCTCCAACTGTATGATAGTAGGTCAGGCCAACTTGGTTTCGATCATTCACTGCGTAGCGGAGATGAAGAGTAGTCTCGAATATGTTGTCTTGGCGGAGGGTTTTCCCAAGGAAATCATCATTCTTGTCGTACATGTCGTACTCGAAAGTTACCTCGCCGTATAGCTTGTGAGGAATGATTGCTTGAACATAGCCTGTTTGCAGCACGCCTTTCCATCGGTTCGAGCCGATGTTGATCCCGCCTTGGTCAGCATCGTATTTTCCGACTGGAACACCGACAAAACCACCAACGTTAAGCCATCGCTCATTGACTGGGTCATTGATGAGCCAAATCATGCTCCCCACCAGCGGGTCGCCTAGGCCACTGGCCTCCTCATTCTGAGGGGCACTTTGCTTGAGCCGCCCGAACGGAACAATGATTTGGGGTGTGATGGTGTAACCACCAACGTCCATCCATTCTACGTAGCGCGCGACCATGATATCGCTGTTTAACCCAAACTTCGTCGGGACGGAGTGTCCGTCCACATTTACCTTGTCTCTTTCAGCATGCTGATAGTAGAAGACGCCCAACCCTGTCCCCGCAGGTAGAGCGACCATGTCACCAGGGTCAGTTGATAGTTCTGCAGCTGAAGCTTGAAGAGTAACTGCAGCCAAGGCTGTCGCGAGCAAAGTTCGTTTTGGGTTGCAGAGATGATGAGTGTTATTGAAGATTTGAACAGCTTTCATTCGAAGCTCCGAATTATTATTAGCAGGAGTAACGAAAATTCATGACTTCCTACGGGCAAGCCGTGGCCGAGGCTTTTGAGGTTGTTGTCTTTTACTCGGTAGTCTGATTATAAAGCTGCTAATAGCAGGGGCTTATCTGGCTTTATCGAGGTTTTTGTTTGAGATTACTGGGTGTTTGGCGGGTAGGAAGATGAAAGTAGCTTAGGGGGTAAGCCGAAAGGAAAGCTATTTGCCCAGGGCGTGGGGTCTAGGACTTTGTGGTAAGCGATTTAAACTTGCCGGTTAGAGCGAAAAATTATTTTTTCGGTGCGCGGTTGGCGTTATGCCGTAGCGCTCTTTGAATGCCCTGCTAAAGTGGGCGCTGCTATTGAAACCCCACCTGAAGGCAATTTCTGTTATAGAAAGGTCAAGGTAGCATTTGTTGATCAAGTCTTCGAAGCAACGTTCTAGCCTGCTGTTCCATATGTATTGGATTAGCGGTACTGGTTCATGGGAAAATATTCTGTAGATACTGCTGATTGATAGGCCAAGCTGTAGAGAGAGAAGCTCTGCGCCAAGCTTCGGATTCGCAAGCTCCGTAGCGATTGTTCGCTTGAGTTCGTATAGGTGGGTTTTCTTTATGCTGGAGTCATTGGCGGACTTGCTTTCCGGTAGCTCTTGTAGCATCCCTCCTATCATCTCAATAAGCGCATTGGAGAATGCGCTCGTGCAATTTTGTGGCAGTGTTTTGTACTCGGATATCAGGCTTCCGATATACGTAAAAAGTAAGTTTGCGCCTGGTGCTTTGCTGTTTATGTTGATGGCGCAGAGTCGATCAGGTCTTGAGAAAAGCGTCTTCAATGTTTCTGAGGGTATTCGTATTACGATTTTTTCAAAGTCTTCGTCAAGCTGGAAGGAGTAGGGGCGCGATGTGTCAAATAGAACAGCTTCACCGGGTCGCACAATGGCTTGTCTTCCGTCCTGCTCTACTTTTCCTATGCCCCTAAGCTGGAGGCTGAACAGGGTATAGTCTTGCCTATGTGCGTCAGCAATGATCTTGCGGTGGTCACGTTGCACCGTTTGCCTGCATGCATCAAGTTGAATCAGATCTAACTTCCCGAATTCACTGTGCACCAGCGTGGAGCGTAATCCTTTTGACAGATCCTCATTATGTACTCCAAGTTCTAGAGATGCGAAGTGCTTGCAGACACTGTCATGCCAGAATTCCAAGCGCTGCTTAACTGGAAGCATTGCGGTGGAGATGAGGGTTTGCTGGGCCATTTTCAGCTCCGGATCGTAAACATCTATTCTCAAGCAGTAATTGTGCCAATGCTGTTTAGGCTGCTGGTGGGAATGTAGGTCAAAAGAACCGAGCAAATCAAGCAAGTCAGCAGCGTAAAGTGGCTACAAAATTCTCGTTGTTACCGGCCTGCCCTGCTGCGCACATCGTCCTGTTACACCTGGTAATGTCGTGGATTCAGGGCAGCCAGGCGATAGGGTTGGTCAATTCGCACAACAATGCTGGTAAAGGTTGGCCTGTTTTTGACTGATAAGATTCGGTCTGCCAACAAGAGTGTGCAGTATATTACAATTACTTCTAAGGGTGGCTACATGAACGCTTCCAAAACACATTATAAAGTTGCAGCTGTGCAAGCCGCTCCTGAATTCCTGGATTTGGACAAAGGGGTTGATAAGGCTATACGCCTCATTAAAGAAGCAGCTGATAACGGAGCATCACTGGTTGCCTTTCCGGAGGTTTATCTTCCAGGGTATCCGTGGTGGATCTGGCTTGGCTCTCCCGCATGGGGAATGCAGTTTGTTCAGCGCTACGTAGAAAACTCGCTTGACTTGAAAAGCGAGCAGTTTGAGCGACTGTGCAAAGCGGCTGCTACTTACCGTATTCACGTTGTAATGGGTTACAGCGAGCGCTCGTTTGGCACCCTCTACCTCGGTCAAGCAATTATCGATGACAACGGTAAAGTGATTGGTACGCGCCGTAAACTCAAGCCCACCCATGCTGAGCGTACTGTTTACGGTGAAGGTAACGGCAGTGACCTTAAGGTCTTCAATTCGCAACTGGGAAGGGTAGGTGCACTCTGCTGTGCAGAGCACGTACAGCCACTCTCCAAGTTTGCGATGTACAGCCAGCATGAGCAGTTGCACATTGCCTCGTGGCCGAGCTTCTCGGTATATCGCGGTGGCGCATATCAGCTGAGCGCTGAGGCTAACTGCGCGGCCACCCAAGTTTATGCTCTTGAGGGTCAATGTTTCGTAATTTCAGCGTGCGCAATCGTATCTAAAGACATGCTAAACCTTCTCATCGACACCCCTGATAAGGGCAACCTGTTGCAGGATGGAGGTGGTTTCGCGATGATTTATGGCCCCGATGGCGCACCGCTGTGTGAGCCTCTGGGCGAATATGAAGAAGGCATCCTTTATGCCGACGTCGATTTGGGCGCCATTTCTGTAGCTAAAGCGGCACTCGACCCGGTTGGGCATTACTCGCGGCCAGATGTTTTGCGTCTGCTTTTCAACGATCAACCGACACCTTGCGTGGAGGCATTCAATCCGGCTCCTGTCGGTACTGATGCTGTAGGTACTGACCTTCAAGGTGATGAGCCCGATGCGCGACTGATATCTGAGTAAGACATAAGCGATAAGGACGATGGTTGGGCTACCTGCCCAGACATCGTCCGTGCTTGGCGTTTATAAGCAGGTAATCGTTTCCTTCAGGAACTCACAGAACCATAACTGGGCAGTGTTATCACCGCTGTGCTCATGCCAGTGCAAGCTGACTTCAAACTTTGGTACGGTGAATGGTAGCTCCATTGTCTTGAGGCCATTGCGCTCTGCATAGACGTTGGCGACCCGCTCAGGCAGCGTCACCAGCAGGTCGCTGGATGAAATGATCTCGGGCAGAACGCTGAAGTGTGGAACGCGAAGGCTCACAGTTCGCTCAACCCCTGCTTCCCTCAGTCGATCCTCAACAAAGTGGTGGCCGGTGCCGGCAGATACGACAACGTGGCGTTCTTCAAGGTATTGCTGCATGGAGAGTTCATCTCCGATGCGTGGGTGATCTTTGCGAGCCATACAGACGTACCGCTCTTCAAACATCAGATCACATTTTGCTTGAACAGGTAGGAAGCTTCGGTTGCAGATCGCAGCATCGATTTTTCCTGTTTTCAGCCATTCGTCCATCCGGTCTATCTCGACCTGGATCACCTCCAATTCGACGAGTGGCGCTGTGGTCTGTAGTCCGCGCAGTACATGCGGGAGGAAGTAAACCTCTCCCAAATCCGACAGAGCAAGACGGAAACGGCGAGTCGAGAGGTGCGGCTCAAATTTTTGGGTAAGTGCCACCGCGCGTTCGATATCACTAAGCGACGAACGGAAGGATCCGTAGAGCTGTGAAGCTAGAACGGTAGGCTGCATCCCATCACGCGAGCGCTTGAAAAGCGGGTCACCCCATTGGTCGCGGAGCCTGGCCAAGGCATAGCTCACGGACGGCTGCGTGACGTGGAGACGCTCAGCTGCACCGCTGACGCTGCCGGTTTCGAAGATGGTCACGAAGACACGGACAAGATTGAGATCGATCATTTTAAATAGATCCGGCTTATTTCAAATGCAAAAATATATCTATTTGATCTATCAGGCAACACCCCATAACGTGAAGGTCGAACGGATCGGGGGTGTGCAGCTCTCGTTCGATCACCTCAAAAAAACAACAAGAGTACATGCCATGCAACGCATCAGCGCAGTCGGTATCCTCGATACCGCAAAGCTCAGTCGCTTCCATTTTCTCCTGGTTTTTTGGTGCTCTTTCATCATGCTGTTCGATGGCTACGACCTGGTCATCTACGGCTCCGTGCTGCCGCACCTGATGACAGAATGGAATCTGACGCCTTCTCAAGCTGGGATGCTTGGCTCTAGCTCCATGTTGGGCATGATGGTCGGAGCCGTGCTCCTTGGCACTACCGCCGATCGTTTCGGTCGCCGCCCGATTATCCTTTTCTGCGTCGCTCTCTTCAGTGTTGCAGCTTTCGCGAACGCCTTCGCTGTCGACTCTATTACATTCGCGATTTGCCGCTTCCTCACCGGTGTGGGATTGGGTGGGGTGGTACCCAACCTGGTGACTATCCTGAAAGAAATGGCACCCACCCAGTACAGGAACCGTCTCATCAACCTGATGCTTAGCTTCTTCGCGGTAGGTGGCTTGCTCTCGGCGCTGGCGGGTATCTACCTCATCCCAATGCTGGGCTGGCATTCCCCATTCTATATCGCAGGGCTGTCACTGCTTTGCCTGCCACTGCTGTATAAAACGCTTCCTGAATCGGTGGCGTACCTGGTGCATAAAAAGCGCCACGATGATGTCGGTGCACTGCTGCAGCGTATCAATCCAAGCCACCGCCACATCAGCGGCACCCAGTACGAAGTCGACGTCGTAGCCAATACTGCAGGAACGTCCATGGCTTCGCTGTTCAGCGACGCGCGTGCATTCGCCACCTTGATGGTCTGGGTTGCCTTTGGTATGTGCATGCTCATGGTGTACGGCCTGAATACTTGGTTGCCGAAGCTCATGAATAGCGGTGGCTATCCACTGGGCTCGAGCATTACCTTCCTGCTGATCATGAACATCGGTGCTCTATTCGGCCAGTTGGCCAGTGGTTTCGTAGCAGACCGTTGGGGCTGCAAGGCAACGCTGCTGGTTTTCTTCGCGCTTTCTGCCATCTCGATTTCGCTGTTGGGCGTTCGTCCCGGCCCCGTGACTTTGTATGCACTGCTGCTGGTCGCCGGCGGAGCAACAGTTGGATGTCTGTCTGTAGTGCATACCCTCGCAGCCGACATCTATCCCGCCAATGCACGGTCTACCGGTGTCAGCATGGCAGCCGCAGTCGGGCGCTGCGGGGCAGTAGCAGGCCCACTTCTTGGTGGCTACCTTTATAGCCTGAGCCTGCCATTTGAGCAGAACTTCCTCCTGTTTGGTCTGCCTGGCGTAGTCGCTGTTATCGCTGTGATGATGATTTCTCAGAGGCATGCTGGTCGGCTGTCTGCTGAAACCCCAGTAAAGCAGAGCGCTTAATCTTCTTGTAATACCCCGTCCAGGTAAAAAGCTCGCCTGTAACGGGTTTCGGCGCGGCGCGTGCGTCGCGCCTTTTTTATTAAGCACATCACTCTTGGCCATATTTTCGGTTGGAGTGAGTGCGCACTAGAAAAACTCGCACACAATAATAATTCGGAGTGGGTTGGATGAAACAAATCGATCGTATGGGCTGGGCTGTCACAGGTTTGGCTATGATGTATGCGGCTACAGGCCACGCGGATGTCTTTGACGATAGTCATCTGACTTTAGGCCTTCGTAACTTCTATTACGACAGGGATTTCAAGCAGGACAACGCTCCCAAGTCGCGTGTGGGAAGCTGGAGCCAAGGGTTCGATCTGCAGTTTAAATCGGGATACACTGACGGGCCTGTAAAGTTTGGTTTGGATGCCTTCGGGCAGTACGCATATCGCCTCGACGGTGGTGGTGGTCGTGGGCCAGATACCGTTCTTCCCTATGATGACAGCAAAGGTAAGCCTGTCACTGACTATGGTCGTGCTAGTGTCGCGGCGAAGATTAAATTCTCTAACACGGAAGTCAAGATCGGCGAGCATAGGCCGATGCTCCCTGTCGCTTTTTACGATGACTCGA
The DNA here is from genome assembly GCF_000412675.1 of Pseudomonas putida NBRC 14164. Classification (NCBI taxonomy): domain Bacteria; kingdom Pseudomonadati; phylum Pseudomonadota; class Gammaproteobacteria; order Pseudomonadales; family Pseudomonadaceae; genus Pseudomonas; species Pseudomonas putida. The sequence goes on along the minus strand of NC_021505.1, from coordinate 5,452,698 downwards.
GGCAGCTTATCACCACCTATGAGGGGGCGACAATTGAGTCAAAGGAGTGGTCTAAGCTGACGCTGAATGCCGGTCGATTCTGGAAAACGGCGACACGTGAATCGTCCAACAGGGAAGATATTTACTTGTTTGGTGATTCACCTGCGCAGAGCAGTGATGGTTTGAACTTTGCCGGTGCGCGATACGAATTCACTCCTCAGCTCAATACGACTTATTACTTTGGTCAGCTGGAAGATATCTACAAGCAACATTACGCTGCGGCAGCGTATACCATGGACTTAGGTAATGGCTATTCGTTGAAGTCAGACCTTCGCTATTACAACACTCAAGATGAAGGCGCAAAGCTTTCCGGTAGTCTTGATAACAGCTCGCTGGGCCTGATGACGGCGCTTAGCAAGGGTGGACATACATTCACCGCAGCCTACCAGCGTATGTATGGCGATGATGCCTTCCCGTTGCTAAATGGCTACGCCCCCCAGCCATTCCTGGTCAACTGGTCAACCATCGCTTTCTACAAGGCCCAGGAGCGCTCATGGCAAGCCCGTTACGACTATAACTTCGCGGCAATGGGTGTGCCAGGGCTGAAGTTTATGACCCGTTATCTGCGTGGTACAAACATCGATCGCGGCCCTGGCCTTTCTGATAACGTCGAAAGCGAAACGAACTTTATTCTCTCTTATGTTATTCAAAGTGGCCCGCTCAGTGGATTGGCTTTTGAAGGTAGAAATATAAAAGTTAAGACTAAGTATGGTGCGGACTTTGATGAGAATCGTCTGATTACAAGTTATACCTGGAAGTTTTGGTAACCAGCTGACCGGCACGCATTATATTCCAAGGCGTGTTACCTCAGCGCTTTTCGCTAGAGGCCGTGATTATGAGTATCGAACTGTTAAGTGAACGTAGCAAAGTCTACGATCTTGCAGATCCTCACTTGGTTTCAGCCTATGTAAACCAGCATGTTGGAAATCACTCCATCGTTATCGCTGATGTGCGTCGCGAGGCGATGCTCATTCACAGGCAGGTATCAGAACTTGATTTTTGTCGAATCAGATATGGCAGCGAAACGCGCGTTACATCGACAGCTCTTCGAGACAAATTTCACATTCAAATTATGTTGACTGGAAGCTGCCTCCAATGTCACCGAAATGGTCGGCGTGTCCTGCTTGCTGGTGATTTGATCGTGATTAATCCACAGGATGAAGTGGACTTCACTTACTCGGATGACTGTGAAAAATTCATTTTGAAAATTCCAGTCAATTTGATCGGTAAGGTGTGTGAGCTCCAGCGCTGGTGTCTGCCAGCCGAAGGCCTACGTTTTGAGGATAAAGTATACAAGCTAATCGACCTGGAAGGGATTGCGCAGCTGTTGAGCCTTGTCTGTAACGAGATTGAAAGTGAGAACATGATTCGTGCGGTTCAAGAGCATTACGTTCAAATTATAATTATCAAAGCACTTACTTCTTTTTTGACTAACCTGGATGTAAAGGGGGAGGGAGTGCAGAGTCAAGTTTTGCGCAAGGTGCTGCAATATATTGAGGATAATTTGAAGCAAGATTTGACACCTGAAACGTTGGCTCGTTATGCTAACGTAAGTGTGCGCAGCCTCTACGTTCTCTTCGAGCAGCACATGGGCGAGCCACCCCGTCGGTATTTTGTCAGCAGGAAACTAGATCGGATACGTGCGGCTTTGTTGAATGCTGACGGTCGAAAAAAGAGTGTAACTGAACTCGCGATGGATTACGGTTTTACGCATTTGGGCCGTTTCTCGGCTGAATATAAAGCCAGGTTTTCAGAGCTACCTTCCGAAACGCTAAAGCATGGAAAGTCTGTATAAGAAAAGGCCCGCATAAGCGGGCCTTTTTATTTTGCATTACACCAGATATTTCCCGATTTCTTTCTCGCGCCAGATGATCCCAACGCCAGGGAGATCCGGAATCACAGCATTTCCGCCCTCAAATGTAAGAGTAGGCTCGATGACGCTGCCGGCGAGATCCAAACGCTCCAGCCAATGCGCAGTTGGGGTGGCGGCTAGCAGGTGAGCGCTGATTTCTTGGAACAGGTGGCTGGACATTGGAATACCGAATTGTTGTGCGAGTGCACTGGCTCGGATCCAGCCCGTCACGCCACCGATCTTCATTGCATCTGGCATAGCCAACCGGCATGCACCGATGCTCAATGCTTTGAACATCTCCTCAGGGCCGAGCCAGTTCTCACCCATCTGGACGGGCACATTGAGCTTGCTTTGAATGCGCTGATGGCCTTCGTAATCGTGTTGAAGCGTCGGCTCTTCAATCCAGGTGACGCCCTCTTGCTGCAGCGCCTGGCTGCGTTTGATTGCGGCTGGTACATCCAAACTCTGGTTGTAGTCGACCATGATGCCGAAGTCGTCACCTACTGCTTGGCGTATGCTGCGCACGACTGCCAGATCTTGATCCAATGCCGGATAGCCGATCTTGGTCTTAACCGCCCGGAATCCGAGTTCTGCTGCGGTCACAGCGCGCTCAGTCGCGAGTTTGACTCCATCCAAGCTGTGGCTGTCATAAGCCTGAACTGGTCGAGCGTTCGCGCCGAGGAGTTTTACTAGTGGCGTTTCGTGAACCTTGCCCAGCGCATCCCAAGCTGCCATATCGATGCCAGCAGCGGCCATTCGGATCAATCCCGTATAACCTGCCAGGCAGAAGCGTTTTGCGAGCATGGCTTCCAAGCTAACCGGTGCCAATGGTTCGTTGACGATCATGGCTGCCATGTCGTCCAGGAGCTGCTTCAGCGACTTCAACGCAACGGGGGTGTATGCGAACAGGTAGGAATGGCCTACCACGCCGGCACTGGTGGCCAGGTCGATCAGAACAAGAGGCGCTGTGCCAACAGTTCCAACAGCGGTGTGAACGGGGTAGGCCAATGGGACATTGACGGCCCGCGTCCTCAGGCCGGTAATCAGTACTTCACTCATGCGTGTGTTCCTTTACCAATGAGGTGATCGACTGGAGCGGTGTTAGTCACTCCCTCGTTTTGGAGGTAATCAGGAGAAAGGGAGGTGATGTCAGGGCATCCAATCTGGGCAAGGGTGCGGTCGATATCCGCTTTTAGGAGGGTTAGCACCTCGTCAACACCCGTTTCACCTCGTGCTGCAAGGCCATACAAAGTTGCACGACCCAGGAGTACAGCCTCAGCACCTAGCGCAAGTGCTTTAACGATGTCCGAACCCCGTCGGAAGCCGCTATCGATAAGCACTGGTTTTCCAGTTTTCGCTACCGATTGAGCCAAAACTTCCATTGGCGATATCGCGCAATCGAGTTGGCGACCGCCGTGGTTTGATAGGATTACGCCGTCTGCACCTTCAGCGATGCACCGATCGGCGTCCTCAGCACTGAGCAACCCCTTTACGAGGAGTTTGTGCGGCCAGAGGTCACGCAGCCATCTCAATGCCTCCCAGTTGAAACTGGCATCCATTTGGCGGCTCATCAATGCTGCCTGCATTTCTAAGCTAGACGTTTGACTGCTGACGAAATTGGCCAGTTGCGGCATGCCGTGTCGCACGAAGTCGAGCGACCAGCGCGGATGCAGGCATCCGTCCAGCACCACCTTTGCGGAGTAGCTCATTGGTATCTTGAATCGGTTATGCAGGTCGCGCTCGCGATAGCCGTTAACCGCCACATCCGTAGTAAGCACCAGTGTCGTGTAACCAGTGTGCAGGGCTTTGAGCACCATCCCCTGCGCAATCTCTCGGTGGATCACATAGAGCTGGAACCACAGATCGCCATCACACTGACGTGCGAGGTCTTCAATGGACATGTTGGAGGCGGTCGACAGCACGAACGGGATTCCGGCCTTGGTTGCTGCTCGAGCTAAAGCGAGATCCCCCTTAGGCCACAGCGCACCGTTCAGCCCAGTAGGCCCAATCAAGAGAGGCATCGACTGCCTCTTTCCAAGTACTTCCGCTTGGAGGCTGCGGCGGCTGACGTCTACTAGCCGCTTCGGTTTGAATCGCCATTGCTGGAAGACGTCGCGGTTGTGTTTCACCCCGTATTCGTCTTCAGCCCCACCTTCCAGATAGTCGTAGACCATCTTCGGCAAGCGCTTTTGCGCAAGCTTGCGATAGTCCTCAACGTTAAAGAGATTCTGGCTCATGGCTTACCTCACTTCACCGGGCTTACGGTGCTTACTTCGATAAGTACCGGGCCTTTGGCAGAAAGCGCTTCTTGTAGCGAACCCTTGAGCTGCTCAAGGTTGTCGGCTTTCAGCGCTTGGACACCATAGCCCTTGGCGAGTGCGCGGAAGTCGATCCCTGGCACATCCAGCCCAGGAACGTTTTCTGCTTCGAGAACGCCGGCAAACCATCGCAACGCACCGTAGGTGCCGTTGTTCATGATCACGAAGATAGTGGGGATGTTGTACTGAGCTGCAGTCCACAACGCACTAATGCTGTAGTTCGCCGATCCGTCGCCAATGACGGCGATGACTTGTCGCTCGGGTTCTGCGAGTTGAACGCCAATTGCTGCAGGCAGGGCGAAGCCCAGTCCGCCAGCTGCACAGAAGTAGTAGCTACCAGGGTTGCGCATGTTCAGGCGCTGCCACATTTGGGCGGTCGTTGAAGTCGACTCGTTCAGGTAAATCGCATTCTCCGGGGCCATGTCGTTCAGTGTGTCGAACACTGTCTCTGGGTGAAGTCGGCCAGCGTCTTGGTCAACCTTCGCGGGTTCCGGAGCTGCAGTTGGGAGCTGGCGGCTGCTCTCTTCAACCAAGTTGGCAAGAGCGCTAGCCATCGCACCAATGTCTGCCACGATCGCATCGCCCATTGGCGCGCGTGCAGCTTCGAGCGGGTCGCAGGTCACCGAAATCAATCGCGTGCCAGGTTTGAGATATTGACCTGGGTCGTATTGGTGGTAACGGAACACTGGAGCGCCGATTACCAAAACCACATCGTGACCTTCGAGCAGCTGAGAAATCGCTGCGATGCCAGCTGGCATCAATCCACGGAAGCAAGGATGACGGGTAGGGAATGGGCAGCGTGGAGCGGATGGCGCAACCCAAACCGGAGCTTTGAGGCGTTCGGCCAACATGACGCAGTCTGCGTTCGCATTTGCTGCGTCGACGTCCGGGCCCAGGACGATCGCCGGGTTGGATGCGCTGTTGAGAGCTTTCACCAGAATATCGAGATCCTGGTCGTTCAGGCGTACTGATGAACTGACATGGCGATCAAAAAGGTGGTGGGACTGAGGATCAGCATCCTTATCCCAATCGTCATATGGCACCGAAAGATAGACAGGGCCTTGTGGCGCCATGCTTGCCATATGGATAGCCCTGCTCATCGCATGAGGGACTTCTGCTGCGCTTGCGGGCTCGTAGCTCCATTTGACAAGTGGTCGTGGCAGGTTGGCGGCATCGACGTTGGTCAGCAGAGCTTCAACGCCAATCATCGCCCTGGTCTGCTGGCCGGCAGTGACGATCAGCGGGGAATGTGAGTTCCAGGCGTTACTGAGTGCACCCATAGCATTGCCGGTACCAGCAGCAGAATGCAGGTTAATGAAAGCCGGCTTCCGACTGGCTTGCGCATAGCCGTCTGCAATGCCCACCACACACGCTTCCTGCAAAGCCAGGATGTATCGAAAGTCCTCTGGAAAGTCCTTCAAAAACGGGAGCTCGTTCGAGCCAGGATTGCCGAAGACCGTATCGATGCCTTGACGTCGCAAGAGTTCGTATGTGGTGCCGTGTACCGAAGCCATGATTTTTATCTCTTACCAAATGGTGAATCCCACGATAAAATCGAGACCTAAATAGATCAAATAGATAGATTCTAAAATAATATATAGATCGGTTCTATTTTGATGCTTTTACCCTTCTGTGACGCTTTGACAGCATTTTCGGAGGTAGGCAATGGCAACAGTGCTGCGTGGAACCGATATGGATCAGCTTGCTGAGCTGGTCTGGCTTCTTGCTCAGTTCCAGGGAAAACCAAACGCTCGGGCTGCGATTTTGCAAGCGGTAGCGGCCTTTCTCGACGCGGAGTTCGTTGCTTCATTCGTATGGGACAAAAGTGAGGGGCGATCCATCGACCCGCTGGCTTTCAATATGGAGAGCCAGTTCATAGAGGCTTATCAGAAGCACTTTTACCAGGTCGATTTGGTAACCCCGATCATGCGAGAGGTGAGGGCGCCGGCGCGAGTCGACTGCCATGTGCCACGTTCAGCAATGCTCAAGAGCGAGTTCTACAACGACTTCCTTCAGCCGGCAGATATGGAGCATGGCCTCAACGTCTTTTTCTTCGACGGTGATCGGGACATCGGCGATCTCAGGGTATGGAGGAGCAAGGGGAGCAAACCCTTCAGCGAGAGAGAAGAACGTCTGCTATCGACCCTCCAGCCATATGTTCAGAAAGCTTTTAGCCCGGCGCCGACACTTTCCCAACGATTGTCGTTGAGAGAAGCTGAGGTGGCCGAACTTGTGGCTCAGGGGGCCAGCGATAAAGAGGTCGCCCGCCGCTTGGATATAGCGTTCAGCACGGTACGCACTCATCTGAAGAACGCCATGGCGAAGCTTGAGTGTCAGAACCGCACTCAGCTAGCCCGCTGCTTATGAAATGTTTCTGGCAATCCTCAAATTTGGGGAGACCTATTGCCGCAGGCCCACATTACCGTTGTGTGAACCACAGCATCGCCAGTGCGGCTAGGAGAGGTAAAAAATGCGCCACCCAGTAGATATGCCTGAAAAGGTCGGTACCGACGCAAAGCGTCTGTTCGCACAACCCGAGCATCTTTGGGAGCTCACCCTCACCGAAGCGTCTGCCTTGGTTCGGCATCGACGGATCACAAGCCGCCAGCTTGTGGAAGCGTGGCTTTCTCGGATCGCGGACTTCTCTGAGCTGAACGCATTTATCAGCGTTGATGCAGCGGCCGCCCTGAAGCAAGCAGATTCGTATGATCACTACCTTGAGGCGGGTGGTGATCCGCTGCCATTGGGCGGTGTACCGATCGCGGTAAAGGACAACATCCAGGTGGTTGGCTTCGCGAACACGGCCGGGACTCCAGCGCTGTCCAAATTCTTTCCAACGTGTAACGCCCGAGTTATTGAGCCGTTGCTCAAAGCCGGTGCAATCGTTGTTGGGAAGACCAACATGCATGAGCTAGCGTTTGGCACCTCGGGCTATAACACCGCGTACCACATCCCTGGCGTTATAGGTGTTCGTAACGCATTTGACCACTCATGCATCGCGGGCGGGTCGTCCTCTGGGAGCGGTACTGCTGTCGGCGCACTTTTAATTCCTGCAGCTTTGGGTACCGATACAGGTGGATCTGTTCGACAGCCTGGTGCCGTGAATGGATGCGTTGGTTTTCGACCAACAGTTGGGCGTTATCCAGTCGACGGAATCACACCGATTTCCCCAACGCGCGATACGCCGGGCCCAATCGCTCGCTCGGTCGAAGACATAGTGCTGCTGGACTCGATCATTACCGGGGCCCTGCCTGCGGAAGTTCCTGCTGCCGAGTCGATTCGACTGGGGGTAGTTGATCAATTGTGGGCTGATCTCAGCGAACCGGTTAGAAAGCTGACTGAAGATGCGCTGAGAAAGCTTGAGCAGCAAGGTGTGCAGATTGTGAGGGTTTCGATGTCCGAAATCTTCGAGATGAGTCATGCAGTCAGTATGCCGTTGGCATTGCACGAATGCAGGTCAGCCCTAACGGAATACCTATCGGCAAACGAGACCGGTGTTTCCTTCGACGAGCTGGTCGCTGGGATCAGCAGCCCAGATGTCCGAACCATCTTTGAAGATTACATCCTGCCTGGAAGGCTGGGGGAGCTGGAAGGTCAATCTGTGGATCTTGAGCAGGCCTACGCCACTGCTATGAAGGATGCTCGTCCGAAGCTCATCCAGAGCTTCGAGTTTCTATTCAAAGAGCATCAACTCGACGCGATTATCCATCCCACCACGCCTGACCTCGCGATCAAGAGCAATCCCGCTGCGACCAGTTTCGAGGCCTTCGCACGCATGATTCGAAATGCCGACCCGGCCAGTAATGCTGGCATGCCTGGTATTAGCCTGCCTGCCGGGTTGTCTCAACAAGAAGGCTTGCCGGTGGGTATTGAGATCGAGGGGCTTCCGGGCAGTGATGCGCGATTGCTCAGTATCGCAAATTTCATCGAGAGCATTTTGGGGCGTGGCCCGACTCCGACGCGTTCGGGGGTTGAAAGCAAAATTTCCATGTAGCACTGCCGATCCCAAGTCGGTTACTACCTATAGCGCCTGTAATCCCGAATAAAGAGGAAATCCATTCATGAATTATCTGTCTCCGGCTAAGATTGACTCGCTGTTCTCCGCTCAGAAGGCGTACTTTGCTACCCGAGCTACGGCTGATGTGGGCTTCCGCAAGCAATCGCTAGAAAGACTGAAAGAGGCGGTTATCAATAACAAGGAAGCTCTTTATTCCGCGCTTGCAGAGGACTTGGGCAAGCCCAAGGATGTAGTCGACCTGGCAGAGATCGGTGCAGTATTGCACGAAATTGATTTTGCGCTTGCTCACCTTGATGAATGGGTCGCGCCAGTTTCGGTTCCGTCGCCAGACATTATTGCGCCTTCCGAATGTTATGTAGTCCAAGAGCCGTACGGTGTCACCTATATCATCGGCCCCTTCAACTACCCAGTTAACCTGACTCTCACCCCGCTGATTGGTGCGATAATCGGCGGTAACACTTGCATCATCAAGCCATCTGAAACCACTCCGGAAACCTCGGCGGTAATCGAGAAGATCATTGCTGAGGCGTTTGCTCCTGAATATGTCGCGGTTATCCAGGGTGGCCGAGACGAAAATAGTCATTTGCTCAGCCTACCTTTCGACTTCATTTTTTTCACTGGTAGCCCCAATGTTGGCAAGGTGGTTATGCAGGCGGCTGCTAAACACCTGACTCCTGTCGTTCTAGAACTCGGTGGTAAGTGCCCACTGATTGTCCTGCCTGACGCGGATCTCGATCAGACGGTCAATCAATTGATGTTCGGTAAATTCATAAACAGTGGTCAAACCTGCATTGCACCGGATTACCTCTATGTGCATTACAGTGTCAAAGATGCACTTTTGGAGCGCCTTGTTGAGCGCGTGAAGACCGAGCTGCCCGAGATCAACTCTACCGGCAAGCTCGTCACCGAGCGTCAGGTGCAGCGATTGGTCTCCCTGCTGGAAGCAACGCAAGGGCAGGTGCTTGTAGGATCTCAGGCGGACGTAAGCAAGCGCGCCTTGAGTGCTACGGTAGTAGATGGTGTGGAGTGGAATGACCCTCTGATGTCCGAGGAGCTTTTCGGCCCTATTCTGCCTGTTCTTGAATTTGATAGCGTTCGGACTGCAATTGATCAAGTCAACAAGCACCATCCAAAACCTTTGGCCGTTTATGTGTTCGGTAAGGATATGGATGTCGCCAAAGGTATCATCAACCAGATTCAGTCTGGTGATGCGCAGGTGAACGGCGTAATGCTCCATGCGTTCTCGCCATACCTCCCGTTCGGGGGAATCGGTGCTTCTGGTATGGGTGAATACCATGGGCATTTCAGCTACCTGACCTTTACTCATAAAAAGTCCGTGCGGATTGTGCCGTAATTATAGATGCAAGGCGCGCTCCGGCGCGCTTCTTGTGCTATTGGATTTCAGATCAACAGCATTGTCTGGCCTAGTTTGTTTTCATTAACGAACGTCAGGAGGTAGGATATGACCACGGGCAAAGACTTTATCCCAAGGCGATGCCAGGACGAATCTATCGCTTGTAGTCAAGATCAGAATATATTGAAAAGCTATCCATCAAATAGTGGAGTGCACCTGGAGGCATTAGATGCCGAGCTCTCTCGAATAATTGAATTTTATCAAGAAGATACGGGAAGTCAGCGGCTAGCTCTTCCTGCTTTTGGTGAGATTTTCTATAATCTGTCATCTGATCTTTCTGAGGCTTTGGGTCTATTAAGTGTTAGTGTGAGTAATGTTGAAGCGCCTGCTGTTTTCAAGATTTTGTATGTGCGCGCCGTCAACTTGGTAGAGTCGATGCTGATCTCAATACTGATTAAGGCTATCGTAATTCGTCCAGGTTTGCGAGCCGGGTTTAAAATCAGCTCGTTGGAGGGTGGGTTATCTTCAGGTATGAAGAAATTTCATCGGAGGAGAGAGGGGTGGCAGTTGATGTTGCGTCCAGTCTGAGCTTGAAGACCTTTTGCAATTATGAATATTTGTTAATTGAGGTTTTTGGTGCGCGACTTGAAATGTTGAATTTCACTGCTATAGATCGAATTTTCGCGAAGCGTGACGACCTCCTTGTCCGTCATGGGAGGTGTATTGAAGGCCAATCAGCGCAGGTTACATCAGAGGAAGTGGAGCGCGTGATAGCCACACTTCGCGACTTCGCAGTGGATCTTAATATCAATATTTATCACTCAGTGTTTGATCACAATTCCTCGGATATTTGAGTACCGCTATCTGAAAGCCTCACCCTGTATTGATCGTTCAGCGTCAGGGCAGTTTGGATTCGCTCCACGAAACCGGATACACCCCTGCACGAAGCGGATAGTGGGCTGGAATTCCGTAGCGATATTCTTGGCTGACCGTAAGTCTATGTGCGTGCTAGGCGACGGTGCTACTCGTCCATTGGTGCTCGAGCGAATGCATGGGCACCTAGAGAATAATAATGAAGCGCGCCCGACAGGCCTTAGGCGTGCGGGCTGGGGAACAACTATGTCGAAAATAGCGTGGCGTCTTTGGGCCGCTGCAATGGTACAGGTCGGTGCAGCAATCGCGGGCGTGACAGCATTTCTTTACCCTGAGTCTTTGACTTTCTGCCTATCACTCAATGTATTCTCGCTACTTTTAGCCGGTTGGCTGTACCATTTTGCAAGGATCGAGAGGGTAGAGGTGCGTGTTGAAATACCCTATGAGGTGCGCGTGCCGTGCACACGGACGGAAGACAATTCACACAACGCCGAGCCTATTGTTCTTGATCCTCGCGTGAAGGTTGATCTGGAGCGACTGAGCGTTGCGATTGCAGATACCGAGCGAGATATGGACTTCGCTAATCAGCTGGCTCGCGAGGCAGGTGGAAAAGTCAGCTCCAGTTCAGACAGCATTCAAAGCTCGGCTGGCATTTTCAGAGAGCTTGACGAGTCAATGGTTCATTGTGGCCAGGCCTTTAATGCGTTGGGTGGTCAGTCTGTGGAAATTACAGGTCTCGTAGCTAGCATCCAGGACATCGCTCGCCAAACAAACCTCTTGGCACTGAATGCGGCTATTGAGGCAGCAAGGGCAGGGGATCATGGTCGTGGCTTCGCTGTGGTGGCCGATGAAGTGCGTAATCTTTCCAGGCGAGTAGCTGACTCCAGTGCGCAAATTCACCAGATAGCACAGAGTCTTGAACAGACCGCTGGTGATGCTCGTGAGGGAATAGATCGACTCGGCGTCTCAGCGCGGAGAGGGTTGGCTCAGTCGGACGAGGCGCTGCAGACCATGCAAGGGCTGCGCGATGCGGCGGCGGCTCGTATGAAAATCGTCGAGCAGATCATGTCTCGCCTCGCAGGGCTGCGCAAGTTGGCTGAAAGGATAGAGATGATGCTCCCTGAAGCTGAAGATCCCGTTGCATGCGGATGAGAGGCGTTTGCTGACAAAGGCCGCGTAGGAGGGCGTGGAGCTGTTGTTCCGGCAGGGCTTCTCCTGCAGCAACGTAGAGGCGCTGCTGCTCGAACTGAGCCAGCCGAAGGAATTATCGGTGACTTGTTCGCGGCTGCTCAGCCGGTGGCGAGTGAGAAGCTGATGGGCGTGCTGGGCGCGGTAAACGGGAGATGGGGCAGGGGAACGATGCGGTTGGCGAGCGTTCCAGTCGATCCGTTATGGAGCATGCGCCGCGAGATGATGAGCCAAAGCTTCACGACACGTGTAGATGAGCTCAAGCCCGCTGCTAGGCGGGCAAGGTCTATCACGTAGGGATAACGAGAGACTGCCCTAGCCGGCGTGAAAATAAGGTGAAAGAAGAGACACACGATCTAAAGGGTCATTTGTCCGAGCATTCCTCCGCTACGACTGGTGTGAGCTTGGGAGCCGGGTATGTCCATGACTTTTTCTTTCTCCTTGGTCTAGCAGGTGAGTAAAAACAAAATGTACTCTTAGGCGATCAACCATTCAGGAATGCTAAAAATGTCGCGCCTCGCAGAATACCGTCGCCTTGAGCAGCAACTCGCTCAGCAACTCGCTGAACTGGAAGCCATGAAAAGTGATGGCGCTATCCAGGCTGAAATGGATTTTGAAAATAAACTCCGTGCTCTGCTTGGTGAGTATGGTTTCAGTCTCCGCGAAGTAATTGGCATTTTGGATCCCCACGCTCATGGCCGTCATCAGACACCAGCAGCGGTAGAGAAAAGCTCCCGCAAGCCAAGGGAAGTGAAGGTTTACAAGAATCCGCACAATGGTGAATTGGTACAGACCAAAGGTGGTAACCACGCGGTGCTAAAGGCCTGGAAGGCTGAGCATGGCTCTGAAGTTGTAGAGTCCTGGCGCCAGTAAGCTCTTCGCCTGTCTCTTGATTACCACGCTGCGAGCTACCGTTCGCAGCGTGGTTTGATGTGCTCCTCAGCAGATGAGTGGGTCGTCGGGCTGATTGCCACGTCTGCGCGCCATGATGGCGTCCACGGCATCAGCAACAGGCGTACCCCCATCGTTGATCGTTCTGACCTGCCGGAGCATCCCGGCAGCGGTAACTATTGCGCTCAATCGATCCTCTCCCGGAAGCCCCAAAGCGATTTCCATAGTGAGCTCTTCATCAGATATTTCGTAGCGTTTTCGCCGATCGTCGGCACGCAGCTCTCGTTCCGCTCTAAAAATTCGACCTAAAGCCATAGCCACCTCCTGTCTCGTTGGTGTGTGATTATTTCTTATCTAGTCGATTACTCACTTGTGCGCCATGCATTCCGGCCAACGGTTCGGTAAGGTCGTAAGCAGCCTGAAGAGTGTGCCAGATATACCCCATCCAGACCGCGCGAGTGACGGAGCCTTCGTTGGAGTCGTACCTATGGCGGTTGGCTCGCTGTCCTCATCTTATGCGCTTGCGAGGGCGGATGGCTCTTTGACATTATCGTGGCCTTTGAAATCCATAGGTGCCTATCGTGATGTTCGGTAGAAGGATGGACAGGTTTAAGGCCTTCCTGGAAAGCAAAGCTGGTAGGAGGGCCGTCCACGAGAAGCGCGAGCGTCGGCGTGTGAGAATCGTGATTGACGGCATTGAGCCAAAGTCAAAGAAGATGCCAAAGGCCGAAAAGTGTGAGCTCCAGTCGGCTATCGTGGATCACCTCAAGCGCTTCAAGCGGCAGGCCTTTACGGGCGACATCGCGCTGAAGTTGCAGCTGAATACCACTGATAAGAATGCTCCCCAGGCACATACCATCGCGAAGAACCTACTCGACCTGTTTGGCCTGAAAGAGGCCAGTGTGCAGTGGCCTCGAAAGCACTTGCTGTACAAGGACGATAAGCAGATTCAGGTGCTATCGGTTTCCTGTCGTCACGGAAATAACGAACCGTTCATTTATGTAGAGGCGACCCCTTTGTCTGTGATGCTTGAGGAGCTTAGGATTGCAGCTGAAGCCAGCCGTAAGGATGAGTTGAGCCTTGAAGCACTCTATCGCGAAGATATGGCAACCGACTGGATAGGCGATTACCGCAAGTTGGTTGAGAATGAGGCGAAGTCACGAGCCGACTATGGCGAGCTCTACGAGCCATACTTGAAGCTCACCCGTGTGAATGCGCAGCAAGCGCTTCTCAACCAGGCTGGTATGGGCATCTCGGTGCTCAACTGGCTTTACGAAGATCCGTTAAGCAAGCTCAAGCTAGATGGCTTCGCTGCCAGTGACTGGGCGAACCTTATTTCACGATCGATTCTCCGACTTCAGTTTGGTGAACTGCCTATCGCTCCTGGTAGCTCCAAACTATTCAAAGAGCGCGTCGCAGCTGAGGTTCAGGCGTTCAAGGAACGCTGGGCGTGGATCCTCGACCCTTGGGAAGTGGCTGTGGGTCTAGAGGTCATCGTTCGTCCTAATCCAAACACGCCCCCGGATGTCCTTCATGACCTCGACAATATCGTTCGGGATTACCTGATTCCTGAGATCGTGCCTAGGCTTAAAACCGTCACTGACCCATTGTGGTTGGTGGACTGGGAGGCCATGGAGAAGGCCGGGGTTTACTCGGGCAACAAGGCTTGGTCGTTGCTCAGATCGACCCCGAGACTTCCTGCCAGTACGAAGTCTGGTGTGACTCGCTACGAGGTATGGCGGTTGCCCGCAGTTATCGGTCAGCCGGGAATCTTAAGTGTCGCATTGACTGCCGACACTGATGGCAGGGGAGATCTAATTGATCGAATTCAAAGGCACGTGAAGGAGATCGTCGAACGAGAGGAGAAGCGTAGGTGGTGATGGTGTGTCTGCTGCGGTGCTGATTCGCGGATGCGGCACGCCACACAACAGTCGCGTTAGGGAATGTTCTGCAAAGCGGCGCAAGGACTAATGAACAAGCCTCTGGTTAGGGCGGCAAATGAAGGTGGATTGACGATGTTGGTGTCTCCATGATGCGTAAATTTCGCTGCTTCGGGCACGAAGTGGCCGCCTATGGGCCAATCAACGTCGGCGTGTGGCTAGGCCCGCTTGCGAAATCCGGCCGTTCCATTTTCTGACTCTCACATGCTCCAATTCAACCCAAGGGAAAAATCAACAATAGAATTTTGAAAAGGACGGTTGTGAGGCGTCGGACAGTCCGAGACTGAGGGGAATCGCACTGCAGGGCAGCCCCTGCAGTGCGATTTCAATTCAGGTTGCTAACCCGAATGTGGAGGCGAAAAGCTACATGGTCAGGCCTCCACTGGGAGGATTTCACCTTGGCGATACCGGGCTTCGTTGCAGTCTTTAACGATGGCTTGGATGAATCGAGACGCAGGGTAACTCGCGTTTGGGCTGTAGGTCATGAAGAGCGACTCTCGAGCACGAGTCATAGCCACGTAAAGCCTTGAGGCTTCACGAGCGAGCTCATGAGGCTGAATGTTTGACTGTGGCAAAACACCTTCCACCAACCCCATAATCAGGACGGTTGCGAACTCATGGCCTTTGGCCGATTCGATCGTACTGATCTTCACATTGTCGCTTTCGTAATGAACATCTTGCTTCAGCTCTGCGCTTGAAATGCCTTTGGCTTCCAGTGCCGCTCGAACTTCCTCGCGAAGAGATTTCTGAGGGGCGATCACGCAGATCTGCCCTGCGGTTTGCCCCATGGCGAGCAGCGCATACACCTGACGTGATACGGCCTCGACTTCATCATGAGTGTTGGCACACCGCAGCAGCAATGGACGCTCGCCGTGGCGTTTAGCAAAATCGGGCAGTGAAGGCTTTTGAACTTCGTCTTCATCAGTGTCGGAGAACTCAAATTGCGACACTAGATTGAACGCGGCAGTCAGAATTTCGTGGGTGTTTCTGTAGTTTTTCTTGAGGCTAACGCTTCGCCCGATAACGTCGATGCCCGCCCGCTTGAGCGCAAACCCGCGCTTATAGATGCTCTGAGCACCGTCTCCGGCTAGGAACAAACCGTTTTCAACGTCAGCCAATCGCGCACTAGCTGGAGTTGTCAGCTTGCTCAACAACACGACGTCCAGCTCAGTCAGATCCTGAACCTCATCGATAAGGATGCAGCGGAACTGGCCTTTTCGATCGTTCGTATTGTTTAGCGCGCCAATCGCTTGAGATACGATCAGTTCGTGGTCGATGAGTCCGTTGCCCTCTACACCACCAACGTATGTCTCAACAGCCCGTACCATCAATTCACGCGAGGCTTTATTGAGGGGAATAGACCGGCCACGGCGATGGAATACGGACGAGTCTAGGTAAGCCTTGAAGTCGGTAGGGCATAGGCGACCTCGCACATAATCGAACTCTTCCTTGAGGAAGCTTCGAAGCTCTTGATCGGACATCGAGGCCATCGGTGTCTTAGCGAAGCCAGGATCGCTTTTGAGGTTGATGATGCAGGTGCTCAGGAGTTGGTACTGCACCTCGGGTGATAACTGTGCGCGACCGTGCAAATCACTGCTGACGTCTCGTGCGAGCGAGTTCATCGTTTTGGTATGGATGAGATGACGCTCATGCCCGCACAGGTCTTCAACTAGCCTTTGAAGAAGGCTGCTCATGCTCTGAGTTAAGGTGACCAGCAGCACGGGCTGGTTGTATTTTTTCGCCAGGAAACGCGCGCGGTGAACCAGTACCGAGGTCTTGCCGCTACCTGAAACGCCACGTAGCCGTGCAGGGCCACGGTACTCGCGTTGAGCGATTTTTTTCTGTTCTGGATGGAGGAACAGCATCCACTCAGAGAAGGTTTTCTTACTGAAGAAATCGTCTAGAAGGCCCGCATCATCGAACGTGACAAAATGCTCGGCATTGATGATCGACTGCATTTCATTCAGAAGGCTCTCGTCGGCGATTGCCTCTGGGCGGCCCTGGATACCCATGCGCTGGTTGACCTCAGCCCACTCTTTGCCATGGCTCAGCACCAACAGGTCAAACAGCAGGCTTGCAGACTCGTAGTCACCGAGGGCATCTAGCTTTTCCAAGATGCCAGCAGCATCCTGTTCGTACTGCTCGCCAGTTACCTTTTTTGCGAGTTCTTTCTGAGCGTCTGTACAGGGCAGCCTAGACCAATCTGTCTCAGGCACGTAGCGGAGCAGAGGGGAAAGTAAGTCGATTTCAGGGCTATCCAGATCGAGCCTGTCGGCAGGGATGTGACGCAGCTCATCGTAGGTGACCGGGAGGAAATTCAACGTGCCGTCGGTAGGGCTTTTCACCCAGGTGTAGTTTCGATGGCTGTCGAGCCATCTTTCTGCCTCATCGTGGGCGCCTACGAAAAGGAATGCCCGTGATTTCTTTACACCGTCAACCAGCTGAACGACGAGTCTGTAAGCGTCCGGCAGATCAAATTTCTCGACGTTCTTCAACCGGGTCTCACCATGCTTCGTCCTAGGTAAGGATTCGATCGAGCCGTTCGTACCTGCTTCGGTCATCGCCGCACGAACGGCCTGTACGATTTTTTTCTGACCGATGTTGTTCAGCTTTCTCAGGTAGCTGTTGAAGCGGTTGGTATAGATTACGGGTTCCATCATCGTCCTTGGCGCAGAGTCGTCTGCAGATCATTTGCCTACAAAAGGCCCCACCACCGGAGGCCTGACCAATACGAGGTTATAGCACCTGGTAATGGCTATAGGCCACTAAATCAGGGTCGATTTCATTCCAGATCTTCGCGTTGCCTATGTAGCGTTAGGTGGCTCCGCAATCCTTTTGAGGGCGAGTCCAAGGGGGCTTTGCACGTACGGTTAAGGCGGCATAGATGGCGCCCACTCAATAGAGGACGCATGCGAGGCTACGGGCTTGAAGAGACTGTCGACCGTCATCTGGGAGGATTCCATCGACGTATGGTCGCTACTGGCCAGCGGTGCTAGTGTTCGAACCACAACCGACACCTCTTCACGCAGGGAAAGCCATGCGATCACTCGGAATACGCGCTGAGCCTAAAAAGGCGACGTTCGTCATCTACGACGATGAAGCGAAGCAAATCTTGAACGTCGAATCGTTGATCATCCCCCAGATCCTGAACAAGCCAGAGCAACTCAAGTTTGCTCGTCACAGCATCCTCGACATCCTTCGAGAGTATGAGGTTGATGTAGCTGGCATCCGAGTCGCAGAAGGCAACTCTCAGAACCAGGATGCTGATCGGCTCTACCTGGAGGCCGTGTTCATGGAGTCGTTCGCAAGCAGCAGCATCAAAAGCTACTTTGTTGGACGCAAGACAAGCATCAGCGCGCGCCTCGGCATCACCGCAGCGGAGTTTGCTTCGATCGTGAAGTGCGACACTGATCTTGACGACGTGGATGGGTGGCCAGCTGGCAAGGCTCAAGCTGTCCGAGAGGCAATCCTCGTTGCGGTAGGAGCCACCCGATGATGATTCCGTACCAAACGGCCCAGGTTTCGTTCCAGAAAAAGCAACGAATCGGCGAGCATGGTGAGAACTCCGAGGTCTACGTCGTCCATGATGAACATCTGGATGCCGAACTGGTTGTGAAGCAAGTCAAGACTGATGGTTTCAACGAAGAGCGTTTCCTGCTCGAGGCTCAGCTGCTTTACAAGAGCGTGCACCCCAATGTCGTGCAGGTGCTTTACGCCTGTAAGGATGCTCAAAACATATACATCGCCATGCCGTATTACAGCAGAGGATCCCTTCACCAGGTAGTAGAGGCGGAAGGGCTGACCTGCAGACAGCTCATACGCTACTCCATTCAATTCCTGAGCGGCCTCAACAACATTCACTCCAAGGGGCTGCTCCATTTCGACATCAAGCCTGACAACATCCTGATCTCTGACACAGATGAAGCACTCCTGTCAGATTTTGGGTTCGCCAAGAATATGGATGACGATGGCTTCGCTACCCCCGAAGCCACCTACCGTCTCCATCTTCCGCCCGAGAGCTCGGCTACCCGGGACTTCAACAACAGCGCAGACATCTATCAAGTCGGGCTGACGTTGTACCGCCTGCTTGTGGGATTAGAATCCCTGCAGCGACAGCGAGATTCCTACAAGCTTGGTGCCGAGCTTATTCGTGCACAGCGCACAGAAACCTATCCAGACCTCACTCAGCTGCCGCGCCATGTCCCGAAAAAGCTGAAGACCATTATCAAGAAGTGCTTGAAGTTCGACCCTGACAAGCGGTATCAATCAGTGATGGAGCTACTGAATGAGTTGTCGTCAATCGAGGATTTGGGTCTGGATTGGCGGTTTTCCACAGACGGGAACGCCCAGCGCTGGGAAAGCATTTCGTCGGATGGAACATCGCTTTTGGTAGAGGTGGCCGATAATGGCCAGTGTGTCGCCTCGAAAAAGACGGCTGGTGGCGCATATCGCAAGAAGCCCAAGCTCTGCGAAGACAATGTAACCCCGGAGCGGATTCATGAAATCCTCATGTCATCAGAGTGGTAAGCCTACAGGCAGGAAGGAAGGGGATGGTTACCTGACCAGATCCCAGATTTCCACAGGACGCAGCCAGACAAGTTCTGGTCGCGTTCGCTCGTCTGTTCCGCTGGTCGACGTGGATGACCTTCTGGGCGAGTCCCGAGTCATCTATCACCGCCGATAGTCACCAAGGCCCGTGCGATTGTCACTCCCGGGCCTTTCTCCTACGTCCATCCCATCGCCATAACTCGCCCTTGCTTGATCGTTTCTCCCGAAGGGGCTTCCGGCAGGACGGGGTGGAAAATCCTTTTTCGACGACTACCCCCTCGCAGCATCCAATGGCAAGCCATATCAGGTGAGGGCATCCTGTCCTTCAAAGCGCAGATCCCTCATCAAGTGCCTTGTTGATCCTGTTCTGTAGGTCGTCAGCAAAAGCTCGAACGACGAGCATCGCGTTACGAACCTCTTCCACAGTGAGGTCAATCGGTTCGTCTCTTACAGTCTTGCCGTTGCGATGGACTATGTCATGACGCTTGCTGCAGATACGTGCGATTGGGGCAATCTTCAAGCCGTCCATGTGCTCGGCGAACATTGCATCCAGGATCTGCTTGATCGTGGCGACATTGTGAAACGTCAGCTCAGACAGGGCCTGTTGAGCGATGCTTTCCATTACCTTAGGTTGCTCTGCGATTTCCTTGAGGGTGATGGTCTTCGCGCTCAGCTTTCCATACCCGGCGACCAGGTTGGTCAGCAGCCGAGCATCCTTCACGATCAAGTGGCGCACAACCGAGCTGATCAACGCCTCCATGAGTGTGATGATATGGGCGTAGACGAGCTTGTTGAGGGTATCGGTGTGGACGGCGGAGGTGCCTACATTTAGCAAGCTGGAAGCCGTCGCGAGCTCGTTCGCGAATTGCAGGAAAAACTCACTGTGGGTATGCCGATTCAGCCATTGGTACTCGGCTTCCTCAGCCTCAAGCATGGCGGAGTACTCGCCGGCCAGATCCTCCCACGCTTCGGGGGGCTCATCAGGATCTATCTCGATTCCATACTGTTCCCGAATCCATGCAATGCAATTTTCCTGCTGCTTCTCGAAGTAGTATTCCTTGATCGAGCTCATGTGTGTCTTGTCCTTGTGACAACCATGGGACGCCGTCATAGGCGCGGAATTCGTATGCGGGCTGTAGTGAGACGAACGAACAGTTGGCTCCGTTAGCCTCTCCGTGTTCATCCCTAGCTTCTATAGGCTAGTAGCTTGCCACCATTTTGCGAAAGGCCTGGCGTCTGCACCGCATGCGCTCCAGCCAAGCACAATATGATGTGTTTCAATTTGTACTTTTGCGTACATCTTGTGCTTTCCGTTTCGCTTGCTAGGCTTCAAGTACATTCTCTACACACCGAGGTGGGACATGGCAGGCAAAGGAAAAAATCAGCACGTAGTAAAGCGGGATAAGGGGTGGGCGGTATTAGGGGAGGGCAACACCAGGGACACCTCTCATCACCCAACGCAGAAAGAGGCCGCTGAGGCTGCGCGTGAGATTGCCCGCAATCAGAAAAGCGAGGTGCTGATCCACGGGAAGGACAACAAGATCCGAGCTCGAGACTCCTACGGCAATGATCCGCATCCGCCGGAAGGCTGAGTACCTCCTCCCCAGGTAAGGGGTGTGAGGCCTACCAACAGGCCTCCCTAGCTGGAAGCTTGGATGACGGCTTGAGGCTTTCACGGAGCTGATGCCAGCGCAAACGCGACGCGGCTGTCGGGTATTTTATTTCGATGCTTCGGGCTCGAAGAGGCCGCCTATGCCTTTACTCCACCAGGCTTCCTACCAGGATCGTTGAAAGGGCGCTAATAGCAGGTCGGTGCTCAGGCAGAAAGTAAGGCCGGCGTCGAATCGCGGATGTTCAGAAACATGGAGCCCTGCCATGCACCGCCAGTGGACGCTCGTGCCTCCTCGTGTTTCAGCGCTGGAGTATTGGTATATTCGATGCTCAAAGGTCGTGTTAGGCTGGAAAGTTCTGCCGAGCAGGGCAAGCACGCATGAGCGCGCTTCATCAGCCCCCGAACACCTCAATGAGCAGAAGCCGTCGCAAAACCCCGATCCGGGGCATAACCTCCGCTGAAAGCGAGCATTTTGACAAGCAAACATGGCACCGCAGCTATCGGATTGCCGTACGCCGTCAGCTCGCTAAAGACCCTGATTCTGAGCTCCCACATCTGCGTGATTTCTTTAATCCTTGGTGCATGGCCAAGGATGGCAAACGCTATTACAGATTGAGCCAAGGCGATGAGAAGTCTTTGAGAAAATGATCCCAATCACTGGCCTAGCCGAGCAGTGGTGAATTGGCTGCATCAGGATCGGGTTGGAGCGCCCCTAAGGCCGCTTTGGCATTTCCCCGCCAGGGGAAGTAACCCGCACCACTCATCCGGCAGTGAGCATCTGCACACCGCCATAACCCACCGGCCTTTCTAACTAGTGGGCAGTTTGCTCAGGTTGGGCTGGTACTCGAGCTGCCGGCGCGTGGGGAGAGGCGACATCGGTCAGCCCTTGATAACGCACGTTGAGGCCCTTGATCAGGTAGCGATTAGTCCTATCAAAGTCCATGGCATCGTTCCCGCCATGGTTGCCAGAGCGGAACGTAATCAGGTTCATTTCCATAAGCAGGGTGATCGCCGGACTCACCGCGTGGCGACCCACACCCGTGCGGTCAGCGATGTTGTCGTAGCTGATCACAGTCAAGCCGTCGCCTTTCGGATAGTCGCGGTTGCGCATGGTTAGTAGCAAGATGTAGATCTTGAGCGCCTGCAGCGAAATGCGCTTGTTGAAGCCAAAAGCCTTGAGCTTCACCAGCTTCGTTACCTTGTGCTCACTCGACTGATCTTGTTTGGGCCCACGGCCCTGGTACAGCCAGCTTTTTGGGATTTTGGCGAACCCCTCATCCTCAAGCCATTTCTCGACATAGATCAGTGAGCCGTCCCTGGTCTTCCCAGTATCACGGCGAATGTACCCGAAGCTCTCAAGCACCTCGAGCGAGCGTGCAATCACGTTCCGCGAATGCCCAACCAAGTCGCAGAGCTCTGGATACGTCGTCTTGGCGATCCCTGTTTTGTAGTTCGCCCGAGTGCAGATAGCCAAGTACACCTTCAGCGCAGCAAGGGAGGTGTTGATCGCCACTAGGTCGACATTCCCTTGGTCATTCAGCTCGCCGAAATTAGCCAGTTCACCAGACATAGCCCACCGATTAGGCATTTTCGCCCAGCGGAGATCAGGTTTTGGCGAACTCATTTACCTTTCCTCAACACCGCCAAGCTAAGGATCAATGCGACGCAGAGGGCCAAAATCAGTGGATTAGTCGAGTTAGCCGCCTCGACAAGGGCAATTAGGTTAGGCATGGCAATAGGCTCCGTTCCGTGATGAGGCAGAATTTACAGGGACGTCGCCAGCTGTATCTAGATATAGGCGCGTTTGTGTAAGAACGTTTAGGCCACGGGATTAGCGGTTTCTAGAGGGTTATAGCGGAGGACTATTAGTATTTTCTAGAGTATTGCATTCAATCAAAAAATGCTTTTTGATTGCAAAGGTTAATTTTTGAAGTCGAAATCCAAGGATTGAAATGGCCGGCACCGATTTTCCTATCACCGAGCGGCAGCTGCAATTCCACCTGGAGGTAGCTGAGTGTGATGTCCGAGTCATGGCTCAAGCGGGTGGCTACAGCTTGCAGGTTGAGCATTCCGACCTAGCGCACACCCTGCACACCCAGCGCGGTAACCCTAGGGTGTTCAAGAATCTCACCACCGTAGCGGCCTTTCTGAAGGAGAGGGGTGTGAAGAGCTTTTCGGTGATGCTCGAGCAGATCGCGGCTGCCCCAGCCTCTGAAATCGAGGCCGAGTTTGAGAAGCGCTTTGTCGAGTCAATGAATGGTGCCGAACCTCCACGTCAGCGTCCGTCACCTCGTCAGATAGACCCGTTAAGCGTTGATAGTGATTGGGACGACGTTGATGCTCTGATTTAGTAAGCTGTTGACGTCCCCGTGTATAGCCAACCCCAGTAGCCGGGCAGCGGGCGGGCCCCTCAGGTGGAAGCTGGCTTCGACGGCCTTGGAGGCGATGCCATGAGATTGTCGCTAATACGGGCTCGTAGAGGCCGCCTATGCATTTCTCCAAATATGCACCCTCCCAAGACCGGTTAAGAAGGGGCTCTCAACAGTTCGCTGTTGAAGCTGAAGGAAAAGCCGGCATCGGATCGCGGATTTTCCCTATGGCACCTAGACGCGGAATTCAAGCTGCTGCCTTGTTAGGGAGTCTTGCGTCATAGATGGGCAGAATGGCTCGTTTTAGCAGAGCTTGGACAAAAAAGTTTAGTGTATTCTTAGAACACTTCCCTTTGCGGCGTTCTAGATAAAAGTCTCGCGATGCTCGCCATGCCATCGCTATCATGCCAAATATAACAGCGCAATATATTGAAAGGACTAGGCCTGCCAGTGTATAGGCTGGAAGGTCGTGGAAGTATGGGGTTGCTTGAGCTTTCAGGTTGGCATTGCTGTCAAGTATTCTGAATGTGGCGTTCATTGCTATTCCGATGAAACCAAGTGTAAAGAAGCCGCGAAACATCTTAATGCTGAATATGTGATTGAGAATGCTCTCGCCAAGAGCACGGGAATGTTCATTAAATCCTTTGCTGAATTCGAGTACCTTGCTTAGGTTCTCTACTATTTCTAGGTACGATGCCTCGGATGCGCCGATATTACGCTTCAGCCACACAGTTTTATAATCTTCAAGCTTGCTACGGGAAAAGTTAGTTTCGTTGCCGAGAATCCCATATTTCTTGAGCATGAACTGTCGATATTGCGGTTCGTACCTGCGAGCCAGTAAATATAGTGCGATCAGCTCAAAAATCGCGGCAATGAGGCTTAGCGGGAGTGTGAGATTTGAGTCTGCTACCTGGGTTGCTATAGATATGCCCATGAAAACCACTGTTAGAAGAATGAAGCTGATAGCAAGCTTATAGGTTTTAGTCTTAGGGCCTGACGCAATGGTGGAGGGGCCGAAGATTAGGTTGTATTTGATCGCCAGCTTTTCTACTTTTGCTAAAGTTAAGGTTTCCATCGTGTCTCTTAGAGTAATTTCAATAATTGTAGTTTGGGCTGTGTTGGAGTAATTCTAGTGTTCCCAGTTTAATTGAATATAACAGGGTTATATCAAGTTTTTCTGTCGTGTCTAGAAAGCTCCAAGTCGCGTAACGCCATTAACTCATCGCTTCGACGAATGAACTCGGGGTGAGTAATTAAATTGTTTTTGAACTCGTTATAGAGCGCGTCAGATTTCTCTTGGTAAAGACTAAGCGTTGTAGTTCTGTGCACACCTGCTGCTGAATCGCCTATGCCTTTCTCGCCCTCAAAGACCGTGGTCAAGTATTCTCTCAGAGATTCGATGCTCTTGTGGCCTGTCCATTCACGGACTTTTTTCAAAAAATCCTTGTCACTGATCAGGGCCGCTTCAAACTCATCTTTACTATTAAACTTATGACGTTCTACAAGTAGCGTAAAAAGATTTGTGATGAATGCGTGGCGAAACATATGTGCGCATGCTTGTTCTTCAATTCCTGCCGCTGATCTCATTTTGAATATTATCGAGGTAACTGTCTCAATCGCGATAGGAGCGCCTGTTGTTTCAGAGATGAATAAATAATCGTTTGTATTTTCCGGGTGTTGCTTCTCTATTTTACGTCTTTCCGCGAGATATATTTTTACTTCGTTTAATGCGATCGCGTTTATAGGTATTTCACGGGCAAATATCTCGCCACGCTTAAGTGTGACTAAGCGTAGCATTGGGTACTTCATGAGTTGAGCTTCTCGCAAAGCGGTCAGCGTCAAAGAGGCAATTTCCGCTCTTCGAGCGCCTGTGTGCTGCAGAAGAGTAATCAGTGCTAAGTGCCTGGCTCTCAGAAAACTGGATCGTGCATTGTCACGGATTGCTTGTTCCATTTTTTCAATGTTGTGTTTTGATATAGGGCTTCGAGTATGCTCGCGATGCGGTAAAGGGAAGGAATGGTGGGATTTCGTGAGAATGGGCCTACGGGCGTTATTGAATTTTCTAATAATTTCTTCTGTGCTTATTCTGATGGTTCCACTTTCGGAAACAAAGTTCGGATCGCCATGAAAATTTCCAGTCCAAGCTAGAAATTTTAAGCATTCTCTTCCGATGTTGAGTGTGGTGTTATCTTTTCTTTTAGGTTTTCCCGGTTTTTTTGGGTTTAGCTCCTCAATTAACTCAATGATGAAGTCTTCGAAAAATTTGTCATCGATGTGATAAGGATCAATGCCGTGAAGCCAGCATCGTTTAAGTAGGAGGCTAATATTGCTTGCATACTGTCCTAAAGTTCCACCTTTACTATCTGGCCTTCGCCCGTCAGCAGAGATCTGCGTGTGCAGGCGCGATAGATCTAGCAAGTAAAGATTTGCTATGTGACAGGGTTCGTTATTTGGCCAGCTTATAAAGGGGAATCTATAAAATTGGTAGCTTCGCACGCTGCGTGGCGTAACGCGTTGGAACAGATTGACATAATCAATTGTCTCGACCAGGAACTTGTCAGTCATTTTTCCCTTCCTTGGGGTTAATTGGCACCACCGTCGCTGTGGAAATCGCGGGTATCTTATAAGCTTCTGGGTTGAGGCTGGTGATCGCCGTTATTCTCTCCAGGACTTTGGACATTCGA
Source organism: Pseudomonas putida NBRC 14164 (assembly GCF_000412675.1). Lineage (NCBI taxonomy): Bacteria > Pseudomonadati > Pseudomonadota > Gammaproteobacteria > Pseudomonadales > Pseudomonadaceae > Pseudomonas > Pseudomonas putida. Next base: position 5,427,012 of record NC_021505.1, on the reverse strand, counting down.
ATCTGGCGCGTATGTTCATCCGGGGGACTGACGATACCGCCTAACTTTCTTCGTACATCCGATAGCGTTTGTAGTAATATCAAGTTTGAGCGTTTTTGGATATCTAGTTCTATACTGAGATCTTCCACTTTTTGAGACAATGCATCTCTGCTGCGATTGTTTTTTGGTTGTGGCTTGTTTTTTTCTTTATGGATAGCCTGTGCTGCGCTTCTGCGTAAGCTATCGATAGCTGCAAAGCCGCCAGGAAGCCTTTCTTCGCTTCGCTGCTTAAATGTATTGAGGCTAAGCGAAAATATTTGAAAGTTCTCCTCCTCGATGGATGTTTGCAGCGAAAGCTTGGCTAAAGATGTTTGGCTAACCAGGGAACTAATTATAACCTCGTCCTCGAGGTACTTTGATGGCATCGCTATTATCGAAAATAGAAGCCGCCTAGTGTTTTCAATGGATTCGGTTTGTGACTCTTTCAGATCATCCCGTTTCATCGCTCTTCCTCACTACAGTAAAAATTTCGACACGAAAGCCATTGTCATCTTCCAGAAATTGAGGTTCGATGGTCAATTGACCTCCCTCGATTAGAAACTCCAAATACTCGGTGAGCTGTTCGGCATCCATGATGGAGACATTTCGAGTGTTAAATGTTTCCTCGATTAGCCCAATCACATCTGTATAGTGTGTGGCTCCTCCCGTTGTTATGCGCTCACTAAGGGCTTGAGATAATGTATTTTGAAGTTCCTTGCCTGGAAGCTCCTCAGTGATGTAATTCCAGATATGCTCAGGGTCTGCATGGCCGAACATCCACTGTAGAATTCCAATGCTTGCGCCGTAACCGCAGTTAAGGAACACCAAAGCAAAGAAACGCCTTAACTGGTGTTGACGTATATAGAATCGACGGCCGAGTTTGTCTGTGTCGACTTGGAAATAATCGCAGAACAGGTCTATGTTCTTGTAATACAAATACACATCGCATGGTGTTAATTGGCTTGTGCCAAATACGCCAGGTGATGAGAATAAAGGTAATTTTTCTTTGATGTAACCTATTTTGGTTAGTTCATTTTGAAAGTGGATAATCTCTTGAATCATCTCAGATGCGAGCGGGTCGATAGGTCTAGCGTTTCTTGACCGTCGGCCCTGAAGGCTGCGGGTGGACTTAGACAGGGGTGCAATAAGATAATCATGCTTTTCGCTCAAGCAAGTTTCTGGGTCGAGTCCTCGTAGCTCCGAACCTCGCTTCGCCATGGTAGCCCCGACGACCAACTGCACCGCTCCAAAATAGACAGCAATAAGCTCAAGTAACCCCTTGTTGTTTCGTAAGCTCGTAAAATATATTTCTTTTGATTCTTTTAGCTCTGACCCCGGTTCGTTACCAGCGGAACGGGTTGACAGGCCTAGTTGACTCACGCCAGCTTGAGCTATAGACGGTTCTAGAAGTGAAATAATTGTCTCGTCTGGAATGCTTGTAATGCTTATCCTATTCTTGACGGAGTATTTGGCAATATTCACATAGCTTTGCAGTAGTTTAGGGCCATACTCATAATGAAATTCAATGCCGTTCTGGATGGCAGTGAATATGATTGGAGTTGGAACGTTTTTGAAGCGCCCCATTGTTGTGCCTGCAACCTTGTATGTGGCCAACTCTCTAAGATCATCCAGGCTCGGAAGGGAAAGCCCTAGTTTGATAATTTTCTGCAGGCTGACGAAACATGATCGGTAAAGCACTAATTCCCGTTTGGTCATGCGATCACGATTGCCGTTAGTAACTGGAACACTGTCCAGTTCGCGCATGAAGGTTTCCTTCCGCCAAACAAACCCCAAAATACGATGGGTAGGCTTAAAGCGCTTTTTGCCCGCGAGCGTGTTCTTATATAGCTCGGCACTAATCTTGACGGAGCTAACATTATGGCCCCCAACAGGAACGCGGTGATACACATTGCTTAAAAATAATGCCGCCCTTACTCTCGGGACTATCTCGAGTGGGATGTCAAGTTTGTTATCCTCTAGCTGAATGGGGCTAATATCGCTCAGCGTGGGATTGTTTAACAAGCATTCGTCTATAGTCGTCGGGTCAGTGTTTTCTAGTGTTTTGATGCAGTATTCATTCAGGCGGCGGTTCCAATCATAAGTACTAACTGCAACATAACTACTGGAGCCAATCTGGTCAATAATTTCACACATGATTTCATACGTGAGCGCTGCCAGTCCGTGCTCAATCAGCTGCAGCTCCTCGGCGCACTGTAGAATATAGTCGATGAGCGTAAGTGTGCGGCGGAAGTCTATCGCTTGCGTTCGCATTCCGTTAGTGTGGTTTGTAGTTGCTGAATTTTGAGTTGAGGCAATAATCCAACATTTTAAGGATTTCAAAAGCTCTTCGTTACATGGGTCTGTGAGGCATGACCCATCATACATAAGTACTTTCCAGTCAAGCTCTTGGTCTCTCGCGAATGAGAAGTTATATTTCCACACATGCGCATCAAAATTTGAAACGAGCCAAGGCGCTGACATAAAGTCAACCAGTTCACGCTTTTTGAATAAACTAGCAAAGTGTGCGAGATGTTCAGGGCGCTGCATGAATCATGCTCCTGAATACGCTTGGGTCACAGCTTTTCAACGCTGCATTCAAGTGACTGTGTAAGTCAGTGTCTCGGCATTTGCGAATGTAGTTCTCGACAGCATCACAAACTGATGCCCAGTATTTTGCCAAGCCCCTAACTCTAGTAGGATTAGGGCTTTGTCTAATAGCCTCGCGTATTGATAGTAGTGCAGTCATGCTTTCAGTCGATACTGAAACACCAACCTCGACAACCTCACCTTGGGCTATTTTATTCTCTTCCAAGGTTCTGAGGTTTTCAGGCACTTCTTTCAAAGTATACCGGCTCAGGAAACTATGTAGCTGGTCAATAGTTTCAAATTTTGTCGCCTGAAGGAAGTATTTGCTTTCTCTCATTGCTTCGCAAATGATCCCTTTTTGGAAAATTCTAACGTATCGAGTTGCAAAAAAATCATAGATTGCAGTGGGAAGGTAAGAATCAAGTAAGTCTTGTGAGAAAGAAGCATGCCCGAGCTTTTTTGCAAGTCGAGTTAAGCTATGGTTCTGAATGTAATCGGCCACAGCTGACTGAGCTCGAACCCTGGATATACAAAGTTTTTTGATGAAATCAATTAAGTCTTCACCGCGCTTATGAGTAAATGGTGAAAGTTTCTCAATGAAAAGATCTCTCGTGCCTTTATACTTTTTCACTGCGCTGCTGTTTAACCCGTTGCTATCCGCCACCTGGGGGTAGTTGAAGCTCGAACCAGAGGTGAGAAACAGTTTTTGCCATTGGGGATCGCCTTGTTTTTTCAGAAAGACACGCAGAGGGTTTGTGATTTCCTCCACGATACGGACGAGAGCTGCTGCTCGAGGCGATAGAAGGATTTTCTGTTCCGAGTGCTTGCTGCCGCGTCGGTCTTTGAATCCTGTTAACTCATAACCTTTGTCGGTTTTAATGAAAGAAACTCTTGTCTCTCCATCCCAAATCACTAGGTCGTCTAGAAATGAAGCTGTGATTTCAGGATGGTAAAGCGTCAAGAGGCACTGGAAAGGAAATAAAGAGAATGTTGTTGGCAATCCAAGGAATTCAGCTAATGCTGGTAGTCGCTGTGTGTACCTGCTGCGCGCATCATCCGTAGTGCAGAACCCTTCATTTTCAAAGGTGTGACAAATACCTTGAATGCCAGTTTTTTCAAAGCTGTTGTAGTGCCGTGATCCTCTATAATGGATCCTGAGGATGCCTCCTGTTTTTGCCTCTCTGAGTCTACGCCGCTGTGCTCTACGGATTTTTAAGGCTTCAGAGATGCCATATTTTTCTACGGTGCGCAGATCAGACTTTATCTCTCCATATAATAAGTCGATGGCTTGTATGTCGCTTACATGGAGAGGGACTTCCGTAAGTAGTTTGTCTTTAATCTGTATGCCATGCTTGTTGATTTTTATATTTTGTTCGGCGCCCGGCTTACTTTTTATTGGCGGCAAAACAATAGCGCTTTCGTCTGCGCTCCAAATTTGAGGTTTGAGTAATGCTCGAATAATAATGACGCGAAGGGCACGCCAAGAGCGAATATTGGAGCTTTGATCTTCGTTTCTTTCCCATTCCGTAGTCTGGTAGTGCCAGAAGAATTCTTTGAAGAATTCCTCCATCATCTCGTGGGACTTGAAGGCTTGTGGGGGAAATCGAAAAGCTTCTTTGGAAATGAAAGCGGCCAATTTATTGATCATGCCGCTGGAGGCTTTGCAAATTTTCAAACAATCTCGGCGGATGGCCTCATGGAACTCAGACGTGAATTGAGGGCCATGGGAGTCATACATATCCACTAGCTTAAGATAGGCTGTCTTTCCTTTTTTTGCCTTCACAGGCCAGCATCCCCAGAACGATGCCGTTTCTGGATCAATCTTGTGCTTAGATTGGTTCCAAGTTTGGTTGTAGCCAGACTGCGCCCCGCTTGACCACATCACCGACTCAAGGCCTGAGACCTTGTCGATCAAACTTGAAATCATTTGGCCGAGAACCAATGAACGCATTCTGATCGGCTCTGCGGCTAGGCCGATCAACTCACCAGATCTCAGGTGTCCGTAGAAGGATTCGACAAGCCAACGGAGCTTAGTGGCATCGAGACTGGCAAGCGACAAGCGTTCACCTAGGCAGTGACAGTGGCAGTCGAACAGCTGCAGTGCAGTCCGCTTGTACCTCTCAGGTTTGATGGGCGTTTGTAGAAGCTTGAGCGCCAGGTCTTCGTCGATGGCCTGTAACGGGTAGTCCAAGAGGTAGGCGCTGCTTTTGATAATTGTCAAGGTTACGCTCGCTTCGGAAGACTGGCATGATCCCCTGAGCGTAGCCCTTCTGTTAATTTTGACAAGATGACAAATCAGCAAACTCAGCGAACGCAGCCTGGATGCCGACCTGGCCCTGGCGCTGAGCCTCAACGGCCGCGCGTTGCTGCGTGACGACCCACCGCTGAAGATCATGCTGATGTCGGCAACCCTGGAAGGCGAGCGCCTGTCGCGGCTGCTGGACGACGCCCCGGTGGTCAGCAGTGAGGGCCGCATGCACCCGGTGGACATCCGCTGGGGGCGGCCCTTCCAGCCGGGCGAGTTCATCGAGCCACGCGTCGTGGACAGCGTGCTGCAGGCGCTGGCCGACCAGACGGGCAGTGTGCTGGTGTTCTTGCCGGGCCAGGCCGAAATCCGCCGGGTGCACCAGAGCCTGCAGGAAGCACTGGGCGAGCGGCCGGAGATTCTGCTGTGCCCGCTGCATGGCGAACTTGACCTCAATGCCCAGCGTGCAGCCATCGACCCGGCGCCCAAGGGCCAGCGCAAGGTGGTGCTGGCCACCAACATTGCCGAAACCAGCCTGACCATCGACGGCGTGCGCGTCGTGATCGACGCAGGCCTGGCCCGGGTGCCGCGTTTTGACCCTGGCAGTGGCATGACCCGGCTGGATACCCAGCGTATCTCCCGCGCCAGCGCCACCCAGCGTGCCGGCCGTGCCGGCCGCCTGGAGCCGGGCGTGTGCTACCGGCTGTGGTCCGAAGCCCAGCATGACCAACTGGCTGCCCATGGCAGCGCCGAAATCCTCCAGGCCGACCTGGCAGGCCTGGCCTTGCAACTGGCGCGCTGGGGCGTCGCCCCGCATGAGTTGAGCTGGCTCGACCAACCGCCCAGCGCAGCGTTTACCCAGGCTCAGGACCTGCTGGCGCGCCTGGGGGCATTCAAACCGGGCAGCCGCGACAACCTCAGCGATCACGGCCAGGCCATGGCCGAGCTGCCGGCTCACCCACGCATCGCCCATTTGTTGCTGCGTGGTCAGAGCCTGGGGTTGGCCGCCATGGCCTGTGATGTGGCGGCGTTGCTCGGTGAGCGGGATATCCAGCGTGGCGGCGGTGCCGACCTGCACAGCCGGCTGGCCTTGGTCAGCGGCGAGAGCAAGGCCAGCCGTGGCGGCCAGGGTGGCGTGCAGCGCGCCCGGCAGCTTGCGCGCCAGTACCGTGGGCTGTTGCGCGGCAAGGCGGGGGCCGCCGTCGCCGACCCCGACCATCCGCGTTGGCTTGGCGCCTTGCTGGCGCTGGCCTATCCCGACCGGGTCGCGCAGCAGCGGCGTGCAGGGGGCGCCGAGTATCGCCTGGCCAACGGCCGTGCTGCCTTGTTCGGCGAGGTCGATGCGTTGATGAAGCACCCGTGGTTGGTGATCGCCGACCTGGGCAGCCGCCAGGGCCAGAGCGAAGAGCGCATCTACCTTGCGGCAGAATTTGACCCGGCGCTGCTTGATGATGTGCTGGCCGAGCAGGTCGAGCGTGTCGATCTACTCGACTGGGACGAGCGTGAGCAGGTGCTGCGTGCCGAACGCCAAACCAAAGTCGGTGAGCTGATACTAAGCCGTGAACCACTGGCGGGCCTGACTGACGAAGCGCGGGCCAATGCGCTGCTTGGCCTGGTACGGCGCAAAGGCCTGAACCTGCTGACATGGACCCCGGAACTGCGCCAGTGGCAGGCGCGCGTGGCACTGTTGCGCCAGCTGGACCTGGACAGGGACGGGCAAAGTGAATGGCCCGACCTGGGTGACGAGGCGCTGCTCGCCAGCATGGAAGACTGGTTGCAGCCCTACCTTGGCAAAGTGTCCCGGCTCAGCCACTTCAGCGCGCTGGACCTGCCGTCGCTGCTGCGCAACCTGCTGCCCTGGCCGCTGCCGCAACGCCTGGAAGAACAGGCCCCCGCGCATCTGGCCGTGCCGTCCGGCTCGAATATCCGCCTGGACTACAGCGAAACCCCGCCGATTCTCGCCGTGCGCCTGCAAGAACTGTTCGGCCTGGCCGATACCCCGCGCATCGCCAATGGCCGGCAGCAGGTCAAGTTGCACCTGCTGTCGCCGGCACGCCGACCGGTGCAGGTCACCCAGGACCTGGCCAACTTCTGGCGCACGACCTATGCCGAAGTGAAGAAAGACCTCAAAGGGCGGTACCCCAAGCTACCACGCAACGTTGCCTGATTGACGGTTTCGTGTAACGTTTAATGATTGACAAAATCCTTGAGCTGAAATCGCGAAACGTTTAGGATTGACGTCTTTTTCTGGCTGGATCTCCGCTGTGGCTGCTTTCGTAAACCCTGAACATTCAACGCGTTTGGTTGTTATCCCTCAGGTCAGTGAGGCTTTTGGAAGCCTTTATTTCGGATTAGAGCCGGACGGATCGACGCCTGTTGAAATAGTCGGCGTGGACGGAGTAATTCCCGGATTCCAAGTGCGAGAGTCTATTGGAGATGCAGTAACCCGTAGCATTTTTAATATGCCCTTTTTGTTTCATAAGAATGGTGAGCCTTGGAAAGAGGCTAATTCGTTTTTGATTAATTTAGTAAGGGATAAGCACGCTCACAACAGACCAACTGACGATGCTAAACGCAAGGCTAGTCGGCTTTTAGATTACTTGATGTTTACTGAAGAGAATAACATCAATTGGCTCGACTTCTCTGGGAAGAGGATAACTTTGCGACCAACCTATCGGTATCATGCTCATCTTATGAAAATGGAAGGGCGTGGGGCGGCGGTTTGCAATCAATACACTGGGGTCGTGTACCAGTTCTACAAGTTTGTATCGAAGTATTGGCACTCTATCGAAATTGATCGTGTTGATACTGTCAAGCAGATTAATATCTTCATTGAAAATGCTTATGGCTTCACGCGACAGGTAACTGTTGAGCAGAGAAGCCAAACACAGCGTTACAACAAGAGTAAAATAATTCCCAAGGGCTTTGTTGATGACGAAGGTGAATGCCTTCGTCCGTTAACCAATACTGAGTTAGTTAGCGTAATTGAGGCAGTCAATTCAGACAGCTGGAGCGCCCAAGAGCGGCTGATAATCCTGTTTGCTCTTATGACAGGCGCTCGAAAGCAGACTGTTTTGACGCTGAGGGTGAAGCATGTAGAAGCACTGGTTCAGGGAGAGCTTGAGCCAGAGGGTACGTACATTCTGAAGGCGGGGCCAGGTACGGGAATTGATACCAAGAACAATAAGCCCCAGACGCTTCACGTGCCCAAGTCGCTTGCTGAGGATTTGATCACGTTCGTGCGGAGCGCTTATTCGAAAAATCGGCGTCAACGCTTTCTTCAGGGATATAAAACTTCGTATCCTGCCTTGCATGTGATACCAGCAGGGGAAGAATACGTATTTCTGTCGGAGCAAGCTAACTGCTACTATATGGCTGGATCTGATCCCAGATACAGTTTTGTTAACACCCGTCCCCAGGGTGCTGTAGCTGAAACCCTTAAGAAAAAGCTGATGAGATCTGTGCCTGCAGATTTCCCTAAGGATTTCACCTTTCATTGGCTTCGAGCCACTTTTGCTTATCAGCTGTATCAGCTCTTGATTCCAGGTCTGGAAAGCTGTCGTCTGCTGCCTGGTGATGAGATTGCAATTATTCAGGAGCGACTTCACCATGAACGGCGTGAAACAACTGAAAACTACCTTAAGCTATTTAAAATGATCCCTGAGAAGATGAGGGCTCAAGAAGATTACGAAGACTCACTGTTCAAGATGTCTTCGTACCGGGATCTGGTTGTGGTAGAGCGTCATGGTAACTGAGCTGATCGTTCGCAGAACTTATCCCTCTACCTTGTCGTCAATTGCGCAGGCAGACAATATTGTCCATCCTGAGCTTATTACGCTCGAGCTAGATCATAGGCGCTCTCCTTTAGATGTAGGGGTGCTTGCTTACTCTGTTCGCGAGAAATCCAAAAGCGGATATCTTGTAGATGTTAATTCGGTTATGCCTAGTCGGCGCAAGGCTCTGGTCGCTTTGTGGGATTTCTACTTCTTGCAAGGTTCCAGCCATAAGACAATCGAGACGGAATTTAAGTCGCTTGAATCCGGGTTGGTCTGGTGCGAATCGAATGGCATTCCCGATGTACTTTGCAGTCCTGAGTCTGCGCGGCGGGGTTACGTTGGGTACTCTAACCATATTTTTGAGGCTATTCTCGGCCCCAAGAAAATGTCTCCGCATACTGGTCAACTCTACCAACGGGCTCTGAGACGTGCTATAGAACTACAGTTTCCTCTAGAGGCAGAATACGTTCTTACGGCTGTGCCTTCCGTGACACCTAGTCAAGACGGACTGGATGCTCCAGATGAGCGTGCTGTCCAGAAGTATGTCGATATTTCTCTCGTCATTGCTTTTACCTTTTCGAGGTTTTTGATCGAGGGAGCGCCATATCCGCTGAAGTTTGTTACTACTGACTACCATACGCATATATTTCCTGGGACTGGAAAGTACATTACGCCGCTTACTGAAGGTGGTCACGAGTTTTCCGCCTACGATTATAAAGAGGGTAGAATTAAGCGTGTTGAGGAACTGAGTCTTGAGCGTCCCGACTGGAGACTGAAGGATGTGAGGGAAGCTGTTGCAGGCGCTCTCCAGGCCGTCAATGAAGCGAATTCGGATGACTACCATCTCTTTAGGATGAGGTTGGCATCTGTTGCAATGAGAGCATTTGCATGCCTATTAAATGCGGTGATAGGTGCAAATTCAGGCGAAGTGATACAGTTTCTATACGAAGATGCTGCAGAGTTGGTCAGGTCGCCCTTTAAAAAAGATTTGACAGCTATCAAGCTCAGGGCTAAGGGATTGGAGGTTAGCTACCCCATCGGTCGTGGCCCTGGTATGGAGATCTTGCGTGAGTATCTGAAGTTTCGTGAGTGGGTATTAAAAGGGCGTGAGTCGGAATACCTTTTCTTTCAAGCAATTGATGTGGACAATGATTCTGACAGTCCAAAGCCTTTGGAAGCGGTATTTTCAACTAAATTTTATAGGGTTCTCGATGGAGTGTTTTTGCCTAGAGGTTCGGGCAACATACCGCCAAGGTTAATGCGTAAGCACAAGAGTGTTACGCTCCATTATCTGCGCCATTCGCCTCTCTTGGTAAGTGCGGTAATGAACCACGCGGAGCGGACGAACCTTGCTTCCTACGTTGGTACCCCGCTTTCAAATCAAAAGGAAGAACTTAAGAAGTATTGGGCTGCGCTCAGGAAAGCTGCTGAACGCATAAAGGAATCGCATAATGTTCCTGGCGTATCTATCGCAGTCGGGCACTGTGAGTCGCTTCATAATCCACAAAGCGATATTCCGGTGGTGTCCATAGAGCCGGATTGCAAAACGCAATATGGTTGTTTGTTCTGCGTTCATTATCTTGTTCACGCGGACGAGGCAGACATTCATAAATTGCTAAGCTTTCTTTATGTTATCGAAGGAGTTAGGTCTAATGCCCCTAACTTCGAATTTTCAGAAAAGATTTTCAAGGAAGTCGTCGTTCGCATTAATTTTATTTTAGACGCTATCTCTGAACGTTCTAAGGAATCTGCCAACTTGGTAGTTATGGTCAGGAAGAAAGTGTTTGACTTAGGAGTTCTCACCGTTTTTTGGGAGCGGCGACTCCAGCGTTATGAGAAAATGGGTATATATTTTTAATGGCTAGCATGCTCCACTTTAATGATGGTCAGTCAGAGTTTCTTGAAGCGGCATCCGAAATACCGGTTGATTCGGATTGGAGGCCTTCTCCCGATTTTGTCATCTGTCGGGACGTAAAAGGTACACCCATTGTCGTTTATGGAGGCGATATATGGGATTTAAATCCGTATCGTCTTAAAGCAACTAAAATTCGTCTTATTTTGTTCAGTAGCATTTTTGATAAGCTCGACGCTGAGTGTTCTGGTCTTGTTGAAGAGGTAAGGTATCTCCTGTTTTGCCTGCTTTTTTATGTGCGTGCAGGTAAGCTCGGCAGGCTCAGTGCTGAAGCTTTAGTTAAATATTTTTCTGTTTTGCGTATGGCTGCAAGGTATTGTTATGCCCAGAAGGCCAATCCATTGATTGGTATCATTAGTCTTCAACAGTTATTTACTAATCCTGCGTACCTTGATGGGTATAGCGACTGGATTATTAAAAGTGATTTTGGCGAAACATACCGGAAGGGCGCGCGGGCCATGTTGGGTCATATCGTTGCCATCGGTGAACATCGTCTGGGCTACAAATTGCATGGTGTTTTCCATCTCAGATTTGGCGTCGATGATAAGAAGTCAAATCAGACCCCTGTCATCCCTACGCGGATATATCTCGGGTTGCTAAACTCATCAAATGATTGGCTTAATCTTCTTTACGAAAATCGACACGCGCTCGAGGCATTCCTAAAATCTTTTGAAAGTCCACTCTATGGCCGCAGCCATAAGGCGCAGGCATCCCTTGATTCTCGGATTTCTTCGTATGAGCCTGACTTTAAGCAAGCAGTAATTTCTCATGAGCTAGAATCCGTGCTCAAAGATGACCTAGGTTGTATTGGTCGGAACAACTTGTCCGGGGCGATAATTAGGATTCAGTGGATTCTCAAAACCATTATACATCTTTATACAGGTATGCGAGACCAAGAGGTTATGCGACTGCCGTATGGTTGTATTAATGATGAAGAGGTAAGCGCAGCCACGGTCGATGACGAAGGCGTCACGCGAGACGACTCGATGATTGTCCAGGTGATCTCAACTACTACTAAGTTTACTGGGTATCGTAAGGCAGCCGCTTGGCTAGCTACTGATGAGGTCGTGCGTGCGGTCGAAGTTGCTCAAGGTATTTGTCGCGGGCTGTCATTATTGTTTCACGTTTCCTATGATGATATGCCCCTGTTCCTGACGCCTGCAATCATAAACTATTCTCAAACCCAAGTTGGTGTTTCTGAGCTAGGCAGTCAAAATAAGCCCGCTCGACTTAAGCAGTTTGAGCTTATCACCGAGACTGATTTCTTGGAGCTCCAGGCTAGCGATCCGAAGCGTGACTTTTCTCTAGAGCCGGAGTTCCAGGTTGGCTCACCTTGGCCTTTCAGAACCCATCAGTTTCGTCGCTCTCTAGCTTATTATGGCAGAAGTAGCGGATTCATTTCTTTGCCTACACTTCGGAGGCAGTTCAAGCACTTGACCACTCAAATGAGTCGCTATTACGGCAATAACTTTGAAAGGCTTAAAACCATTTTTGGTTATTATGACCCAGAGGCCGACGATTTCATCCTTCCCAAAAACCATGTCCTGTTTGAGTACCAGGCTGGTGTTCCCATGAGCATCGCTTACGATCTTTTGGATCATGCGTTCGGCAGCGATAGCCCGATTTTTGGTGGGACAGGTACCTATATCTCAAACCAGCGCAAAAAATTGGATCAGGGAGACATCCATATTGTCGATGTCAGGAAAGAGACCGAAAAGCTGGCTGCGGAAGGCAAGATTTCCTATAAATCGACTATTTTGGGTGCCTGTACCTACTCAGGTAACTGTGAATTCTATCTCTTGGGCGATGCTGGCCCCTGCACGAATTGCGATGAGTCCATCATCGAAAAGGACAAGCTTGAAGCTGCTATTGCTGATGATGAGGCAGATCTTGCTTTGTATGAGCCGGGTTCTGGTGAATACCAGGTGGTCAAAACTGAGCTCGACAGACTGAAAAAATTTCACCAAAAGTTTATCGCAGTAGCGGAGGTTTGACCGATGACAGTCAAAGGGATAGATAAATGCAGAGAGGCTTTTGAAAGGCTGAAGGCGGGTAAGCCCCATGTGGCTGCACATGTGGGTCTGGATCCAACCAAAATTACGGCTGGAGTTGTCAGTGTCGAGGCTGGCTTTGACCGTGGGTACCTAAAGAAAGACCGACCGAGTCATCGCGCTTTACTCGCTGATATAGAGGCTTATCGCAAAAGCTACGGCACCGAGAGCTCCTCAAAAGCGTTGCAGGTCAAGCGAGCGAATGACAAGGCGGCCAAAGCACTGTCCGATCTTGAAATCGCCCGTGGCCAGCTTCACCACGTGATGGCCCAGAACGTTCAGCTGGTAGAGCGCGTGCGAGAATTACAATTTCAGTTGGATGCCCGCAGCAACGTCACTCAGTTGAAACCTGGAGCTAAGAAACACCCTACCTGAGCAGGCTACCAAGCCCATTACGAGGATGGCTAAAAGGGCGTACAGGAACCTCTGTATACTGCATGCTTCGTTGTTGGAGTAGACATGAGTTCGTTACCAATCGATGCCGCTTTGCCAGACCTACGAGAGGCACTAGCCAACCGCAACGAAGTGATCCTTGAAGCACCACCTGGTGCGGGCAAGACCACTCGGGTGCCCCTGGCGCTGCTGAACCAACCTTGGCTTGGTGACCAGAAGATCCTGATGCTCGAACCTCGCCGCCTGGCTGCTCGGGCGGCTGCAGAGCGGTTGGCGAGTGAGCTGGGTGAGAAGGTTGGTGAGACCGTCGGCTACCGCATTCGTCTCGAAAGCAAAGTAGGCCTACGAACCCAGATCGAGGTGGTCACCGAAGGTATCCTGGCGCGCCGGCTCCAAGATGACCCTGCACTGGATGGTGTGGGCGTGGTCATCTTCGATGAGTACCACCTTCGGAACCTTGACTCTGACCTTGCACTGGCACTGTGCCTGAGTGCGCGTGAACTGCTGCGTGATGAGCCCCCGCTGAAGCTGCTCCTGATGTCCGCAACATTGGAGGGTGCTCGCCTTTCAAAGGTGCTGAATGATGCGCCTGTGGTCACCAGCGAAGGGCGGATGTATCCGGTCTCGACGGCTTGGGGTAGCCCCTATCAGCCGGGTGAGCGAATCGATGCGCGAGTCACAGACACCTGCTTGACCGCCATCAATGAACAGTCGGGAAGCGTTCTGGTTTTCCTCCCTGGGCAGGCAGAGATTCGGCGGGTGGCAGAAGACCTCAAGGAGCAGCTGAGCAGCCGTCCAGAGGTAATCGTATGCCCACTGTACGGTGACCTCGATCTGAACGCCCAGCGTGCCGCGATAGACCCAGCACCCAAGGGCTCCCGGAAGATCGTATTGGCAACGAACATCGCTGAGACCAGCTTGACCATCGAAGGCGTCAGGGTGGTGGTGGACAGTGGTCTCGAGCGAGTGCCGAAGTTCGATCCTCGCAGTGGCATGACCCGACTCGACACGCAGCGTATCTCGAAGGCCAGCGCTACCCAGCGTGCGGGTCGGGCAGGGCGCCTGGAGCCAGGCGTCTGCTATCGCCTATGGTCGGAGTCGCAGCACGAGCAAATGGCCGGCTACAGCACCCCAGAGATCCTGCAGGCGGATCTCGCAGCTCTGGCACTCCAGCTGGCCCGGTGGGGAATGAAACCGGAAGAGATGACCTGGCTCGACCAACCTCCATCAGCCCCTTTCGGCCAAGCCAGAGACCTGCTGAAGCGCCTGGGCGCACTCGACGATGCAGGACAGCTCACACCGCACGGCTCGGCCATGAGCGAGCTTCCAGCGCATCCACGGATCGCTCACATGCTCATCAAAGGCAATGCGATGGGCCTGGATGACCTGGCGTGCAACATCGCGGCGCTGCTCGGTGAGAAGGACATCCTGCGTGGAGCCGGTGCTGACCTCCACACCAGGCTGAGTGCCTTGTCAGGCGAGCAACATTCACGTCGTAGTGGTGGTTCCCTCCAGCGGGTGAAGCAGTCGGCTCGGCAGTACCGATCCCTGTTGCGAGGGAGCGCCTCCAGACCTGTCAGTGAGCCCGATCACCCAAGATGGGTAGGGTGCCTCCTGTCGTTCGCCTACCCTGATCGAATCGGCCTGCAGAGGCGTGCAAGTGCATCCGAATACCGTCTCTCCAACGGTCGGGCCGCGGTGTTCTCAGAGCCCGATGCTCTCACCAAGCACGAATGGCTGGTGGTGGCGGATCTGGGTAGCCGGCAAGGGCAGCGCGAAGAGCGGATCTACCTGGCGAGTGATCTCGATCCGGCCCTCTTCGATGACCAGCTGGCTGACCTTGTAAGATCTGTTGATGAAGTCGACTGGGACGAAAGGGAAGGGGTTCTGAAGGCTGAGCGGCAGTTGAAGGTTGGGCAACTCATCTTGTCGACAAAGGCCCTGCCGAGTCTTGATGAGCAAACCCGTTCGCTGGCCTTGGTCAACTTGGTGAGGCGCAAGGGCATTGAGCTCCTGCCTTGGAACCCTGAGCTACGGCAGTGGCAGGCGCGGGTCGATCTGCTGCGTCAGCTGGATATCCAGAAT
This sequence comes from Pseudomonas putida NBRC 14164, assembly GCF_000412675.1. NCBI lineage: Bacteria > Pseudomonadati > Pseudomonadota > Gammaproteobacteria > Pseudomonadales > Pseudomonadaceae > Pseudomonas > Pseudomonas putida. Next base: position 5,411,946 of record NC_021505.1, on the reverse strand, counting down.
GGTCAGGCAGAGAGCAAATGGCCTGATTTCAGCGATGCCAATCTCCTCGAAACGCTCGAAGACTGGCTCACGCCGTACCTGGGTAAAGTTACAAGGCTCAGTCACTTCAGCCAGTTGGATCTGTCGTCGATAGTCAGGAACCTACTGCCGTGGCCGCTTCCGCAGGAGCTGGAAGCCCAGGCACCTCAGGCGATCCAGGTGCCGTCCGGATCGAATATCCGTATCGATTACTCGCAGCATCCGCCAATCCTCGCAGTACGGCTGCAGGAGCTGTTTGGTCTGGCAGAAACTCCTCGCATTGCCCAGGGCAGGCAGCCGCTGATTCTGCATCTTCTGTCGCCGGCTCGTAGGCCTGTGCAGGTCACCCAGGATCTCGCCAACTTCTGGCGCAGCACCTATGTCGAGGTGAAGAAGGATTTGAAGGGTAGATACCCCAAACATCATTGGCCTGAAGATCCATTGGTTGCTGAAGCGACTGCGAGAGCGAAGCCTAGAAAGACTTGAGGTTTGGGCGTGCCCTGCGGGAGCGGCTGTCGTGAATCGAGCCACTGCGTGTCTCGACCCTTACGGGCTTCCATCCTCACGTCTAGCGCGCTCCGCTTGCGCTTCAGCGTCGGCTTAGTCTAGGCAGCTCGCGATTACCAAGTAGCTGTTCACTTTGACTACATGGCCAAGATAGGTCATTTCTGGAACTCAACGGCCACCACTGATGAGGCTTCGAAGTCAGATAACTGCTTTGAGCCTTTTTGCGGCGGCGATTCAGTGGAGCTTTTGGGTTTCCGAGAGTAACAAGTCTTTCAGTTTGCCCGAGTGCGCGGGTTCAAGCAGCGTGCTATCCAAAACTCTGAATGTGGTCTTGCCTTCGTTGGCAACGACCATCAGAGTCATGAGTGCGATCAGCGTTGCGCTGGGATAAGTAGGATGTTGCGCTTCTCAGCCATAAGGCTAGCGGTATAGTGTATTGAGTCCCACATACAATTCGACCAAGGAGGTCAAGAGTGTCAGAAAACGGCGAGGTGGAAAGAGATGATCTTGAACTGCTACGAGCAGATCTCTCCAAGAGACTGAATGGATTTGCCAGCAACTATCCGGGCGTCGATGTTTATGAGCTGGAAAGCTCACGGCTGTCTAGGGAAGAGTTTCCGGTGCCTGAGATGCTCTTGCTCATGCTCCGAAACGTGCTGGGATGGCGGTGGTCTGGCACCGGCGAGAAGATTCGCTGGACTGTTTATGGCTCATTTAAGGGTGAGCCGCTCTCGATTGAGCTTGGAAAGTTTGGTCTCACCATGCGTAGCTCGCCCGTCCTTGATGAGAGCAGGAGGCGGATCGAGGGCCAGCTTAAAAGTGCAGTAAACCTTGTCGAGCAATTTATAAAGCCGATGCTAGATAACCAGATTTCCAATGGCGAGTTGACCATCGGTAATCATCTTTCTGAGTTCATGTCACGCTATGAATTTTTCCGTGGCAAGGCGGATAAGGCTTTTCGACGCGCCGACCGGAAAGCTAGGGAAAAGCCTAGGGAGGAGGGCGAATTTCCAGAGGGCATCATCAGTGCGCTTATGCATGGTTACAGTAGAAGTATGAGTGCTCAGCAGGAGGGGTTCTACTATTCGGTTGCCATGGTCGACGCATATTTCAGTGCTTTAGAACACAGGTTGAACTTACTTCGTGCCTTCACAGGAGTGCCCTTACCCGCTGAGGGGTTCAAAGCCTTCATGTCCAAGACATGGAATGAGAAAATTGACGAATTATTAGGGGAGAATCCATCGCCAAGGGCGCGTAAAACCCTGCAGGGTATGCGAGATATCAAGGAGCGGATTCGCAATCCGTTCGCTCACGGCGGATATGAAAATGACAAAGGGGCGCTCCACGTCCACATCCCGACAATAGGAACCATCCCCGGAAATATTACCAAATATGGGAAAAGTGCTAGGTTTTCCTTCATGCCTGTAGGTGTCAACGATCATGAATTAAATTGCGCGGTATTCGACGAGGTCGATAAGTTGTTGTCCACGGATCAGCTTGCCGGCCCCTACCGGCTTATGGAGGCTGGTATCGATCCATCGTTCGATGAGAAATCCTTATGTTCCTACAGAGACGCCATTTCGGGCGGAGATAAGGCTTTAGAAAGGTTCATCGACCGCTGGCATCATATGTGGGAGCGTCACGCCAACATGGATTACTAGCGCATATAGCTGTGTTAAAGAGGCAGGTTTTCATCTTTCATGCAATCAGGTTCTACTTGAGGTACACGATTCCGACCGATGATAGGGTAGAGGCTTATGGTTGATTCAGATGCCATTGATTCGGTCTGGGATGCTTCGAGTGGTAGCCTGTCACTCCGTGTCACTGGAGCACCACATGATTATCCTCGACCGCCTTGTCGTCTGGCTGTTCCCCGACCGCCTTCCCGAGTGGGAAAAGCAGCGTGAGCGTGAGTTCATCAAGGCGGTAAATAGCCTCAAGACGCTCAGGGTGACGCCGGGAGGTCGCATGTCCATCGACCCTGAAGAAATTCGTGACCAAGTGCTGGAGGCGCGGGAGCGGCTGAAGCATTTCGTCCAAAAACCGTAGACCTGTGCTTTCTGTCGACACTGAAGCGCGCCAGGGCAGGCGTTAGTTGCCGTGACTTGAGGGCTCAGCTACCTGGCTCTCGCTCCCAGAGTCGCCACACAGTGCCCTTCGAATACCCCAGAGCACGCGCCACCTCAGCCTGGGTGAGGCCGTCTTTTTTCAGCGCCTGCACCGCCTTCCACTTCTCTCTAGCAGCAGTCACTCGCGGATGCTCAATCTCGCGAGGCCGCCGTTCCATAATCTCGTTGGCTCTCCCCAATGCCTCTGCTTCCACGATTGCATCGATCAGCACCTGGTGAGTCGTCTGTTGGTTTTCCGCTGCAATGACCATGGCGAACAGGGTAGCTGGGCTGATGCCCAGCGAAATGGCCAGATCCCTCACGGTATCGATGGTGGCCGTGAAGCTAGCCGCTTCCAGTTCGCTGATCGTTTGTTGACGAAGAAGGCCCGAGATCTCCTGCTGAGACAGGCCTTGCTGCGTTCGGAGCGACTGGAGCACGGCAGCGAGAGAGTGGCGTAGCGGCATTTCTGCCTCCGCAAAAGGAGACGGTATGCCTCGTTTGCCTAGACTCGCTCAAACATATATATTGGTTTGAGTGAGTCGAACGGCGATCTGCTGCTACGTTCCCGTTCGCACATCACCTCGTCGTTTGAATACCGAGGTAATTGGTGACTGATAGCTCTGTAGAGCACGAGCTGCTCCAGGAAGGGCGCGTCTCTTCCGCTGGGACGTCACTGTCCCAACCCGAAATTGAGGCACTGCTTGCCGAGCGCTTTCCTCGCAGGCCGTATTGCTTGGTTGAGGACTGGATCCTCTTCCTCGTGGATGAGCCACCTGAGTCTTTGGCCAGGGTGCGATCTTTGGGCCTTGAGCCGATCTTCATGTACGCCCACTGCGTCATCTATGACGAGCAGGGCCGATTCCCACCTGGGGGATGGGTGCGCTCGACGCTGTGCAAGACCTACGACGGCGTGTGCATGTTCGAAACGCGCAACACCGTGTACGTCCTGGTTGGCCCTGGTCGTGAGCAGACCGCCTCGCTGAAGACAATATTTAGCTTATGTTGACCCGCAGGCCCCATATGTGGGCTTGCCCAGATGAGATCCACGATGTTCCGCATTAGCACGCAAGACCAGGCTGGCCCGGTAGGCATGTTTGGAGACGGTCTGGCTCACTTTCATGCAGTCACCCGGTCTCTGGCCACGCACTGGTATCACGTCAGCCTCAAGCGCCGGCACGAGGATCGGTTCGTTGCCTACGAAGAGATGCTCAACGATGAGATGCGCCTCGTTGAGCTGCTGGTAGCGCAGGACGAGAGCCTGGTTGTGCAGGAAGTCCAAGCCGTCACCCCATCCTGGATGAACAAGGATGGCAGTTGGAAGATGGAGAAGCTCACGTCGCTTTCGATGGGACACAACCAGGCTGGTGTGGCCGTCTGTATTCTGGAAGTGGAGGGTGGTGCTGTGTACGTCGATACGCATGAGCCTGGTCTCGGTGCGGACTCCCTGAACGGCGTCAAAGAGCTGTATCGACGTGGTATGGCTCAGGCCAGTGCTGCAGCAGGGCCCCGGAGGGCGTAGGCATGACAGAGGACAACACGGTGGCGGTCGACTTCCACGTTAAGCGCTACAGCGATTTCGATCTGCTGCGGATCGCTCGGGCTGTGGGCCAGGGGTATGAAGGCGAGATCACCGCGTTTCTGGTGAATGTCCACATTCATCGACTGAGCGCCGTTGGCGTGGTTTTTGGGCATGTGCGGCAAGGGCCTCATGGCCGATTCGCCGATGGGCACTTGATCCAGAGCTCCGACATCGTGGCTATCAAGAAGGAAGGTAAGTTTTGGGTGATCACGACCATGAACTCGAAATACGTCGTGGCAACTTTTCGCCGTGATGGTGGGCGCCGGAGCCTGAGGGGTTTCTGCCGCTTGGTCGGAGACCGCTTCCCCAATACACAGCTGCACTGATTAGATCGAGCCTGAGCACGCCGAGGTGGGCTCAAGGCTTTCCCCTGCCTGTCATTCAGGAATTGAGCAAGGAGCTGCCGTAAATTATATTAAGTCGCTTAAAGTTCTGAACATTTCGGCCTGTATCCCTCATTGCTGTTCGCCAGACCAGCCCATTGAAGCTTCCGAAACTATTAACGTCGATTTGAGTGATCATTCATTCGGCTCCTTTCCGTCTGCTTTATCAACGCTCGACAACGCCGTTCGAGTGTAGCTCAGTGCCATCATCACGGATCGGAATCGGCCTTCCGAGCGAGGTAGCTGCTTGGCATACCCCTAGTGCAGCTTCCCCTAGATGGTTGGGCGCGCAGAATGGCGAGGCAACGATTAGGTCAGGAGAGCTCGTATGGGATTTGGGCCTGCTCCAGGCCTTTTGCCGTCAAAGGAGTGCTTGCGTGATCCCTGGTAGGCTCGCCAGCGTTGGCGGCGCTCTCACCATGGCGTATCAGCCTTACATACTTCATTGACTATACATCCTTGGCTCACGTTGCTTGGATGTTCGCCGTATTGGCATGGCATCGTATGGGACAGCCGCGCGTAAGGGTGATTAGATTTTTATTTGAACTTTTAGTTGGCTTGGATATGCGTATATAATCAGCGCATCTGCCAAACAAAAATCATAGGAAATGACGTGAAATTAAAACCAGGCATTAAGTTTAATCTTTGTTCTCCGGATGAGCAGGGGAGCCTCGATTACACCACAAGCGTAATTCTATTGAACGCTTATTCATCCTCTGACAGAAGCTTGATTCGCTCCGCACTTAGGCCAAGCATTCGAAAGAATAAACTGAGTCCGAAAGAAATTGAAGCTTATAATCTCTGCATACATGAATATACACACTACCTCGATCTGTACAGCACGGTTTGGGGGATTGAGTTCTTAGGTCGTAGGTGCAAAGCGCTTTCGAGGATTCTTGAGCAAGGCAAGGAGGCTCTCTCTGTCACCATGCTTAATACAGCTGAAATCATGATGCATGAAGACTTCAATAGGGTGCATCAGGGGGTCAGGCTAGAAAATTTAGTTGCTAAGCATACGCTTACTTATTCTGAAAAGTACGGAACGATTATAGTTATCTATCTGTATCGCGATGGGGCTTTGATTGCAGAAACTTCGTTAAGTATGCTATCAATTCTAGAGGCAAATGCTGTCGCTAACGAATTTGAAGGTGAGTACCATTGGGTTGGCTGCACCCAAGGCGGGGTAACAGCCCACCAGCATGGTAGGATAGAGGCGAAATACGCTCAGCTCCTCCAAGATAGCTCCAGGCTTGAATATAATATTATACATATTCTTGTTGCCATTCATTTTCCTGCTCACACGCTTCGCCATAGGTTGCTGCTCGTCTCTACCCTTTGCCAGCTTGCATTGGATATTTACTTCATGGACTTGTCCATGCTGGCGAATGTGATTAATGACAGCATAAAAAACAAGCACCTGGGGGATGCACTTTGCAATGATCTATGTAGAGGTATGTCGCGGCAAATAGTGGTTTTTTATCTTGTGCTTTGGTTGTATGGATATATTCAGCATGCAGGGTTGAGCTTTGATGAGGTGGCCAGTTATTTTGAGGGTCGTCTAGATGAGTTGATAGATGACATGTTAGAGGCCGTTGGGTTGGAGATGCCTCTAAGTCGACATATGAGTGACTTTGAGTTTCGCACCATTAGCAAATCACTCAAAAAGGAGAGTGGTAAATTCATCTTGCCGGGAGCTTTGAAGGCTGCCAGCCACAATCGCAGGGTACGTAAGTCTCAGCTCGCCACTGGCAAGGCTTTACGAAAATTGTTGTTGCCCGATATTGTGTTGGACGATCATGCAACAGTTCGGGCACCTTCAAGGATCAAAGCCAGTGTAGTGACTCATTGGGATGAAATGTATGAAGAGTGCTCCGAGCTTGATGGCATGGTTAAAGACCCGGATGTTATGCGGAAATTCCATATGTCTCCAGACGATTTTGGGCCGATGCAACTGCGTCGGGAAAGGCACAGACAGCAACGGATGCAAATGGAATTTGATAAGCCCTGATGAGCCTATATGAAGCTTTGGTACGGAATCGCAAGATGAGCAGGCAGTGCACAGAGTATTGTCCTAGCGCGGGCAATACTCTAATAGACAAGTGGGGCATGGCACCGCATCGGAGATACCATGGTGAAGGGAAGAGGTCGTGAAAAGAGATCTGAGCAAGGTGCTCATGCCCGACCACCCTCTGTATATTGAGGCTGTGGAAGCGTTGAAGGTCTACCATCAAGCCCAGGCTGATGGCGTCGAAGGGATGGAGCTGGAGCGTCTGCGGTTGATGGCCGAGCATCGCTTTCAAGCCGTCACTGATTATCAGCTTCGAGCCCTTGGCGGGCCGGCAGAGAAAGGCCATTGAGACGCTGGCCGACCGCGTCCCACCTATCAGCGATTTAAGGCTTCCTGCACGGCGTCGACCGTACCGATCCAGTGACGGCCATTGTCCCGTGGACTGAACCCCAGCCTTTCGGCGAATGCTGATGCGTTGGCATTGGCAGGCCGTGGTTCAAGGAGAAAGCTATGAAGCCCACTGACGCCATACGAGGCAAGGAAGGGGACATCCGGCGCCTAATCGAGACCTATGGGTTCATAGAGCCCAAGCTCTTCGGCTCCGCCGTTCGAGGAGATGACCACGATGGGAGTGACCTCGATCTGCTCGCCACTATCCCTCTAGCAATGGCTGGCAAGATTTCCTTGTTCGACATCGCCGAGCTCGAGGATGAGCTCCAGGCCATGTTGGGTGTGCCGGTCGACTTGCACGTCCACAACAACATGCCTGAGCACCTCAGGCCATCCATCGAGCGTGAGATGGTTACGCTCTAGCTGTGAACATGCTTGCAATGATCCTAGCGTCTAGCAGGGCGTGGTGAGGCAATTCCTCCCCATCGTTCGTCGCAGTCAGGGTCGTGGCATCGGTGGGGAAATTTCTGACGTTCTGGGGCCATTTCCCATCGTCATAGGCGAGCTCGCAGAACAGCTCCCAGTCGTAGGCAGGTGCGTCTGTGACAATCTCAAGCTCTTCGTCATATGCCAGGAACCGCAGGAGCTCCGCTCTGGACTCGATGGTCGTAAGGGCGTAGTCACCGCCCCAGCGCTTTGGCAGTGCAAGCTCCTTCATGAACTTACTGCAGTCTTCTGCTCGCCATGTATCGAGGAGTGCAACCTAGATTTTTGGCTATCCAAGGCGATCCGCGCCAGGGAGATGAGCTTGGCCTGCTGGCTGAGCCCAGTGAATGTGCATTACGGAAAGAGTTTCGTGCGGTCGACTATCCTCTATGCCTAGCAAACGCCTATTCCTCGAACAGGAGCGCCAGCTTTGGAAGATTCCCCTTGAACACTTTGGCCCTGAGCTACTGCTTCAGATCGTCGTGGAGCTGTGGGGCACTTTTGATACCTGGAGCACGCCACGGTTGATCATCTGTCCACGGCTAATCATCCCTTGGCAGTTCTTGCCAGGTGTTTTTCTAGAGCATTTGCGGCTCGATCACCGGACTGAGTGTCCACACGGTCACTCAAGGTTTGACAGAGATGGCGTAGCTGCGAAATCGTGACTCCTGTATTTGTGCTAATTCGCATATGCGCCTGAAGCTGTGGCTCGACTCCCGCAAGCGCGGAAAGCATTCCCACTGTGGCCAGCTCACGCGTCTTCCAATCCAAGGTATCTCGTTCGAATATGTCACCAAACAGGTGAGTGCGGAGGTATTGGTTAGCTATCGGGGCAAAATCGAACAGGGCCCCCTCAACCGCTGAACCCGACAACTTCGTCTGGTTAGCGGTTCCAGCGGCCAGCAGTGCGTCACCTTGAGGTATTGGACGGATAGGTTCGCGACCTGGATCGTCAAAGATGCCGCGCTGTTTACGTGAGTCCAAGACTTGCATCAGCTCCGTCAGCGCGTTCAGAGATCGGGGGAAGCCGGCATAGGCGTAGAGTTGTACGAGAACCTCACGCAGTTCGCTGACCGTGAGTTTCAAATCCAACGCCTGATCCAGAGCAGTTTTCAAACGGGGCGCGTCACCAACAGCAGCAAGCGCGGCTACGACGACAACCGCTTGTTGTGCTTCGTTCAGCACCTTGGAATTGGATTTGGATGAAATGGGGTGGCTCATGACATTGCGCTTTCCGATTGGATCAGACAAGGCCATCTCCGTAGCGCCTAGTCCAATCATGAATGTGGTTGCTATTCCGGCATTGATCCACTTACTGAGCACGCGGCCCGCTGTATTGTTCATCGGTCACTTTCTCCATCCAATGGACATTATTACCTTCAGCTGTAGCTGTAACAGCCAGGTGCGTCATGCTCGTTGTGGGGGCAGCTCCATGCCAATGCTTAATGCCTGGCGGGCACCACACGACATCCCCAGGACGAAGTTCCTGGATAAGGCCTCCCCATTGTTGAGTCAGGCCAACCCCCGAAGTGACCACCAGCCGCTGGCCGGCAGGATGGGTATGCCATGCGGAACGTGCCCCCGGCTCGAATGTCACGAAGCTACCCGAGGCGCTAATACCCGAGTTCGCAGGCCACACCGGATCAATTCTCACGGCACCGGTGAAGAATTGAGAGGGGCCAACCATAGAGGCCTGTTTACCCGCTCTGGTTATTTCCTGTTGGCGGGGTGAGGGGGTTTCAGCTGCTTCGCTCGATGCGAGTTGCAAAGCAGAGATGCATATCGCAGCTGTAATGGGGTGAGCATTCATGTTGGATACCCTCATGGTCAGAGATCTTGGGTAGCACGAGACCTCAGCTCAGCCTTTTTCCACCGAGCCACTCAGGAAGACAACGTCAGTCACTGGCTCCAGCCAATCTACGGCCTTGCCATCCATATATTCATTGATCGCGACATGCTGCATAGCCGTAGTATCGGTCGCGCCATGCCAGTGTCGGCGTCCGCAGTTGCACCAGATCAGATCGCCTACGCGAATCTCGGTCTTCGGGCCATCTTCACATTGCGTCCAACCCACCCCCTCGGTAACCAGCAAGGCTTGGCCCAAAGGATGAGTGTGCCAGTGGGTACGAGCACCTGGCTCGAAGTTAACCACTGCAACGCCAACTCGAGCGGGGGCAGGCGCTGTGAAGACGCGGTCGATGCGTACTTGCCCCGTGAACCATTCAGCAGGCCCTTGGATCGCATTGGCCGAGCCTGCACGGTGGACTTGCATGGCCGCGCTGGAAAGGTTGTTGTCCGCCATATTGTTTCAGCCTCCCAAAAATGTGATTGAGACAACTGTAGCGACCGCGCTTTAATTCGAGTATTAGTAAAATCAAGAAATCGGTTTGAAGCTGAGCTTAACAATGAAATCAGGCAATCTGAGCGATCTGGTGGTCTTTGTGACCGTAGCCAGGGAGAGTAATTTCACCCGGGCAGCGGCACGATTGGGTGTGTCACCTTCAGCCGTTAGCCAGACAGTAAGGGGGCTCGAGGAACGTCTCGGTGTTCGCCTCCTCACCCGCACCACTAGGAGTGTTACGCGAACGGAGGCAGGGGAGAAACTGCTTCAAGATATCGCGCCGCTATTGGATCAGATCGATGGTCACCTGAATGGCCTCACCGAGTTCGGGCAACACCCCTCAGGGACGGTGCGGATCACAGCCGATGAGTTCGCCGCCCGCCATGTTCTATGGCCGAAACTACAGCCGGTGATCGAGTCCTACCCGGATGTCACGATTGAGTTGATGACCGATTACGGCCTGACTGACATCGTTGCCGAGCGATTCGATGCGGGTGTACGCCTGGGCGGCATCATCGATGCAGATATGGTGGCTGTGCCCATTGGGCCTCCCATGCGGATGGTTACCGTAGCCTCACCCGCCTACTTGAAGCAGTATGGAGTACCCCGCCGCCCCGAGGAGTTGATGGCCCACAGGTGTATCAACCTGCGGTTGCCTACGCACGGCGGCCTTTATCCTTGGGAATTCACCAATGATGGCAGCGAGTTTCGCGTTCGGGTGCAAGGGCCCCTGGTCATGAACAGTTCGTTGCAGATACTGGATGCCTGTCTAGCAGGGGTGGGTTTGGCCCAGGTGACCGATGTACACGCTCAGGAGCATATTGGCAGCGGTGCCCTTCAAGAGGTATTGGCTGATTGGTCGGAATTCTTCCCTGGTTATCATCTTTACTACACCACGCGCCGGCAGCAAACCGCTGGTTTCAGGGTTGTTCTTGAAGCACTCCGAAGTGAGGAGGGGCTTGCGTGATCTCAGATGTCCAGCCGGCATTCAGTGCTGGGAAAAATCGACTCGGATATCGTCACTGCCAAGCATCTGCATCAGGCCGTCGGGGTTTTCAATGTTTCCAATAAGGGTGTAAGAGTACGGCGTATTGAATGTCTTGTAGAAGATTACTAGGGTCTTCGATCCATACAGCATGACGTCCCCTGCCTTGATCGTTCCTGGAACGCTCGCATCCTTGGGGAGTGATACCGCGAGATCGACATACTTTTCGTTACTGTTGAGATCGGCCATTTCAAGCGTCAGGGGTATCAACGCGGAGAAGGCACGAGCTGCCTCAGTGTCAGCCAACCTGATTTTGTAATGCCGCTCGCCTACTGACATCTGCATGTAGGGTATCTCCTGTTGAGCTTTCGCTTCGCCAGATTTCGCCGTTTGGAAATCAGATGCACTGGCCGGAGTGTGAGCTAAAACAAGTGTCAGTAGTCCACTTACCCTACCAAGGTGCTGCAAAACAGGCCATCGATAGACAGCGGCCTTTTCGGTTATAGGACATAAAGCCCTGTGGGGTGTGTGCCTTCTCATTGCATCTCCTTGCATCCTGGGTTGGGCGACGTCTTATAGGCTGAGGATCAGGGTACGATGGGGAGGGAGGAAGCTGACCTTTCCGCACCTAAACGCAGTTCCGCAATATCGCGTTTTGGAGGCGTACCGAACTGGCGCCCGTACTCGCGGCTGAACTGCGATGGACTTTCGTAGCCAACCTTGAATGCGGCAGTCGCTGCATCGAGGTGTTCGTTGAGCATCAAGCGTTTTGCTTCGTTCAACCTCAACCATTTCTGGTACTGCAGTGGACTCATTGCGGTGAGCTGCCGGAAGTGATGATGGAATGTGGAGAGGCCCATCTGTACCTTAGAGGCGAGCTCGTCCACCCGCAGAGGCTCGGCGTAGTTGAGCTTCATCCAGTCGATGGCCTTTGCGATTCGATGACCCTTGCTGCCAACGGAGGCGATATAGCGCAGGAGAGGGGCTTGGTCACTTAGCAGCAACCGATAATGGATCTCTCGCTGAATTAAGGGCCAAAGCACCGGGATTGCATCGGGCTCCTCCAACAGTTCAATCAGGCGGGTGAAGCTCTCCAATAGCTTCTGGCCCAGTCCACCAACTCCAGCGCTGGTGTAAAAGGACTGACCGCTCGCAGGAGGGCGACCATCTTGCGCGATCAATTCGGCCAGTGTGCGCAAATCGAGCTTGAACACCAAGCCAAGACAGGGGGCTTCCTCGCTGGCCACAGTCACCGCAGAGTTGGCGGGAATGTTTAGCGATGTGACCAGAAAACGAGTCGTGTCGTATGGGAATACGTCACCGCCGATAACCATTTCCTTTGCCCCTTGCGCAACCAAAACGATGCTTGGTTCGACAATGCACGTAATCGGTGGGGCTGGTGCGTTGCGTCGATAGACGCTTAGGCCTGCAATGCTCGTCGCGAAATCTCCAGCGGTGGGCGCGTGGGCACCGATGACCCTACACAGTGTGGCCCTTGGGTTCGTGCGTGAAGGCGGCAGTGCGGTTGCGGGCATGGTGAGCGTTCCGATCAGCGTATAGCGAAACACTACTCGCGCGTCGCTTTAAGTGTCCATGCCCAGTCAGCTAGCTCTGGACAATTAGGCAAGAAAACTACCGGTTTGCTCTACTGGTGTGCTGGTGCACGCGGGGAACATGGGTGGCAGGTGAGAAGACCCTAGCGTCCGGGAGCGATGTCCTCTCACATCCCTTCCATTTCGAGCAGACAGGAAGATGTGCATGAAGTCTTTGTTCGTTACGTTTGCCTTGATGGCCAGTTCACTCACTGCGGGAGCCGCCGATATGTCCCATGGGGCCAACAATTTCTATCAGAGTGAGCAGGTTTCACTCGAGCGCGTCACCTTCAAGAACCAGTTCCAGATGACCACTGTCGGAAATCTGTATCTGCCGAAAAAACAGAGCGTGAATGCTAAGCATCCCGCAATCATCGTTGGACACCCGATGGGTGCGGTAAAGGAGCAAAGCTCGAACCTTTATGCCCAAAAGCTGGCAGAGCAGGGCTTCGTGACCCTGGCCATCGATCTGTCGTTCTGGGGTGAAAGTGACGGGCGTCCACGCAATCTGGTGTCGCCGGACATCTATGCCGAAGACTTCAGTGCGGCGGTCGACTATCTCAGTGCCCAAGGGTTCGTTGATCGGAGCCGTATTGGCGTGCTGGGTATCTGTGGAAGCGGCAGCTTCGCCATCAGTGCTGCGAAAATTGATCCACGCATGAAAGCGATTGCCACGGTCAGCATGTACGACATGGGGGCCGCCAACCGCAATGGACTCAAGCATGGCGTCTCGGTCGAACAGCGCAAAAAGGCTATCGCCGAAGCAGTAGCCCAGCGTGATGTCGAGTTTGCCGGAGGCGAAACCAAGTACACCAGTGGCACAGTGGATCAGCTAACAGAGAGCTCTAATGCCATTGAGCGGGAGTTTTACGACTTTTACCGCACACCTCGTGGTGAGTTCACACCCAAAGGGTTGTCGCCGCTTCTGACGACCCACCCGACTCTGACCAGTAACGTCAGGTTCATGAACTTCTATCCGTTCAATGACATCGAGACGATCTCGCCTCGTCCAATGTTGTTCATCGCAGGAGAAGAAGCTCATTCCCGTGAGTTTAGCGAGGAGGCGTATCGCCTTGCCGGCGAACCCAAGGAGTTGGTAATCGTGCCAGGCGCAGGCCATGTCGATCTCTATGACCGCGTTGAACTGATCCCCTTCAGCAAGCTGACCACCTTCTTCCGAGAAAACCTCAAGTAACTACTGCTATTCCCAGACCCAGCTCCTGAAAGCTAGGCCTGGGCGCATGTGTCTTTTGAAATCTCTGCAACGAGAACCGCCATGAGCAGCCCAGCAATCTCCCTTCAACACTCAAGTCGTCAGGTCTGGAGCGCTGTCCTGGCGATGTCACTCTGTGCCTTCGCATTGGTGGCATCTGAATTCTTGCCGGTGAGCCTGCTCACGCCGATTGCATCCGATTTGTCATTGACTGAGGGGCAGGCCGGCCAGGCTATTTCCATCTCCGGCTTCCTTGCTGTCATCACAAGCTTGTTGCTCTCCAGCTTAACCCAGGGGATCGACCGCAAGCCTGTCCTGCTGGCCACAACGGTGCTCATGCTGGTTTCGGGTGGGATGGTGGCCTTTGCTCCGAACTATCTCACCTTGATGGTAGGGCGCGCCGTGCTTGGGATTGCCATTGGTGGTTATTGGTCGATGTCCACTGCAGTAATGATGCGCATCGCACCTGAAGCGCTCGTTCCGAAGGCCATTGCCGTTATGCAGGGCGGTACAGCGTTGGCCACGGCAATCGCAGCGCCAGTTGGAAGCTACCTAGGCGGCATGATTGGCTGGAGAGGGGCATTTTTTTGCGTCGTGCCATTGGCCGCATTGGCGTTGATCTGGCAAGCATTCACACTCCCGGCCATGCCGAGTGAGCGGACTCAAGTATCGGCCACCGGCTCCTTGCGTTTGCTGGGAGACAGCAAAGTCGCTCTCGGCATGGCTGCAGTAGCGTTTCTCTTCATGGGTCAGTTCACACTATTCACATATCTGCGACCCTTCCTGGAAACGGTCACGCATGTCGATGTGCCCACCCTCTCGCTCCTGCTCCTGATCATCGGTGTGGCAGGATTGGTGGGCACCACGTTTGTCGGCTCCTTCGTTAGCCGAAACCTGAATAGGATTTTGATAGGCATACCCTTGATCATGACTGCCACCGCATTTGCCGTGATCGCGGTTGGTAGCTGGGTGGTTCCGGTCGCCGCATTGTTGGGGCTGTGGGGGCTGGTTGCGACCTGCGCGCCTGTTGGGTGGTTCACTTGGTTGGCCAAAGCGCTGCCGCACAATGCAGAAGCCGGTGGTGGTTTGATGGTCGCGGTTATTCAGTTGGCGATCACTGCTGGTGCAACTGCAGGCGGGATGCTGTACGACGGCATGGGTTATCAGGCTACCTTCATCTCTAGCGGCATATTCTTGCTCATTGCAACCACACTCAGTGTTGTCACAAACCGATAGCGTGGCGCGGCACACACGTAGAACTGTGTGAGCCAGCCTGCTTACGCTCTAGCTGCGAACATGCTTGAAATGATCCTAGCGTCTAGCAGGGCGTGATGAGGCAATTCCTCCCCATCGTTCGTCGCAGTCAGCGTCGTGGCATCGGTGGGGAAATTTCTGACGTTCTGGGGCCATTTCCCATCGTCATAGGCGAGCTCGCAGAACAGCTCCCAGTCGTAGGCAGGTGCGTCAGTGACAATCTCGAGCTCTTCATCGTAGGTTGCCAGGAAGCGCAGGAGCGCCGCTCTGGCCACGATGACCGGCATGGCGTACTCACCTCCCCACAACTGCCGCAGCACGATCTCCTTCACGAACTCACTGCAGTCCTCTTCTCGCCACGCGTCGATCACTTCCACGTAGAATTCCTGGCGATCCTGGCCAACCAGAGCCAGGGAGATCAGCTTCGCCTGCGCGCTGAGCTGAGTGAACTCACAATCGAGAAAGAGCCTCATCTGTTGGAACCTTTGCAATGACTAGGGCCCGCCTGAAATTGTCCCAGGAAGGCTGCCTGTGGGAAATCGCGTTGGCGTATTTCGGCCCCGAAAAGCTGTTGGAAACGGTTGTAGATCTGTGGGCGGTGCGAGCCCTCCCACAAGGCCAACCGTCGAGCACCTGTCGACTGACACGCTACCCGCAGATGTCGTGAATATACTGAAAATTGCCCAGGTGCGAGTCGGGGCCCTCGTCCCTGATCGCCAGCCTGTACCTGGTGTTGTCACGTTGTACGCCCGGCACGCCAATGATCTCGCCGATGGAATCCTGGCAAAACTGCCGAGAGGCGAGCTCACCCGTGCCTTGCGGGGATCGCAGTTAGAAGTCGAACTTGGCCTGTGACGTCCACCTGCGGCATGGAGAAGTGATGTGACGATTGATCATCGACTGCGGAGCCTGGAGATAGCGAGGCGCAGAGCCCTGTGGGCGCTTGCCGACCTGCGGCCTGGAACCGCTCGCGCTGAAACGGCGCTGGCTGAACTCGAAAAGGTTGACCAGGCCCTGCTGGGAGTCGTGGGCGGTGATCAGCTCACGGCCCAGGAGGTCGTCGATGTCATCACCACGAAACTCCACAACGGCGTTCAACTGGTCGTTGAGGACAGCATCCCCGAGCCATGGCTGCAGCGCTTCCAGGCTGCGAGCGTTGGATCTACCCGCCTGGCGGAAGGGCCGTATCTACGCGACTTCGAGAAGTTCATGGTGGTCTGGCATCAAGAGCTTGAGCACGTAAAGGCACATCGGGCCCACAGCCCTAGCGGAAGATCGCGATGAAAAGAACGATACTGGGCATGGCCGAGGCCGGCGAGCCGCTCTTGCAGCAGGCTCTCCAAGCCATCCGAGCTCATCAGAAGGCGGTGGATGAAGGGCGACCAGCCGAGGAGATCGAAAGGCTCCGTCTTGAGGCTGATCACCTGTATCAAACAGTCATCGACTACCAGTTGCACAAGAGCGGCAAGTTTGGTGAGACCGTGCACTGATCATGGTTGTCGATGAGGTCGTCGGCGGTTGGAGGGGATGAGCATTCCCCCCCGCAGCATCGCTATATTGCGGCTTTGGCGGATGCCGCGAGGCAGTTTCTTGTGGAGCCCCTAGACACCGCAGAGACCTTTTTCGAGCCTCCGGTCGGTCTGTACGGACAGGTTCAGGTTGATCGGGCAAAGCGAAGCGGCTACTCTCAAGGCAGGCCGTTCATGCTCGGGTAGGAACCGAGTAGGCCTAGTAAAAAGGTCACTTAAACTAGGGCACGCTCACTGAGCAAGAGTCAGGAGTGTTAAATGTTAAGCTGGGATGAGTTTGACAGGGAAGAGGATACCTCCTTTGTTAGGAGTATTTCTTGTTCCGTCAGAAGGAATGATCTGTACGGGAGCGCTATCAGACGTGCTCGCGAAGTTATCTGGAGGAAATATAGTCGCCGAAGCGTACTTGTCGGAGGCAAGGAACAGAGAAACGCCTATTGGATCGGGCGAAGCATAGATCCATTTTCTGTCTATAATATTTTTGATTTTCTAAGGGATCAACCTGATCGTTCGCAGTTCGTAAAATATTTCAATGCACTTGCTGATCACGCTAAAGTTGTAGTTTCCCTCTGGCTTCAAGCTCTTAAGGTCAGTCTGACCTCTCCTTTCTCCGCTTATGATGCTGAGTTGAGCATTCGCAGGCATAGGCTTCGTACTTTCTCTTAATTAAGTTTTGTCTAATCAAAAGCTAAATTAAGAGGCTTCACATGCAAATCAATGTCCAAGGCCCGAACGGCCCAGGTTCGGATAAATATCCGCCTCAGTCTATCCATATTACTATCAATTATGGGGCTGCCAGTCCGGCTTCGTCAGAAAAGCCAAAACTACAATGGCTTAAATTTCTCGGCGTTGGCGCGACTGTGATCACATTCGCGAAAAAGGTTTACGGTCTATTCGCTGAGTAAGTAGGCGGAGCAGCGTGCTCATTTGTGAAGCCCAGAGCAGGGCTGCTGAAGCTTATTTTCAGATGCGGAATGCGTGCAAACCTGGCCTCGAAGCCCAGTTTCTCAGGGCTCGTCATTTACCAGGCCTTCGCTCGGGGTTCGGAAAACGGATAGTGATTAGCCGAACCCCGGAGTGGGAAGCCCTATAAAACGATGAAGGGTAATGTGATGAAAGGACTGAAATCGATTGGCCAGTGGCTGGCAGAACAAGCTGCAAGAGCGCTCTTCAAGGAGTTGCTCCGAGCAGTAGTCCAGTACCTGATGAGGGATGATTCATAGTAACCCGTTAAGAGCCCGAGGCCGCTTACGTAGCGGCCTCGGTTGTGGGGGGAGGGCTGATTTTTGAGCGCTCCAGGCTTATAGGGCACTCCTAGTCATTAACCGATTGGGCTGCTCTTGATATCAGCAAGCCCCGTCAGCGTTACGCCAATGTCTCCGGAATGGCTTTCAGATTCATCTGAGCTTCAAAAATAAGCAGATCGCTCTCCTCATTTTCCCTCATGAGACCGATGACCCTTGAGCTGACTTCGATTTCGCCATTGTTGTCGAGTCGAACGTACCGTGGGTATCGATCCAGCAGCAACTCAGCCAGCCCGCGACTGTAGCCCTCTCGAATTAGCTTAATCTTCGCATCGTCTGTGGTGCCATATTTGATCCGCTTGTAAAAACCTGGGTCAACAGCACCTACACCATTTAGAACCTCTACAAACTTGAAGATTTTGTTGTCGAAGAAGTCATCTTCTTCTTTCAAGCGAACGATGGCGAGGTTGACTTTCTCTACATCGTTCTTGGTTGAAATTCTGACCCAGTAGGTATAGTGGCTGTCGCCGTATTTGGTATCGCCCCAATTCGACACGTAAACATAGTCAGTGCCTTTCTTTTCAGGGAGCTCGTTCCAATATTTAAGCGTGTATCTCAGGGTTTGCTTGACGCTATATTTTTTTAGCTTCCAGTCCAGGAGCATGGCGTAAAAATCAATCGTCGCTTTGTTCTGTAGGCGCTTCAGGTCGCTGTATGTTCGCTTGTCATCGAACTTGTCGATGAAGCAGGTTTTGATCTCCAGTAGCAGGCGGTCGGCGTTGTCGATTATGCCGTTCGCATCAACAGACATGGTGATGGCGTTGTCAATCTCCTCCTCAGAGGTGAAGACATCGATTTCGCTTACGCTGTTGGCAATTAGTAATCGGCCAACCTCCGTCTTCACGTACTTGCAATCTTGACCCGTGACGACGCCTGGTTGAAGGTTCTCCAACCTTGATACAGCGTCACGATGACGGTCTTTCATCTCACCGTCTAATATGGTTGTCGCCTCAAGGAGAACGTTGCTAACGCTGTCCTGGTCAACCTTCGAGACGTTGACCGCTTTCTCGTAAAATGTCTGGAGGTTAGATTTTTTGTTCGTGTATCCATCCATGCCCAGCAAGTAGATGCTCGACTCAAGCTTTTTGAGGGTGGTTCCTGCTTCGGGCGCAAACACCTCGCTGAACCTATTCACACGCCCAACCAGGTTCTTAAATTGCGATGAGGTGAGGTTCCCTCGACCTTTCGAATAATCGAAGACGAAAAGCCGTTCGATAGGGAGGTTTACCCCTTCAAGCAGAGTAGAGTTGCAAACCAGATACTTCATGGCCTTGGACTGGTGGAACAGGTTTTCCAAATACAGTCGGATGGTGTCGGGGATGGAGCCGTGGTGGTACATCACCCCTTTCCGCAGGCAAGAAATCAGTCGATATCGTTTGTCGAACGCATCTTCAAGCTCATCGCAAGCTGTTTGAACCAATGGGCACTCGATGTTAGGCAGCGTCTCAGCGAGCTCGAGTGCGAACTGCTCAATTTTCTTTTTGGTATTGCCATAGATAATGTTTTTGGCCAGCGACTCGCCCTTGATGAGATCGAAGCCGCTCTTGTACTTTCTATCTATCTCTAACCATTGGTTGAGGAAATGGTCGTAAAGTTTGAGTTTTCCGTCGTTTTTGCCAGTTCTGAAGTCCCGAGTGTAAAAGCGCTCGGATTTAATGTATTCATCAACCCTGAAGCCTTTGGGCGTCATGTCCAGGTAACGCACTCGGACGTTGAGTTCGTTACAAAGGAAAGGGGTCAGGAACTTGAATGAAGTCTTAGGGTTCCTGGCCCCCAGGATGCATAGCATTGTGGCCAAGAGCTCATTGCGACTATCGCCTTGGAGAAGGTTGTGGGCCTCGTCCACAAAAACCATGTCGAACTTGAGGGTGCTATATTCATTAAGTAAGCGATTTAGGCGCTCTTGTGTAAGGACAAAAGCACGATTGTTTCGCTCTGGCGAGAACATTTCAGGGTGGGTGACAACCTTTCCCAGCTTTGGGATGTCCGCGTAAATCAAACGCTTCTTTGTCTGCGCTAGAAGTGCCTTTGATGGCACCAAAATGAGAATGCGCTTAGAGGGGTTGTCTTTTACTGACTTGATGATGAGCTCGGACTTTCCGTAGGAGGTCGGAGCGATAACGACCGAAGAGTTCTCGTACTCATCTTGGACGAAGACTCTCAGCGTGTCCTGCTGCTCCGTCAGCACCATACCCTGGTCACGGAATGTGTCTACGTAACTGCTCACAATGTTTTGAATGAAAGACCTGTTGAGTCGCTCATCCTGTTCGAACGACTTACCAATCACAGCAGTAACCGGTAATAGGCCGCTGTTAACAGCTACATCATAAAGCGGCTCATATCGGCCAGTCAGGTTTCCATAGAATAGCGTGATTCGATAACCAAGGCGTTTGATCTCGGGCGCCTGATGGTTGAGTAGCAGGACTGCAATCGCCAAAAGCTTCACGATATCCCCATCTGACATCTGGCTTCCACGGAGAAGCTCTAGGTAGATGTCTTTGAAACGGGTCTTGGCCAATTCCTTGATGGTTAACTCTTGCATTTAGCATCCTGCCTCTGTGCGAAGGAAGTCCTCAAGCTTTTGAAGCGTTCCTTTTTGGATGGATAGCACCAAAACTGTTTTAAATATTGGCGTAGTCAAAAGGCTGTCCGCGAAGCCTGAAATGGTCGCTTCTTCCACTTTTTGAGTAGCATCGTTGAAGAGTGCTGAAACCAAAACAACGTTGTTGTCAGAGGCTACAGCAGAGTTTCCATATGCTTTTTCGCCTTCCATGCCAAGGATTTCTAGCACAGATTCTTTGTAGCGGGTTTTGTCATTAATGGATTTCTGGGCGGCGTTCATGGCGTTGAGCCAATGGTTCATTTCTGCCTCAGCAAGGCGACCCTTGAGATCGTCTCGAGCTTTCGCCAGTAATGCCTTGGTGGCTGCGCACGACGTCTTTTTGCCGGCACCTCCTGATTTCACCTCGGTGATCCATACTTCATTGGAAGTGGACTCGTAGAGAACGAGGTCGAAACCTTTTCGAATATGTTTTTCTTCCATGTTGAAGAATGGAGAAACCACATCGAAACTGTCGAGTTTTTTGAGGATGATGACGTGGGCAAGTAGCTCGCCGAGCATGCCAGTCCGGGTGTTGAGATCCTTGGTGGAGTAGCGATCCCAGAACGACTTCAGGGTGGCCTCATATTTGAAGATGACCATGTTGCGGCTACCCAGGTCGGCGCCATGACAAATTCGAGTCAGGTTGTCCCGTAGAGCCGTTATGAGCTCGTCCGACAGGTTCTCAATACAGCACATTGCGTACTGACCGGCTTGCTTGAAAGTAACGCCATCCATAACTCAAATATCCAAAGGGGCCGTAGCCTCTGAAATCCTCCGCTGCATCCGTCGCAGCGGCGTGGGGTTCTGGCAGCACTTTTTAGCTGTGCTGAATTCGCCTCTTCTATTATGTCGATGAGCCTGGTCAAGGCCTGAAGAAGCCATGGCGGCACTGTGCCATTTCATGAAGTATAGCGAGATGGTTCTGCAGAAAGTAGAGACTATCGTCTGTGTTGGAGAGGCTACTTTGGGGCCTCGGTGATGCCTGATGACTACACACGTCTGCGAGGTTGCAAAGCTGCTCTGAACACCCTTGTTGGCTTTACCGGCTTTCCATGCGCATGAGGACAGGTGTCAATGCACTGCAGAGGGCAGGAGGGGAGGGTGGATTCGGGGCGTCAATGGTGATGGCTGGCAAGGGTGATTTCAGTCAATCACTGGAGCTAGAATTGACAGTCAACCACCGTCGCACCCGGATTGAGCTGGGCCTCGGTTTTCCTGGGGGCAGGGGGTGTCAATCTTCAGAGCAGTCATTTGGTACCAGGTATTACTGGCCGGACGACCCTCTGGTGGCCGAAGCTACGGCGCGGGCCAAGCCTCGGGGTACCTGATTACGGTGCTGCCTGGCCGAAACGCGGGCCTGGGCATCACGCCCCGGCTTCGCCCTCCAGCAGCATGAACAGGCGGTACAGCACCACGGTGCTGAACAACTGCAGGAAGCCGCTGAGGCTGTCCATGGCCAGCTCCATGCCCGGCGATGGCTCGGGGAAGGCCATTAGCAGCAGCCCGTCGATCAGCCAGATTGGTGCCAGCACGGCCACCACGCAAATCATGATGCGCATGAAGTGCCCGGTGGTCATGCGTGCGCTTTCGCGCATTGCCTGCACCACCGGCAGGCCGCGCAGCACCAGCAGGTACTCGGCGAACACCAGGTTGATCATGATCCACACGCCCGGGAAGATGAACAGCGCCAGGCCGGCCATGATCAGCAGCGAGCTGATCAGGATCAGCAGGGCCAGTTGCGGCCATAGCTGCAGGGCGCGGGCGAAAAGGTCGCGCTTGCCGATGTCCTGGCCGTTGCTGCGCGTGTGCAGGTAAAGAATCAGTGCCGCGCTGTACAGCGGGTAGAACAGCAGGCTGACCAGCATGCCGTAGGCCGGCGAGGCCTGGTCGCCCATCTGCCGGTACAGCAGCTGGGTGAGCAAGGCCTCCAGCACCACCAACGGCAGGCACAGCTGGAGAATGCTCGGCAGGTGGCGGCGGAAGAAGTACAGGGAGTCGCGCAGAACGCTCAGCGGATTCATCAGTCAACATCGCATGGCAGTAAAATCAGGGGCATAACTTTAGCCCAAAGCGGGCGTGGGGCTGTCACTTGCTGAAAAAAGTTTCACGGCGCCAGTGATTGAATCCCGTGCCGCTACACCCCATCTTTGACGCTGTCCGTTGTCCCGCTACCCCACGAGGTCGCCCCATGAACACTGAAGAACAAACCCTGATCGACGGCCTGTTCGGCCGCATAAGGCAAGCCGAAGACCCAAGCCAGCCGCGTGACGCGCAGGCCCAGGCGTGCATCGAGCAACACCTGCGCCAGCAGCCGGCGGCGCCTTACTACATGGCCCAGGCGATTTTGGTGCAGGAGGCGGCAATCAAGCGCCTCGACGAACAGAACAAGCAGTTGGAGGCCGAGCTGAAGCAGGCCCGCGCCCAGGCCGAGGCGGCACAGGCCGGTACCGGCGCACCTGGCAGCGGCGGTGGTGGCTTCTTGTCCAGCATCTTTGGCTCGGGCGGGCGCAATGCGGCCCCGGCTGTGCAGCCTCAGCGCCCTTCGGCGCCGCCTGCAGCATCCGGTGGTGGCTGGCGCGAGCCGTCGGCACCGGGCTTCTCGCAGGCTCAGCCGCAACCGCAGCAGCCAGGCTTTGGCGCTGCGCCTGCGCGCGGCGGTGCCAGCAGCTTCCTCGGTGGGGCCATGCAGACCGCAGCCGGTGTGGCCGGTGGTGTGTTGCTGGCCCAGGGCATCAGCAGCCTGTTCAACCACAATTCACAGCCCGAGGAAGTGGTCGAGGTAATCAAGGAAGAGCCAGCACCGGCCAGCGACAGCGGTGGCTGGAACGACCAGGGCGGGCAGCAGCAAGTGGCTGACAACGGTGGTTGGGGCAGTGACCAGGGCGGTTATGCCGACACCGATTACGGCAGCGACGATGGCGGGTTCTTCTCGGACGACGATTCGTACGTCTGACAGGTCTGGCATACTGCAGGCAATTTTGGGGGCGCTTTGCGCCCCTTCGCGGGCACGCCCGCTCCCACGGTGACCTGTACGACACCTTTGGGAGCGGGCGTGCCCGCGAATGGCTGCGCAGCAGCCCCCGGTATTCCAGGCCAGACATGAGGTTCCCAGGTGAAAAAGATCGCGCTGTTCGCCGATGTGCAGAACCTCTACTACACCGTGCGCCAGGCCCACGGCTGCCATTTCAACTACACCGCGTTGTGGGCCGACGTCAGCCGTGAAGGCGAAATTGTCGAAGCGGTGGCCTATGCCATCGACCGTGGCGACAGCAAGCAACAGCAGTTCCAGCAGATTTTGCGCAACCTGGGTTTCGATGTGCGCCTCAAGCCTTTCATCCAGCGCAGCGATGGCTCGGCCAAAGGGGACTGGGATGTGGGTATTACCCTGGATGTGATCGATGCGGCCAGCCGGGTCGATCAGGTGGTGCTGGCCTCTGGCGATGGCGACTTCGACCTGCTGCTGGAACGGGTGATCCAGCGCCACGGTACAGAGGCCGTGGTGTATGGCGTGCCTGGGCTTACCGCATTGTCGCTGATCCGTGCGGCCACCCGTTATGTGCCCATCGAGGGTAAGCTGTTGCTCAAACATTGAGGCCCCTTCATGGAACGTATTGCTGTCATCGACTTTGAAACTACCGGCATCAGCCCTGGCGTCGGCTGCCGCGCCACCGAAGTGGCAGTGGTGATGCTGGAAGGCGGGCGTATCGTCGAGCGCTACCAGAGCCTTATGAACGCTGGCGTGCCGGTACCGGCCTTCGTCGCCGGGCTGACCGGGATTACCACCGCCATGCTGCGCAGCGCACCACCGGTGGACAAGGTGATGAACGAAGTGGCCGAGTTTGTCGGCGACACCCCGCTGCTGGCGCACAACGCGGCGTTTGACCAGAAGTTCTGGGACTACGAACTGAGTCGCATCGGCCGTAGCCGCAGCCAGTCGTTCGCCTGCTCCCTGCTGTTGTCGCGGCGCCTGCTGCCGATGGCACCGAACCACAAGCTGGGCACCCTCACACGCTGGGCCGGCTTGCCGGACACCGGTACCGCGCACCGGGCCATGGCCGATGCCGAGATGGCCGCCAACCTGCTGCAGCACCTGGTGGGCGAACTGCGCCAGGCCCACGGTATTCAGCAACTGTCCCATGGCCTGCTTTGCCGTCTGCAGAAAGTGCCTGCCGCAAAGGTACGTGAAACCCTGGCCAAGTTCCGCTAAGGCTACTGTCCAAGCCGTGCGCACCAAAAGTGTGCCGCTCATTTGAGCCCGTTCTGTAACGTAACTCCACTCAGGCAGGCCGTTAAACTGAATCACCCGTAAACGGATTTCGAGTTTTTCCCATGCCTGCCGCCCGTCGCTTCCCGTTGCTGCTCATTGGTGCTTTCCTGGCCTTGTACCTGGTCTGGGGCTCTACGTACCTGTTCATTCGTATTGGCGTGGAGAGCTGGCCGCCGATGCTCATGGCTGGTGTGCGCTTCGTGATCGCTGGGGGGCTGCTGTACGGTTTTCTGCGCTGGCGCGGTGCGCCGGCGCCGACCTGGGCGCAGTGGCGGGCGGCAGGGGCAATCGGCTTTCTGCTGCTCAGCTGTGGCAACGGTGGTGTGACCGTGGCCGAACATGCCGGGGTGGCATCGGGCGTGGCGGCGCTGGCCGTGGCGACAGTGCCCTTGTTCACCTTGTTGTTCGGCCTGTTGTTCGGGCACCGCAACTCGCGGCTGGAGTGGGCGGGGATTGCCCTGGGGCTGGTGGGTATCGGCCTGCTGAACCTGGGTTCCAACTTGCAGGCAAGCCCGATGGGTGCGGCCCTGATCATTTTCGCGGCGGCGTCGTGGGCGTTCGGCTCGGTGTGGAGCAAGAGCTTGCCATTGCCCCAGGGGCCGATGGCCAGCGCGGCGGAAATGCTGGTGGGTGGCGCGGCGCTGTTGCTGGGCAGCGTGCTGTCTGGGGAGCGTATGACGCAGATGCCGACCGCGGCCGGCTGGGGTGCGTTGGCCTATCTGGTGTTCTTTGGCTCGATCCTGGCGTTCAGCGCCTACATGTACCTGCTCAAGAACGTACGCCCGGCGGCGGCCACCAGCTATGCCTACGTCAACCCGGCGGTTGCCGTGCTGCTGGGCATCGTCTTTGCCGGCGAACAGATTGGCGCAGAGGAGTGCGTGGCCATGGCGGTGATTATCGGTGCGGTGGTGCTGATCGGCCTGCCACAGTGGCGCAAGGCACCTGCGCCTACGCAGCCGCTGGAAGGCGAAATCTGCAAGTAGGACGGGGTGATGCGGTAAACTTGCCGCCTTCGCTGAACCCCCTGACGGTATTGCCATGAATTTCGCCAAACTCGGCCTGATCGAACCGCTGCTGCGCACCCTGCAGCAGCTGGACTACACCACCCCGACCCCGGTGCAGGCCAAGGCCATCCCCGCCGTGCTGGCCGGCCGCGACCTGATGGCCGCAGCCCAGACCGGCACCGGCAAGACCGCAGGCTTTGCCCTGCCCGTGCTGCAGCGCCTGGCGCTGGAGGGCGAGAAGGTGGCCAGCAACTCGATCCGCGCGCTGGTGCTGGTGCCAACGCGCGAGCTGGCCGAGCAAGTGCACAACAACGTGCGCGAGTACGCCGAGAACCTGCCGCTGAGCACTTACGCGGTGTACGGCGGCGTCAGCATCAACCCGCAGATGATGCGCCTGCGCCGTGGCGTCGACCTGTTGGTGGCCACCCCGGGCCGCTTGCTCGATCTGTTCCGGCAAAACGCGGTCAAGTTCAACCAGGTGCAGACCCTGGTGCTGGACGAAGCCGACCGCATGCTCGACCTGGGCTTTGCCGAAGAACTGCAATCGGTGTACGCCGCGCTACCCCGCAAGCGCCAGACGCTGTTGTTTTCCGCCACGTTCTCTGACCAGATTCGCGTGCTGGCCGGGCTGGCCCTGAACGACCCGATCAGTATCGAAGTGAGCCCGCGCAACGCCACCGCGACCAGCGTCAAGCAGTGGCTGGTACCTGTGGACAAGAAGCGCAAGGAAGACCTGTTCTGCCACCTGCTGCGCAAGCAGCGCTGGACGCAGGTGCTGGTGTTTGCCAAGACCCGTAATGGTGTCGACCAGCTGGTGGCGCGCTTGCTGGCCGAAGGCGTGAACGCCGACGGCATCCACGGTGACCGCCCGCAGGCCACCCGCCAGCGTGCGCTGGACAGCTTCAAGGCCCGCGAGATTCAGGTGCTGGTGGCAACCGACGTGGCGGCCCGTGGCCTGGATATCGACGACCTGCCGCTGGTGGTCAACCTCGACCTGCCGATCGTTGCCGAAGATTACGTGCACCGCATCGGCCGTACCGGGCGGGCGGGTAACAAAGGCGAGGCGATTTCGCTGGTGTGCGCGGATGAAGTGCAGTTGCTGGGGGCTATCGAAGTGCTTACCCGGCAGACGCTGCCACGTCACGAAGAGCCGGATTTCATCCCCGATCACCGGGTGCCGATGACCGACGCCAGTGGCCAGGTGATCAAGAAGCCGAAGAAACCCAAAAAGCCGAAAGAGAACAGCGCCAAGCGCGGGCTGGGGCGCTGGATGGACAGTGGGGATCCGGAGCCTGCTGTGAAGGCGGTGCGCAAGGTGCCGAGCTTCAATGGTGGGCCGCGTAAGCGTAAGCCTTGAGATTTTTGGGGCCGCAAAGCGGCCCCAAAAATCTGTCAGGAAGCCCGCGTGACCCAATCCGCCGCCGCCCGCCCGGCGCGCAACCCGCTGGCGAAGCAAGCCGTCAGCAGATACCCCCCGGTCGGCGCCTCCCAGTCCAGCATCTCGCCGGCACAGAACACCCCCGGCATGCCCTTGACCATCAACCCCTCATCCAGCCCCTCGAAGCGTACCCCGCCGGCACTGCTGATTGCTTCATCCAGTGGCCGCGTACGCACCAATGTGATCGGCAATGCCTTGATCGCCCGCGCCAGCACCAGTGGGTCGGCAAAGCTCGCCTGATCGGTCAGCTCGCGCAGCAGCGCCGCCTTCACGCCATCAATGCCCAGCTGGCTGTGCAGATGTTTGGCCATGGAGCGTGAACCGCGTGGCTTGGCCAGTGCCTGGGCAATCTTGTCCACAGGCTTGTCCGGCAGCAGGTCGAGCAGCAATACCCCTCGGCCTTCGCGGTTGATGGCCTCGCGCACCGGCGCCGACCAGGCATACACCAGGCTGCCTTCCACACCTTGGGCGGTGAGGATGAACTCGCCCTTGCGCGGTGCACTGCCCGGTATGCTGAGGGCAATGTTCTTCAACGGCGCGCCGGCAAACTTGTCCTTCAGCAACGCGCTCCAGCCTTCCACCTCAAACCCGCAGTTGCTGGGCTGCAAAGGCGAGATATCCACAGCCCGTTCGGCCAGCAATGGCTGCCAGGCGCCATCCGAACCAAGCCGCGCCCAACTGCCGCCACCCAGCGCCAGTACCACGACTGCAGCCTTCACCGCGCGCTCGCCCTGTGGATAAGCGATCCGCAAGGCACCGTCGGCGTTCCAGCCCAACCAGCGGTGGCGGGTGTGGATAACTACCCCGCTGTCGCGCAGGCGCTTGAGCCAGGCGCGCAGCAATGGCGCGGCCTTCATGTCGGTGGGGAACACCCGCCCCGAGGTGCCGACGAAAGTTTCGATGCCCAGGCCGTGAATCCACTGGCGCAAGGCGTCGGCGTCGAAGTCGCGCAGCAGCGCATCGACTTCGCCCTGGCGCTCGGCATAGCGTGAAACGAACGCTGGGTATGGCTCGGAGTGGGTGATGTTCATGCCGCCAACCCCCGCGAGCAGGAACTTGCGCCCTACCGAAGGCATGGCGTCGAACACCTCGACCGCCAGGCCTGCCTGGGCCAGCGCTTCGGCGGCCATGAGGCCGGCGGGGCCGCCGCCGATAACGACGGCGAGGGGAGGGGAGGCGGGGTTTAGATCGGGCATGGTGGGCAGCAGGCTGTGGAAAAGATGCGCATTCTAGCGCAGCGCTGCCCATGCAGGCACTGGTCAAAAAACGATCAGAGTTCTGCAGGCCTTGTGTGCAAAGGGCTACAGCGCCTTTCCCGCAGGTTATCCACAAGCGGTTCCACAGTCATTGTGAACAACCGATGACGCGTGCCGCGCTGTGGTGCAGGATGCCATGGCGCCTGGCCAACGCTTCGCGGTCCTTGCTGTAGCCGCCGCCGATTACGCCAACCACCGGGATGTCACGGCCCAGGCAATGGCGCAGCACCGCTTCGTCACGGGCAGCCAGGCCCGCGTCAGTCAGTTGCAGGTAGCCCAGGGCGTCGTCCTTGTGCACATCGACGCCGGCGTCATACAGCACCAGGTCGGGTTGATAGAGCGGCAGCAGGTAGTTGAGGGTGTCGTCCACCACCTTCAGGTAGGCCGCATCGCCCATGCCACGAGGCAGGGGAATGTCCCAGTCGCTCTGCGCCTTGCGGGCCGGGAAATTCTGTTCACAATGCAACGACACGGTTATGGCTTCGGGGGTGTCGTGCAGGATGCGCGCGGTGCCGTCACCCTGGTGCACATCGCAATCGAAGATCAGTACCCGGTGTACCCGGCCAGCCTCCAGCAGGTAGCGGCTGATCACGGCCAGGTCGTTGAAGATGCAGAAGCCGGCGGGGTGGTCGTAATGGGCATGGTGGGTGCCACCGGCGAGGTGGCAGGCGATGCCATGTTGCAGCGCCATCTCGGCGGTCAGCAGCGAGCCACCCACTGCCCGCACCGTGCGCCGGGCCAGGGCTTCGCTCCAGGGCAGGCCGAGGCGACGCTGGTCTTCGCGGGACAGGTCGCCGTTCATGTAGCGCTCGATGTAGCCACGGTCGTGGGCCAGGGCGAGGATGTCGTTGGGGCAGATGTCCGGGCGCAGCAATGCCTGGTCGGTGGTCAGCCCGCTGTCTACCAGGTGGTCATGCAGCAGGCGGAACTTGTCCATCGGGAATCGGTGTTCGGCGGGGAACTCCGGGCTGTAGTCTTCGTGGTAGATCAGCGGCAACGGCATGGATGGGGTCGCAATCAGGGCCAGTGCTGATCTTGCCATGGCCGGGGCCGCTTTGCTGCCCAATCGCCTGTAGGAGCAGCCTTGTGCTGCGAAAGGGCCGGTATGACAAACAGGTTTCTGTGGCAGTAATGGCCTCTTCGCAGCACAAGGCTGCTCCTACAAGGGAATTGTGATTGCCTGCATCACTTGGCGGCGCTGGCCAGTACCCGTTGCCAGTCAGGTTCGTTCAGTCGCCCGAGGATGCGTGCTTTGCCATTGCCATCCACCGACACGAACAGGGCGCTGGCATAGTCACTCTGGCGCTCGCCACCGGTAACGTTCTGCTGGCGGGCGAAGTGGTCGATGCAGCCGTTGTGGGTCACCAGCACCAGGTTGTGGCCGGGGCGCTTGCGTGACAGTGCTTCACTGGCGAACTGGTTGTCACAGCCTTCCAGCCAATCCTCGCTGGCCACCGCCTGGCCGAGGATGAAGTGCGCGGTTTGCCGGGTGCGCAGCTTCGGGCTGCTGAGCATGTCGGCGTTGTTCAGGCCCAGTTGGTGCAGCCCCTGGCCAACGCGGCCAGCGGCCTGGCTGCCGGCCACGGTGATGCCGGTGGGGTCGTCCAGGCAGGGCCCGGGGGCGCTGTCGCAGCGTTCTGCGTGGCGGATCATCACGATCACAGCCCCGTCGGCCCAGTCCTGCAACAGGCCGCTGTCACTCAGTTGTTGCTCGTTACCAAGGTCCACGATGTGCGTCCTCGTCGCCAGCCAGGTGGTCAACGCCGCCACGACCATGCACAGGCCAAGGGCGGCACCGAGGGCCTTGCGTGACAGGCGTCGCTTGCGCCGGGCATGAATGGCAGGGTGCCCCAGGGTGTTGCTCGATAGCATGGGTTGCTCCGTTGGCAGTGCCGCGGCTGGCGCGGAGGTGGATGGCGGCATCCTGCCAAGCGGCCTGTCGGGGGCCGGTGAAGGGCGTGTGAAAATTGCATTCGGCTGCTGCCGGTTGGGTGAAACCCGCGCCCGCGCCTACGCTGTAAACTGCAAGGCGGTAAACCGGAGCAGGCCCCATGACCCCCATTCTCCAACTGGAAAGCGCACGGCTGGTGCTGCGCCAATGGCATGACGATGATTTGCGCGAGTTCGCCGCGCTGTGTGCCGACCCCCAGGTGATGCGCTACTTTCCGGCGCCGCTGACGCGCGTTGAGGCGGCTGCGTTGATCGGCCGTGTGCGCGGGCATTTCAATGAGTACGGCTTTGGCCTGTGGGCGCTGGAGCGCAAGGACAGCGGCGCGTTCATCGGCATGACCGGGTTGCTCAATGTCAACTTCGAGGCACCCTTTGCCCCGGCGGTGGAGATCGGCTGGCGCCTGGCACGTCGCCACTGGGGCCTGGGCTTTGCCAGTGAGGCGGCGTGGACCTGCCTGCGTTGTGCTTTCGCCCAATTGCGCCTGGAAGAAGTGGTGTCGTTCACTAGCGAGAGCAACCTGCCGTCGCAGAAGGTGATGCAAGCCATCGGCATGCAGCAGGACCTGAACGGCAGCTTCGAACACCCCCGCCTGGCCAAGGGCCACCCGCTGCGCCCGCACGTGCTGTACCGCATCGACCGCGCACACTGGGAGCGCACCCTGCGCGCCTGAATGCACGGCCATGCCCGGCGCGAATGACAAACCCTGTATCATTTGCCTTCATAACGAGCGCTGTAGAGACGTGTTGCCTTGCGAGGAGAACCCCCAATGAGTCATGTGTTGGACGACCTGGTCGACCTGTTGAGCCTCGAATCCATCGAGGAGAACCTGTTCCGTGGGCGTAGCCAGGACCTGGGCTTCCGCCAGCTGTACGGTGGGCAAGTGCTGGGCCAGTCCTTGTCGGCGGCCAGCCAGACGGTCGAGGACGCCCGCCATGTGCATTCGTTGCACGGCTACTTCCTGCGCCCGGGTGATGCCAGCCTGCCGGTGGTGTACTCGGTGGACCGCGTGCGCGATGGCGGCAGCTTCAGCACCCGGCGGGTAACGGCGATCCAGAAGGGCCAGACCATCTTCACCTGCAGCGCGTCGTTCCAGTACGACGAGGAAGGGTTCGAGCACCAGGCGCAAATGCCTGACGTGGTCGGCCCGGAAAACCTGCCCACCGAGGTGGAGCTGGCCCGCGCCATGGCCGACCAGTTGCCCGAGCGTATTCGCGACAAAGTGCTGTGCGCCAAGCCGATCGAGATCCGCCCGGTCACCGAGCGCGACCCGTTCAACCCCAAGCCTGGCGACCCGCTGAAGTACGCCTGGTTCCGCGCCGACGGCAACCTGCCCGACGTTCCCGCCCTGCACAAGTACCTGCTGGCCTATGCCTCGGACTTCGGCCTGCTGACCACGGCGTTGCTGCCCCATGGCAAGTCGGTGTGGCAGCGCGACATGCAGATCGCCAGCCTCGACCATTCGCTGTGGTTCCATGGCAACCTGCGCGCCGACGAGTGGCTGCTGTATGCAACCGACAGCCCTTGGGCCGGGAATTCCCGCGGTTTCTGCCGCGGCAGCATCTTCAACCAGGCCGGGCAACTGGTGGCATCGTCGAGCCAGGAAGGCCTGATTCGCCACCGCAAGGACTGGGCATGAGCCTGGGCGAGGTACGCAACTGGGTGTTCGACATGGACGGCACCCTGACCGTGGCCGTGCATGATTTCGACGCTATTCGCGTGGCGTTGGACATCCCCGCCGAGCACGACATCCTCACTCACCTGGCGGCCTTGCCCGCAGAGGTATCGGCAGCCAAGCATGCCTGGTTGCTGGAGCATGAACGCGATTTGGCAGTTGCCTCCACGGCGGCCACCGGCGCGGTGGAGCTGGTGCGCGAGCTGGCCGGGCGCGGGTGTCGGCTGGGTATTCTGACGCGCAATGCCCGCGAGCTGGCGCATGTGACGCTGGAGGCCATCGGCCTGGCAGACTGCTTCCCGGTGGAGCACATTCTGGGGCGTGACGAAGCGGCGCCCAAGCCGAGCCCGGACGGGCTACTGAAGATCGCCAGTGCCTGGGGCGTGGCGCCAAGCGAGCTGGTAATGGTGGGGGATTACCGGTTTGACCTGGACTGTGGGCGTGCTGCAGGCGCACGCACGGTGCTGGTGAATCTGCCGGATAACCCATGGCCGGAACTGGTGGATTGGCATGCGGCCGATTGCCGGGCACTGAAGGTGATGCTGGGCTGATTCTTGTGTCGGCAACGCGGGCCTCTTCGCGGGCATGCCCGCTCCCACAAGTATTGTGCAAGTCTCAGGTCTGTGGGGCCGGACCTGTCTATGCTCAACCCCATTCTTTCCTCTGATACGGAGACCCACCCATGACCAGCAAGGCCATCTACGTACAACCCGGCGGCGGCTACGACAAGGTCGAGGTCGGCACCAGCGAGGCCCAGGCCCCCAAGGCCGGCGAAATCACCGTGCGCCTGCACGCCAGCTCCCTCAACTACCATGACTTTGCCGTGGTCAGCGGCATGTGGGGCCCGAGCGAGCGGCGTATCCCCATGGCCGATGGCGCCGGCGAAGTGGTTGCGGTGGGCGAAGGCGTCAGCGAGTTCCAGGTCGGCGACGATGTGGTCAGCACCTTCTTCCCCGACTGGCTCGACGGCCAGGCCAATGTCGAGGGCTTTGCCCGGGTGCCCGGTGACGGCCTCGACGGCTATGCCCGCGAACAGGTGACCGCCCGCGCCACCGCGTTCACCCTGGCGCCCAAAGGCTTCAGCCATGCCGAAGCCGCTACCCTGACCACCGCTGGCCTTACCGCCTGGCGTGCGCTGATGAGCGACGACCACCTCAAGCCTGGCGACACGGTGCTGGTGCAGGGCACCGGTGGTGTGTCGATCTTCGCCCTGCAGTTTGCCAAGCTGGCTGGCGCCACGGTGATCGCCACATCGTCCAGCGACGCCAAGCTGGAGCGCTTGAAGGCCCTGGGCGCCGACCACCTGATCAACTACAAGAGCACCCCGGCCTGGGGCGAGAAAGTGCGCGCGCTCACCGACAACCGTGGTGTCGACCATGTGATCGAGGTGGGTGGCCCGGCGACGCTGGAACAGTCGATGATTGCCGCGCGCATCGGTGGGCATGTGTCGCTGATCGGCATCCTTACCGGCGTGGCCGGTCAGCTGCCGCTGGTGCAGGCGCTGGTGCGGCAGATTCGCCTGCAAGGTGTGCTGGTGGGCAGCCGCGCCCAGCAGCAGGCGATGGTGCGCGCGATCGATGCCAACGGCCTGCGGCCGGTGGTGGACAAGCACTTCGAACTGGAGCAGATCGTCGAGGCGTTCCGCTACCAGGAAAGCAACCGGCATTTCGGCAAGATCTGCCTGACCTGGTGAGGGCTGGATTCCCACACGCCCTGCCCATACGCGGTACCTGTGGGAGCGGGCGTGCCCGCTAAGGGCTGCGCAGCGGCCTCTAGTCCGGCAGCAAACGGTCGCGGCTGTTGGACAGGTGCAGGCAGACCGCCGCCCGCGCTGCGTCCGGGTCTTGCCGGCGGATGGCATTGAGGACTGCCTCATGCTCCAGGTTGGCCAGGTACGCCTGCCGCGCCAGCTTCGCCCCGCCGCGTTCGGCCAGGGCCATGCGGTTGCGCGGGATCAGGCTGTTGCCCAGATGCAGCAGCATTTCGGTGAAGTACAGGTTGCCGGTGGCCTCGGCAATCAGCAGGTGGAAACGTCGGTCGGGCTCGATACAGCTGTCGCCGGCGGCTGCCAGGTCCTGATAGTCATCCAGCGCCTGGCGCATGCGCACCAGGTGCCCCTCGTCACGGCGCAGCGCAGCCAGGGCGGCGGCCTGGCCTTCCAGGCCAATGCGCAGCTCCAGCAGGTCGCGCACATTCGCCGCGCTTTCCGCCGCGATGCGCAGCCCGGCCTGGGCCTGGCGCTCCATCACGAAGGTACCGATACCGTGGCGCGGCTCCACCAGCCCGGAAGCCTGCAACTTGGACAAGGCTTCACGCACCACCGTGCGGCTGACGCCATGCTCGCGCACCAGTGTGTTCTCTGAGGGCAGCTTGTCACCCGGCTTGAAGGTGCCCAGCAAAATCTGCTGGGTCAGGCTGGAGACCAGGTCATGGGCGCGGCTGTGGCCGCGTTTGCGGGCGTGTTCGGGGTCCATGGTGTGATCCGGTTCGCGCTGTACTTGTACGACAAGTTAATCCATAAAATTATTTTTTGCTGATTTTTTATGCCTCCAAGCTGGCATTTGACTTCTGTACTTTTGAAAGATCGCAGCATATTGGCATTGTGACAGCTTGTATTTTGCCATTTTGCCGACACTGTTGATCTTGTCGTACAACCTCGTCGCGAATATGCTCATCCCCACTGCCATGTCAGACAACCAAGACCCGCACAAAAACAATTAGTGGGAGATTCGCACGTGAACGACATCCTCGCTCCGTCTGCCCGGAATGACGGCGACGCCCTGGCCAGTGCTGTAGCCAAGGTCAAGCGCCATGTCCTGCCGCTGTTCGTCATCATGTTCATCGTCAACTACCTCGACCGCGTCAATATCGGTTTCATCCGCCCGCACCTGGAAAGCGATCTGGGCATCAGCGCTGCAGCCTACGGCTTTGGCGCCGGCTTGTTCTTCATCGGCTACGCGTTGTTCGAAGTGCCTTCGAACATGCTGCTGCAAAAAGTGGGGGCGCGGCTTTGGCTGACCCGCATCATGTTCACCTGGGGGCTGGTGGCCACGGCCATGGCCTTTGTGCAGAACGAAACCCAGTTCTACGTACTGCGCTTTCTGCTGGGTGTTGCCGAGGCGGGCTTCTTCCCTGGGGTGATCTACTACTTCACCCGCTGGCTGCCAGGCGCCGAGCGCGGCAAGGCGATTGCCATCTTCCTCAGCGGTTCAGCGCTGGCTTCGCTGATTTCCGGGCCGCTGGCCGGGGCGTTGATGCAGATCCAGGGCCTGGGCATGCATGGCTGGCAGTGGATGCTGTTCATCGAAGGCATGGCCTCGGTCGCCTTGTGCTTCTTCGTGTTTTTCTGGCTGGACTCCAAGCCGCACGATGCCAAGTGGTTGAGCCAGGCCGAGCAGGACGCGCTGGTGGCCACCATCGACCGCGAGCAGCATGAGCGCGAAGCCGTGGGTACGGTCAAGGCTTCGGCCTGGAGCCTGCTCAAGGACCGCCAGATCGTGCTGTTCTGCGTGATCTACTTCTGCATCCAGTTGACCATCTACGCTGCCACCTTCTGGCTGCCCAGCATCATCAAGCGCATGGGTGACCTCAGCGACCTGCAGGTCGGCTTCTTCAACTCGATCCCGTGGCTGATCTCGATCCTGGCCATGTACGCCTTCGCCGCCGGCTCCGCGCGCTGGAAGTTCCAGCAGGCCTGGGTGGCCGGTGCCCTGGTGGTCGCCGCCATCGGCATGTTCATGTCCACCACCGGTGGCCCGGTGTTCGCCTTTGTCGCCGTGTGCTTTGCGGCCATCGGTTTCAAGTCGGCATCGTCACTGTTCTGGCCGATCCCGCAGGGTTACCTGGATGCCCGCATCGCGGCGGCAGTGATCGCCCTGATCAACTCGGTCGGCAACCTCGGGGGCTTTGTTGCCCCCACCACCTTCGGCCTGCTGGAGCAGCAGACCGGCTCGATCCAGGGTGGGCTGTATGGCCTGGCCGTGACCTCGGTGCTGGCGGCCATTGCCATCTTCTTCGTACGCATTCGCCCAAAGGGCGCCCCTTCCGATGACCTCAAGGCCCCCTCGGCCCTGGGCCAGACCCACTGAATACTGCGAGACAACAATCATGAATATGCAGACCAATCCCGCCGTTCATACCAGCACCCCGGTGGTCACCGACCTGCGGGTGATCCCCGTGGCCGGCCATGACAGCATGCTGCTCAACCTCAGTGGCGCCCATGGCCCGTATTTCACCCGCAACGTGGTGGTACTGCGCGACAGCGCTGGCAATACCGGGCTGGGCGAGGTGCCTGGCGGTGAACAGATTCGCCAGACCCTGGAAGACGCCCGCAGCCTGGTAGTCGGCCAGCCGGTCGGCCACTACCAGCGCGTGCTCAATGCCATGCGCCAGACCTTCGCCAGCCGTGACTCGGCGGGCCGTGGCCTGCAAACATTCGACCTGCGGATTACCGTGCATGCGGTAACGGCCATCGAGTCGGCGCTGCTCGACCTGCTTGGCCAGCACCTCAACGTGCCCATGGCGGCCCTGCTAGGCGAGGGGCAGCAGCGCGATGCGGTGAAGATGCTGGGTTACCTGTTCTACATCGGCGATCGTCAGCAGACCAACCTGGCCTACCGCAACGAAGCCGACGCTGATGACGACTGGTTCCGCGTGCGCCACGAAAAGGCCCTGACCCCCGAGGCGGTGGTGCGCCTGGCCGAGGCGGCCAGGCAGCGCTATGGCTTCAGCGACTTCAAGCTCAAGGGCGGCGTGCTGCGTGGCGAGGAGGAGATGGAAGCCGTGACGGCGCTGGCCGAGCGCTTCCCTGAAGCGCGAATCACGCTTGACCCCAACGGCGCCTGGTCACTGAAAGAGGCCATTGCCCTATGTCGCGACAAGCATCACGTGCTGGCCTATGCCGAAGACCCCTGCGGCGCCGAGAACGGTTACTCGGGCCGTGAAGTGATGGCCGAGTTCCGCCGTGCCACCGGCCTGCGCACCGCTACCAACATGATTGCCACCGACTGGCGGCAGATGGGCCATGCGATCCAGTCGCAGGCAGTGGATATTCCGCTGGCCGACCCGCACTTCTGGACCTTGCAGGGTTCGGTGCGGGTGGCGCAGATGTGCAATGACTGGGGGCTGACCTGGGGTTCGCATTCGAACAACCACTTCGACATTTCGCTGGCGATGTTCACCCAGGTGGCGGCTGCGGCACCGGGCGAGATCACCGCAATCGACACCCACTGGATCTGGCAGGACGGCCAGCGCCTTACCCGTGAACCGCTGCGCATAGTGGACGGGCACGTGCGGGTACCGCCCCGGCCGGGGCTGGGGGTGGAACTGGATGAGGACCAGTTGGCCAAGGCCCATGATTGCTACCGCAACATGGGGTTGGGGGCGCGGGATGACAGCGTGGCGATGCAGTTTCTGATTCCGGGCTGGCGCTTCGATAACAAGCGGCCTTGCCTGGTGCGTTGAGGCGGTTACAGGCCCCGCAGTGCAAAGACAGCCCCGGGTGATCGGGGCTTTTTTGTGAGTAGCTGAAATTGCCTGGGCCGGCACTGGCAACACACATCCAAATGAAAAACAAAAGCGCCAGATGGCCCGGTGGCGCGATCGGGCATGCCATTCGCGACATCTGGCGGTAATGGAACTGCCCTGTCGTGATCGAACAGTTCCGGGGCGTTCTCGTGTAATTTCCCGCAGCCCTGCGAGGCTTAAATGAAGCCCGAACCGCACGGACTCGTTGCTCTGTGATGCGCGCCAAAGATCAACAACAGCGCGCGAGCAACCTGTCGACTAACTGATTTGAAAGGAGATATTTTCGCCTACGCCTGCCCGTCCATCCTTGTGTCAGCAAAAAGAGAACAACATCAATGAGCACCGTGGGATCTGATGGCAACCTTGCACAAGGTTTCAAGCCTCGTCATGTAACGATGCTGTCCATCGCCGGCATCATCGGCGCCGGACTTTTCGTAGGCTCTGGTCACGCCATCGCGGCGGCCGGGCCAGCTACCATAGTTTCGTATTTCGTGGCCGGAACCCTGGTGGTACTGGTCATGCGCATGCTCGGCGAAATGGCCGTGGCACACCCTGATACCGGATCGTTTTCCACCTACGCCGACCAGGCCATCGGCCGCTGGGCCGGCTACACCATCGGCTGGCTGTACTGGTGGTTCTGGGTACTGGTAATCCCTATCGAAGCACTGGCTGCCGGGCATGTGCTGAACGCCTGGTTCCCGCAGGTGGACAGCTGGATCTTCGCCCTGGCCTCGGTACTGCTGCTGGCCTGCACCAACCTGTTCAGCGTGGCCAAGTACGGTGAGTTCGAGTTCTGGTTCGCCATCCTGAAAGTTACGGCGATTCTGGGTTTCATCGGCCTGGGCTTTGCCGCACTGATGGGCTGGCTGCCCAACCGCGAGGTCAGCGGCCTGAGCGGGCTGATGGCCGAGTACGGCGGCTTTGCGCCGAAGGGCTGGTCGGCAGTGGTCGGTGCGTTCATCACCGTGATGTTCAGCTTCATCGGCACCGAGGCGGTGACCATCGCCGCGTCCGAATCCAGCGACCCTTCGCGCAACATCGCCAAAGCCACCCGCTCGGTTATCTGGCGAATCAGCACCTTCTACATCCTGTCGATCTTCGTGATCATTTCGGTGGTGCCGTGGAACGACCCGCAGTTGGCGGTGGTGGGCTCGTACCAGCGTGCGCTGGAAATCATGAACATCCCCAACGCGGCGTTCATGGTCGACCTGGTGGTGCTGGTGGCTGTGACCAGCTGCATGAACTCGTCGATCTACATTGCTTCGCGGATGATGTATTCGCTGGCCAAGCGCGGTGACGCCCCGGCCTTCCTCAACAAGACCTCCAAGGTTGGCGTACCGCGCGCTGCAGTGTTTGGCAGCACCCTGATCGGCGCAGCCATCGCCGTGCTCAACTACTTCGCACCGAAGGGCGTGTTCGAGTTCCTGCTGGCCAGCTCCGGGGCCATCGCCCTGCTGGTGTACATGGTCATCGCCATTTCGCAGCTGCGCATGCGCCGCCGGCTGGAGCGCGAGAACACCGAGCTGAAGTTCCGCATGTGGCTGTTCCCGTACCTTACCTGGGCGGTGATCATCTTCATTGCCGGGGCGCTGGCAGTGATGATGTACACGCCCGAGCACCGGGTGGAGGTCAGCTCTACATTGGGCCTGGCGATCGTGATTTCCTTCCTGGGGATCGTGACCTCGCGCGGCCATGCGCAACCGGTGGGGGCGCGGTCGATGGGGTGATTGAGTTCACCATGCGGTAAGGCGAAGGGCACCCGAGGAGGGTGCCCTTTGTTTTTTTGAAACACTGGTCTGGCGGCGCGGGCGACCGGGCGCTGGCTCGTTGGGGGTAGACTTCCTGTCGAATTCACAAAGGGAGTCGATGCATGAGCGCTGAACAAAAAACACAAGCGCCGACCGCCTGTCTTTCGGTTAAGGATGACCGGTTCGAGGAAGTGCTCGGGTTGATTAAAAATGCTAGGCAACGTGCGGTGCAGGCGGTCAATACACAATTGATCGATTTGTACTGGCAGGTGGGGGCTTACATCAGCCGCAAGCTGGAGCGAGCTGAGTGGGGGGAATCTGTAGTAAGCCAGCTGGCAGCACACCTGGCTCAGACGCAGCCTGGGCTGCGTGGCTTTACAAAGCGCAATCTCTTCCGCATGCGGCAGTTCTATGAGGCGTATCGGAATGACGAGAAAGTGTCAGCACTGCTGACACAATTGCCTTGAACCCATAACCTTACCATCCTGACCTTGAGCAAATTGCCTGACGAACGTGAGTTCTATCTGCGTTTGGCCGTCCAGGAGAAATGGTCCAGTCGTGAGCTGGAACGGCAGTTCAGAGCTTCTCTTTTCGAACGCAGTGTGGCGAACCCTGCTAAAGCCTCAGCAAATCTGA
Organism: Pseudomonas putida NBRC 14164; assembly: GCF_000412675.1. Lineage (NCBI taxonomy): Bacteria > Pseudomonadati > Pseudomonadota > Gammaproteobacteria > Pseudomonadales > Pseudomonadaceae > Pseudomonas > Pseudomonas putida. The sequence goes on along the minus strand of NC_021505.1, from coordinate 5,372,146 downwards.
AACAGCATTACCCTGCAGCAATGGATGTGTTTCGAGATGCCTACGTGGTCGAGTTCCTGGGCCTACCGGGTGGCCATGTCGAAGCGGATCTGCAAAGTGCGCTGATGGATAGGCTCAAACAGTTCCTGATCGAGCTGGGCCGGGATTTCTGCTTCGTTGGTTCCCAATACCCGCTTCAGGTCGGCGGCCGTGATTTTGCACTCGACCTGCTGTTTTTCCATCGGGGCCTCAACTGCCTGGTCGCGGTCGAACTGAAAGTCGGCCGCTTCGAGCCTGAGTACCTGGGCAAGCTCGATTTCTATCTGGAAGCACTGGATCGCAATGAGCGTAAGCCTCATGAAAACCCTGCCATCGGCGTGTTGTTATGCGCCAGCAGAGATGACGAGGTGGTCGAGTACGCACTTAATCGAAGCTTATCTCCAGCGCTGATTGCCGAGTATCAAACGCGTTTGCCGGACAAGGCACTGCTGCAAGCCAAGCTGCATGAGTTTTATGCCTTGGGTGCTGCAGAAGATCAGAATGCTTGAGCGGCCATCAAGTGCCGCCCATCACGCTTTGCACATATCCCATCACCGCTGGCGCTTTCTCGAAGCGCCGGTGGACCAGGCTTAGCCACGAGCTGGCCTGGCAATCGACGATCTGCCGGTAATTCACCTGCGGCAGGTTGATGCGCTGCACCACCGATGCCGGGACTACGGCAATGCCTTGCCCAAGTGAGACCAGGGTAATCACGGCCACCAGGCTGCCGGGTTGTGGGCCAAGCCTGGGCACGAAACCACCTTGCGCGGCCACTTCCAGCGTGCCGGAAATCTGCTCGGGCAGGATGAAGGTTTCGTTGGCCAGGCGCGAGGCCGGGATGTGCGGTACTTCATTGATCCGCGAGCTGGCGGGCAGGGCGAGGACGAAACCTTCCTGGTGCAAGGTGATGGCTTGCAGTTCGTCTGGCAGCTCCATCGGTGAGCGCACGTAGGCAAGGTCGAGCAAGCCGTCGCGGACCATGCCGGGGAGTTCGGCCATGGGCAGTTCACGGATATTCAGGCGCACGCCAGGGCAGGTTTCGCTGTAGCGGGTGACGTGCTGCTGGAGCATGCCCGAGTAGGCGGCCGAGGCCACGTAGCCCAGTTCGATACGCCCGCTTTCGCCACGGGCGGCCCTTTGTGCGCCCAGTTGCGCCGCATCGAACTGGCGCACGGCGTGCTCCGCCTCGATCAACAACGCCTGGCCGGCGGCGGTGAGGTTGACTTCGCGCTGGCTGCGCTCGAACAAGCGCACACCCAGCTCGCGTTCCATGTCCTGGATCTGCCGGCTGAGGGTGGGCGGGGCGATGCCCAACTGCTCGGCGGCCCGGGTGAAATGGCCGTGGCGGGCGACGCAGAGAAAATAGCGGAAATGGCGGATTTCCATCAGGTGTTACCTGCAGGGTAATGACGCGGGCCGCCGGGGCTAACAAGCCTTGGCGCAGGCGGCGGTATGGTAAGGCCAACACTACAAGGCTGGTGGCTTGGCGGCAAAGCCTGCCTGTGCAATTGCAGGGTACCGCTTTGCACAGTGGCTGCAGCGCTTTCGAAGGTTACGCAAAACCTGTGGGAGCTGGCTTGCCTGCGATGGGCTGCAAAGCAGCCCCGGCGATGCTGCAAGCTGACAGTACCTCCGAGCCAGCCCGCTCAGCTTCCGGAGCCCCATCATGCCCTCTGCACGTTTCACCCTGCTCACTGCCTCCCTGGTCTGCGCCCTGATCATTCTCGACACCAACATCGTCGCGGTCAGCCTGCCCAGCATCGCCCGCGACCTGTCCGGCTCGTTCGCCGATATCGAGTGGGTAGTCAGCGCCTACCTGCTGGCCTTCGCCGCCTGCCTGTTGCCCGCCGGCAGCCTGGCCGACCGTTTTGGCCGGCGGCGCATGCTGCTGCTCGGCCTGGTGCTGTTCGGTTTGGCCTCGCTGGCGTGTGGTGCCGCGCCCAACCTGCTGTTCCTTGACCTGGCCAGGGCCGCCAAGGGTGTTGGGGCTGCGTTGTTGCTGACCTCGGCCCTGGCCGCGATCGGCAACCGCTTTCATGAGCCGCAGGAGCGCATGCGCGCGTGGGCTTTCTGGGGGGCCTGCATGGGCGCCACCATCACCTTTGCGCCGTTACTGGGCGGGGTGATCGCCAGCACCCTGGGCTGGCGCTGGATCTTCTACATCAACCTGCCGTTGGTGGGGCTGCTTGCCGTGATGGTAATGCGCAGTGTCGAAGAATCTCGCGACACCGACGCCGCCCGGCTCGACCCATGGGGTAGCCTGACCTTCGCCGGCAGCCTGGGCTACCTGATCTGGGCGATGATCGATGCCAACCAGGTGGGCTGGGGCAGCGCGCAAACCCTTGGGCGGCTGGTGATCAGCGCCTTCCTGTTCGGCCTTTTCGTAATGGTGGAGCGCAGCCAGGCACGGCCGATGATCGACCTGCGGCTGATGCGCAGCGGGCGTTTCGTCGGCGCCCTGCTGGGCATGTTCGCGTACGCCGCTTGCGCCCAGGTGATGATGACCCTGCTACCGCTGTACCTGCAGAACGGCCTGCAGCTTTCGGCCCTGGCCGCTGGCGCAGGCATGTTGCCGTTCGCCATTGCCATGTTGGTGACGCCGCGCCTGGGCATGCGCCTGGCCACCCGCTTGAGCCCGGCGCAGGTGTTTGCGTTGGGCCTGGTGCTGGTGGGGGGGGGCAACCTGCTGTGTGCCTGGGCCGCCGGGTTTGGCGGCTATGCAGCCTTTGCCCTGGCCAGCCTGGTGCTGGGGGCGGGTGCCGGGCTGCTAAATGGCGACACCCAGAAAAACATCATGGCGTGTGTGCCACGCCAACGTACCGGGATGGCTTCCGGGTTAAGTACAACTACGCGCTTCGGGGCCATCGTCCTGGCTATCGGTTTACTGGGTGGCGTACTGGCCGCCCGCAGCGGGCAATTGCTTCACGAAGCCCTGGTTGCCGTAGCGCCATCGCAAGTGGGCCAGGTTGCTGCGATGGCCACGCGGGTAGCGGCGGGCGACCTGCAGGCGGCCCTGGCGCTGCTTGATCCGGGCTTGCGTGAAGCGGTGGCACCCTTGGCCCGCCAGGCGTTCATGGGTGGCTTCGAGGCCGTGTTGCAGGTTGCGGGCCTTGCAGCGCTGGTGTTCGCGGTGGTGGTTGGCGTGCTGCTGAGCCGACCGCTGCCCGCTACGCAGGAAACGCTACTGGCGCAAAGCCAACCCCTGTAAAAGGCCTGTATCCATACCGGCAAAACCGCTTTGAAACCGCACTCGGATGAGTAGGTAGCTGACCGCGGTTATTTCAGCCTTGCGCGCAACTAATACAACCGGAAAATGTCATTTCACTGCGCGCCAGCAATGGCGCGTGGATGATGCTGGCGCTGGCCAGTAAAACTATGCCGAGGCAAGGAGCTTCCCGTGCAAAACGACGACTATTCCGACCAGCTATCAATTCAGGCGGACCAACTACCGCCAGGCGTTTTTCCGCCGATGCCGGGCTTCACCATCGCCGACCTGCTTTATGTTGCTTACCAACCCACTGAAACGCTACTTGAAAAGCGCGATATCGACCCAGGCCTGATTCGCGAAACCAGCATCGCTTTTGCCAGCCATCTGTATCAGGCGCTGGAAAGAGAAGATATCCAGTATCAGATCGCGAGCTGGTACCAGAAGCCCTATGACCACCCTGAAAAGCGTGTGCACAGTGTGGAAATCATCGCTGAACAATCCGGGACCATAACGTTAAAAGCTGTCGCTGACTCATTGAAGGGCTCACCGCTGCGGCAACTGGGTAAAGACTTCTATATGGAATACATCGAGCTGGCCGGTTATGCCATCAAGAACCACATCCTGAAGTTGAACGACCCCGAGTTTGACCCGTTTGCGAACCGCGATAGTGAATAAGGTTTAAGTGCTGGAGGCGCCCGCGATGTGGTGCCTCCAGCTAACCGAAAAATAAATGAGGTGTTTTCTCATTCTCGTTCGGCTTGTAGAGAAGGCCGGAATACAGGCCAGCCCGCCGACCCCTCTACGGAGCGAGAAAATGAGTTTGACCCCGGTTTCACAGCGCCATCCTTTGAGCCGTGCTGTGCACGCTGCTTTTCTGGGCCTGGTTGTCAGCAGCGCTGCGCTGCCTGCGTTTGCGCAAGCTGCTACCGCTGAGCACAACAACCAGGTCCAGCAATGGAACATTCCTGGTGGCCCACTGGCGCCGGCGCTGGACCACTTTGCGCGCCAGGCCGGTATCAGCCTGTCCTTCGACGCACAGAGCGTAGCCAACCGCAACACGGCGGGCGTGCAGGGCGCGTTGGGCACGTCGGCTGCACTGTCGTCGTTGCTGCAGGGGACCGAGCTTCAAGCTGAGCAGCAAGGCCCGAGTGCTTACCTGGTGGTACCTCAGCCAAAGCCGACCGGCCCGCTGGAACTGGGCGCGACCGAGGACTACCGCCTGGCGCCCGTCATCATCAACGCCAAGGTCAAGGCCAGCGCCGACGACGACACCAACTCGGTGGTTGCCAAGGAACTGTGGGTGGGTGGCAAGGTGGCGACCAGCATCCTCAACACGCCAGCCTCCGTGTCGGTAGTGACCAACAAGGAAATGCAGCAGCGCAGCGTCAGCACCACGGAAGAGGCGCTGCAATACACCCCAGGTGTGGTCAGCGACTTCTACGGCTCGGACGACCGCAACGACTACTTCCAGATCCGCGGCTTCCAGGCCACCACTTACCGTGACGGCCTGACCTTGAGCTCGATGCGTGGTGTGCGCGAAGACCCGCTCGCCTATGAGCGCATCGAAATTCTGCGCGGCGCCAACTCCACCCTGTTCGGCCCGGCAGACCCAGGCGGCTCGGTCAACTTCGTGACCAAGCAGCCGCGCTTCGAAAAATTTGGCCAGGGCTATGTCACCTACGGCTCGTATGACCATGCCGAAACCGGTATCGATGTAGGCGACGCCCTGAACGACGAACAGACGCTGGCCGGCCGCTTTACTGCCAAGATGCAGAACAGCGACCGTGAGTACGACCATTCGCAGGACGATAACCGGTTCGTGATGGGCGGCCTGACCTGGGCGCCTACCGACTTCACTTCGGCTACCGTGATCCTCGACTACCTGAAGACCAACAGCTCGCCAAACAGCGGTGGCTACCCACTGGACAAGGAATACGACCGCAGCGATTTCTACGGCGAGCCCGGCTACAACTTCCACGATGTCGAGCGCACCAGCCTCAGCGGCAACATCACCCACGACTTCGACAACGGCTTCACGCTGCGCGGCAACCTGCGCTACAGCGAGTTGAGCGATGACTTTGGCTATGTCTACCTGAGCGACAGCGCTTCGCGGGTTGGCACCACCATACCGCGCTACGTGTTCGGCACCGACAGCGATGCCGATCAGCTCAACGGCAACCTGATGCTGCAATACGATGCCCAGTTCGAGCACATCGACAGCAGCACCCTGGTGGGTGTGGAATACCTCGACTCCACCACCAAACAGAGCTCCGTATATAGCCTTGCGCCCTCCATCGATATCGCCAACCCAGTGTTCACCGGCGTGCCTGGCGGCATCACGCCCTATACCCGCAAGAAGAACGACGCCACCACCAAGGCCGTGTTCCTGCAGCAGAACCTGTCCTTCCATGACCGGCTGATCGCTACAGCGGGTGTGCGTAATGACTCCATGGACCTGTCCAGCACGGAGTACGTCGGCGGGGTGAGCAAGCAAAGCGACAACTTCTCTGAAACGTCCTACCGTGGCGCGCTGACTTACATCGTCAACGATGAAGTCTCCACTTACGTCAGCATGGTGGAATCGGTTTCGCCTCCGCAGGTTGGCGTAACGCCGCAGACCGGCAGGCAGTACGAAGTGGGTGTGAAGTACTCGCCACTGGGCATGGATGCGTTGTTCTCTGCTGCCGTTTATGACCTGACCCAGGAAAACGTCACCATCGCCGTCGTGCTGCCGAGCGGCATCATCGAGCAGCAGACGGTGGGCGAGTCACGTGCCCGCGGCCTGGACCTGGAAGCCAAGGCGCAAGTCACGCAAAACCTCAGCCTGATCGGTGCCTATTCCTACATGGAAACCGAGGTGCTGCGCGGCGCGCTATATGACGGCAGTTCGCTCAAGGGCAAGGAATTCACTGTGGCGCCGAAGCATACGGCTTCGCTGTGGAGCTACTACGACATTGCCAACACTGATGTGAGCGTTGGTCTGGGGGCCAGGTACGTTGGTGGTTATTACATGGATGCTGCCAACACCAAGAAGAGCGACGGCACCACGCTGTTTGACGCGGCGCTGAACTACAAGATTGCCAAAGGGACTGACCTTGCCCTGAATGTCAGCAACCTGTTTGACGAGCAGCATGTGGTGGGGTCGGGGACGGCGAATTATTACAACCCGGGGCGTGAGGTTACGGCGAAGGTGAGTTATAGCTGGTAATACGGCTAGGGGATGGCACGGGTTGCGCCCTGTTCACGGGCAAACCCGTGCCCACAGGTGCGCAAATCCTGAAGTTTTCAAAGGCCCCGGTGTTTGTCAGGCGTTCAAATCGGCACTACTGAAACCGTTGCGCTGATAAAAGCGCTCCAGCTCACGGGCCTCCGGCTCCCGGCCGGTGAAAATCTTCAGGTACTCGGGGATATAGCGCATGCGCTGCGCCAACGGCTCCCGGGTTTTCATGCTGATGTAACCGATTTGCGTAAGGTAGATCGAACGGGCGCGGGTGATCGCAGCATCGTCTTCAAAGCCGAAACGGTCAAACATCTGCCGCAATGCCTCGACGCGCTGCGCGTCTGCCTCGCCGATTTCCTGCGCCACTTCCGGTGACTGCAGCGCCCAGCTGCGCATGGCGAACTCGAATTGCGAGTCGAACAATTCGCTGTTCAGCCAGCAGTCGAAGACGTTGAGAATCGCCTCGGTGATGGACTCGGCATAGGCCTGGGACTGGGTCACCAGATTGAAGGTGTTCTTGTTTTTCCACTGCTCGATCAAGGCTACGAGCAGTGCATCGCGGTCTTCGAAAAACCAGTAAAAGCTGGTGCGCGACAAATTCAGTTTTTTTGCCAGCGGCATCACGCGCACGGCATCGACACCTGACTCGGTCAGGCTTTCATAGGCCGCATTCAGCCAGCCTTCCAGTGAGCCTCGGCCTGCGGGTTCCGCCTTTGAGGTGGCGCCTTTCATGGGCATTTCTCCCTTTTCAATCTGCTATTTCTGGCAACTGTACACCATCGTCAAGAGTATTGACACCTGTGTACAGAGGGGCATATTGTCGGCTTGCCTGATGACCTGTTTGCGAGACCGATATGAAAAACGATCCGCTACTTCAGCCTTATCGCCTCAAGCATCTGACCCTGCGCAACCGCATCATCACCACTTCCCACGAACCGGCTTACCCGGAAGACGGGATGCCGAAAAAACTCTACCGGGCCTACCACGTCGAGCGCGCCAAAGCGGGCGTGGCCATGACCATGACCGCAGGCTCCGCCGCGATCTCCCGTGATAGCCCGCCCGTGTTCAACAACATTCTGGCCTACAAGGACGAAGTGGTCGGCTGGATGAAAGACCTGACCGATGAGTGCCACGAACATGGCGCGGCGGTGATGATCCAGCTCACCCATCTGGGCCGGCGTACCCGCTGGGACAAAGGCGACTGGCTACCGGTGGTGTCGCCCTCCCATAATCAGGAACCCGCACACCGCGCCTTCCCCAAGCAGCTTGAACATTGGGACATCGACCGCATCATTGGCGACTACGCTGATGCCGCCGAACGCATGAAGGCCGCCGGCCTGGATGGCATCGAGCTGCAAGCCTACGGCCACTTGATGGACCAGTTCTGGTCGCCCCTGACCAACGAACTGGAAGGGCCGTACGGCGGCTCGCTGCAAAACCGCCTGCGTTTCACCTTCGATGTGCTCACGGCCATTCGCAAACGTGTGGGCCCCGAATTTATTGTCGGCATCCGCTACACCGGGGACGAAGTGCTTGCCGGTGGCCTGCAAAAAGAGGAGGGCTTGCAGATCTCTCAACTGTTGAAAGACAGTGGCATGATCGACTTCCTCAATGTGATCCGCGGCAATATCGCCACCGACGCCGGGCTGACCGACATTATCCCGATCCAGGGCATGCGCAATGCGCCACACCTGGACTTTGCCGGTGAAATCAGGGCGCTGACCGGCTTCCCTACCTTCCATGCAGCGAAGATTCCCGACGTGGCCACAGCGCGTCATGCCATTGCCTCGGGGTTGGTGGACATGGTCGGCATGACCCGCGCGCACATGACCGACCCGCACATCGTGCGCAAGATCATCGAAGGCCGTGAAGACGATATCCGCCCATGCGTGGGCGCCAACTATTGCCTGGACCGCATTTACAACGCTGGCGCTGCGTACTGCATTCACAACGCCGCGACCGGGCGTGAAACCACCATGCCCCACGAAATACCCAAGGCGGTGCACAAGCGCAAAGTGGTAATTGTGGGCGCCGGCCCTGGTGGCCTGGAGGCGGCACGTGTGGCTGCAGAGCGCGGCCACGAGGTGGTGGTGTACGAGCTGGCGGACAAACCCGGCGGGCAGATTCGCCTGACCGCGCAGTCCGAGCGGCGCAAAGAAATGATCAGCATCATCGATTGGCGCATGGCGCAATGCGAGCGCCTTGGCGTGACGTTCCACTTCAACACCTGGGCAGACACCGCGGTTGTGCTTGATGAAAATGCCGACGTGGTGATTGTGGCCACCGGGGGCATGCCGCACACCGAAGTGCTGGCACACGGCAACCAGTTTCTGGTTTCAAGCTGGGACATCATTTCTGGCGACGTGAAGCCTGGGCGCAATGTGCTGGTGTACGACGATGCGGGCGACCACGCCGGCCTGCAAGCCGCCGAATTCATAGCCCGCAGTGGTGCCAAGACCGAAATCATGACCCCCGACCGCTCGTTCGCGCCAGAAGTCATGGGCATGAACCTGGTGCCCTACATGCGCTCGTTACAGCAACTGGACACCACCTTCACCGTCACCTACCGGCTCAAGGCTGTGGAAAAACAAGGCGACCAATTGCTGGCCACGATCGGCACCGATTACAGCGACCTGACCAAAACGCGCCTGGTGGACCAGGTGGTGGTTAACCACGGCACCCGGCCGCTGGACGAGCTGTATTTCGAACTCAAACCCTTGGCCAGCAACGAAGGCGCCGTGGAGTACATGGACCTGATTGTCGGCAAGCCGCAAACCGTTGTCAGCAACCCCGAAGGGCGTTTCCAATTGTTCCGCATTGGTGATGCAGTGGCGTCGCGCAATACCCATGCGGCCATCTACGATGCCCTGCGGCTGGTCAAGGACCTGTAGCTACCGTGTGTTGCCCACAACAATAAAGACAGCCGTCACCCGATTTAGAAACCTTAAGTTACTGCCCCGAAGTTTGGTCTGACTGAATTTGATGAACATCAAACTCTTCCCAGCGGAGGTTGTTGCATGCAAACGGGTTCTGATTCCATTGAGCTGCTCACTGCGTTAACCGAACGCGACCTGCGTTTTCGCAGCGATGCCAAGGTCACTGAACATGCCATCGCGCCGGTCGACACGGCGTTACTCGATGCGTATGCCGCCATCGACCGCAAAGCCTTGCGCCATTACCGCCTGGAGCGCATTCGCGAGCAACTGCGCGCCCAGGATTACGCCGGCATTCTGCTGGCCGACCCAATCAATATTCGCTATGCCACCGACACCAATAACCTTGGTTTGTGGGTGATGCACTCGCCCAGCCGCTATGTGTTCGTGGCCACCGACGGCCCGGTGGTGCTGTTCGAGTTCACCAGCAGCCGACACAACAGCGAGCATGTAGAAACCATCGATGAAATTCGCCCGGCGATTCCCTGGCTGTATTTTCTTGCCGGCCCCCGCGTGCAGGAAAAAGCCGAGCGCTGGGCACAGGAGGTGGCAGACCTGATGGCCCGCCACGGTGGCGGCAACCGCCGCTTGGCGGTGGACCGCTGCGACCCTTGGGGCGCGCAGCGCCTGACGCAACAGGGCATTGAGCTATTCGATGCGCAGCCCTTGATGGAGCAGGCACGCCTGATCAAATCGGCCGAAGAAGTGGCCAGCCACCGGGTGTCCATGGGCGTGTGCGACCTGGCCATTGCCCGCATGCGCACAAGCCTGGTGCCGGGGGTTACCGAAAACCAGCTGTGGAGCATCATGCACGGCACCAACGTCGCGCACGGCGGCGAGTGGGCCGAAAGCCGCTTGCTCAGCTCCGGGCCGCGCACCAATCCGTGGTTTCAGGACGCCACCGACAAGGTCATCAAGGCAGGTGAAATGGTGTGCTTCGACACCGACATGGTCGGCCCCGGCGGTTACCTTTCAGACATCTCGCGCAGCTTCATCTGCCCCGGCAAGGCGCCGACCATGGCCCAACGCGACTTGCTCGACATCGCCTCGCAGCAGATCAACCACAACGTCGAGCTGCTGCGCCCGGGCCTGTCCTTTCGCGAGTTTGCCGAACACTGCTGGCCGGTGCCCAAGCGCTTTGAGCACAACCGCTACATGATGATGCTGCACGGCGTCGGCCTTGTGGACGAGTACCCCAGCGTCGCCTACGCCGTGGATTTCGCCGAGTGGGGCTACGACGGCCTGTTCCAGGAAAACATGGTGGTGTCGGTGGAAAGTTACATTGGTGAGCAAGGCGGAGGGGAAGGGGTGAAGCTCGAGGAACAGGTGCTGATCACCGCCAACGGGCCGATCAAACTCTCGCGCACGCCCTTAGTCGACGGCGATCGATAGCTGGAGCAAAACCATGAGCAGCATGACCGTGATTGAAACCGCACCCACCTTGGCGCCGCGGCCGGTGGCCAGCACCGAACCGTTCTTGTGCCTGGAGGGCATTCACAAACAGTTTGGCCCTTACCCCGTGTTGCACGACGTGTGTTTTGAAATGAACAAGGGCGAGGTGGTGGCCATTATCGGCCCCAGCGGGTCGGGCAAAAGTACCTTGCTGCGCTGCATCAACCAACTGGAGCCGCCGACCAAGGGGCGGGTCAGCATGGATGGCGTGCACATCGAAGCGGGCAAGGCGTTACCCCGTACCGAGCTGCTCAAGTTGCGCCGGCGCATTGGCATGGTGTTCCAGTCGTTCAATCTGTTCCCGCACCTGACAGTGCTGCGCAACGTCAGCCTGGCGCAAATCCGCACCTTGGGCCGCAGCGCCAAAGACGCCGACGCCCGCTCCTTGCAACTGCTCGAACGCGTTGGGCTGGCTGACAAGGCCCAGCATTATCCGGCGCGCTGCTCCGGTGGCCAGCAGCAACGCATCGCTATCGCCCGCGCCCTGGCACTGGACCCTGAGCTGATGCTGTTCGATGAGCCGACCTCGGCGCTGGACCCCGAGCTGGGCCTGGAGGTGCTGGCGGTGATGAAAGAGCTGGCCGGCGAAGGCATGTCGATGATTGTGGTAACCCACGAGATGCACTTCGCCGAAACCGTGTCTGACCGTGTGGTGGTAATGGCTGACGGGCGCATCATCGAGCACGGGCCAAGCCAGCAGGTGATGCGCGACCCCCAGCATGAACGGGTGGTGCAGTTTCTCCAGGCCGTGAGGAATCGCTGATGCAAGACATCCTGATGATGCTGTTGAACGGCGTACCCTGGACCATTGCCGTTACCATGCTCGCATTCTGTGTCGGCGTAGTGCTGGGGTTTCCGATCTGTGCACTGCGCATGTCCAGGGTCAAGGTGCTGAGTGTTCTGGCTGCCATGCTGGTACTGACTCTGCGCTCGATCCCCCCGATTGTCTGGCTGTTTTTCATCTTCTTCGGCATCGGTGGCGGCTATGTCAGCCTGTCGCCGTTTACCGCAGCGGTGGTTGGTTTGGGGCTGATTACGGCGGCGCACATGTCCGAGGTATACCGTGGTGCGTTCGCGGCAATTCCCGCCGGCCAGTTCGAAGCCGCCTACGCGCTTAACCTGTCGGCGCCACAACGGTTTTTCGATGTGGTGTTGCCGCAGTTGGTGCGTATCGCCATTCCCACCTCAGCCACCTACGCCATCGGCCTGCTGAAGGATTCGGCCGTGGCCTCGACCATTGGCGTGGGTGATATCAGCTTTCAGGCTTATCAGGTTTCACAACAAACCTTTCAGGGCCTGAGCGTCTACAGCGCGGCGGCGGTGGTGTACCTGGTGCTCAGCGTGCCAGTGGCCCTGTGCTCACGTTGGCTGTCGGCCACGTTGAAACAGAGGATTGCCCGATGAGCGAACTGCTGACGATGTGGGCGCAATGGTTGCCGGAGTTGTGGAAAGGCTTTGTGCTGTCGATGCAGGTGACAGCGGTGAGCCTGGGCCTGGGCGTTGTACTGGGCCTGCTGCTGGCCTTGGGCGTTTCGGCGCCGAGCCGCTGGTTGCGTTACCCCTCCCTGGTTGTGGTGGAACTGGGGCGTGGTGCACCGGCGCTGATCCTGCTGCAGTACTTCTACTTTGGCCTGCCCAGCGTCAACCTGACCCTGACCTCGTTCTGGGCCGCTGCGCTGGCCATGGCGTACTGCACGGCGGCCTACACCAGTGAAATCATTCGCGGTGGCATCGAGTCGGTGGCCGCAGGGCAAACCGAGGCCGCCGAAGTGATCGGCCTCAACCGGTTCGACGCACTGCGCTTTGTGATCCTGCCTCAGGCCTTGCGGGTGGCGCTGCCATCGTTGCTGGGGTTCTCGATCATGATGTTCCAGGCCTCGTCGCTGTGTTTCACCATCGCCCTGCCAGAAATTGTCAGCCGGGCATCGTCCATTGGCTCCTCCACGTTCGAGTACATGCCGGTGCTGATACTGGCCGGTTTGATGTATGCCGCTGTCTGCGCCCCGGCGACCCTGGGCGTGGCAGCGCTGGAAAAAAGACTGGCACCCAGCCAGCCATAACAACAAATGCCACTCGCGCCGATTTCGGCCGCTGCTCTCTTATTGCAAAGGTGACGTCATGACTCGCTCATTCAAACGTTTTACCCGTTGGATGTTGTTGTGCTCGACCCTGGCCGGCGCCCCGTACGCCCTGGCCGAATGCACCCCCGCGAACCAGTTTGAAACCATCACCCCAGGTGTACTCACCGTGGCGGCGTATGTGTTCCCGCCCTACTCGATACCGGGGCCGAACAACCAGTTGAGCGGCGTGGACGGCGAGATCATCAAGCGCATCGCCGAGCGCGAATGCCTGAAAGTCAAAACCATGGTGGTGGACACGGCAGCCGTCGTCCAGGCAGTGGTGGCAAAGCGCGCCGATGTCGGCATCGGTGATTGGTATCGCACGGCAGAGCGCAGCAAGGCATTGGGCTTGTCGGCACCGTTGTACCTGGACGTGATGGGCATTATTTCGGATGAGGGTTACACCAAGATCTCCGAACTGGATGGCAAGCGTATCGGCACCGTGCAGGGCTACCTGTGGGTGGACGATTTGAAGAAGGCCTTTGGCGATAACCTGGTGCTTTACCCAAACCCGGTGGCCATGGCCCAGGACTTGGCGTCCAGGCGCATACAGGTTGGCGCGGACAGCTTCGCGGTGGCCGTTTCTTCGCAGCAGAAGGGCGGCTACCCCGGCAAGAGCATCAAGGTGTCTGAGCCCGATCAACGGGTCAAGGCCACGCTTGAGCCCGGGCAAAGCGCCTTCCCGTACACCAAGGCCAACGCAGCCTTGGGCGAGGCCCTGGGCAAGAACATTCAGGCCTTGCACGCCTCGGGCGAAATCGCAGAAATCCTCGCCTCGTTTGGCCTGGACCGCGAGGCTGCAAAAGTGGGTGAGCCGAGGATGATTCAGTAAAGGTCATCAAATCCTGCAGGAGCGGCTAACGCCGCCCCAGCAGGTTCTCAGGCTGCGGCACACCTACAATCCGAGAACACCGAAGCCACCATGGACAACGACAAACCCGAAAAGCGCCTGTCTCTGGCCGATGCCACCGCCTTTGCCCACCAGCTCTGCCTCGCCCACGGCGCCAGCCAAGCGGTGGCCTCTGCGCTTGCTGATGCCACGGTATCAGCCCAGGCCCATGGCCAACACGAACTCGGTTTCGGCCATTTGCCTGATTACCTCAGCGGCTTTGCCACCGGCCGAATCGCCCCGGCTGCCGAGCCCATCGTGACCCAGGTCGCGCCGGCCATGATCCGCTGCGACGCGGGCCAAGGCATCGCGCAACTGGGGTTTGATCGTGCTTTCCCACAGCTGCGCAGCAATGCGCATCAACTGGGTATCGCCGTGTTTGCGCAGTTCAACGCTTTTACCTGTGGCGAGTTGGGCTATTACACCCGCCGCCTGGCGCGCGAGGGGCTGGTCGCGTTGGCGTTCACCAATGGCTCACCGCTGCTCACCGTTGCGGGCCAGAGTCGGCCGCTGTATTCCACCAACCCGATCGCATTTGCAGCGGCCAATGCAGAGGGGCGGTTATTGGCGATTGACCAGGCCAGCAGTGCCACGGCCTACGTGAACCTGCTGCGGGCCGCTGGAGCGGGGGAGGCGATACCGGCAGGCTGGGCGGTTGATGCACAAGGCAATGAAACGCGCAGTGCGCGAGAGGCATTGCACGGGACGTTGCTGGCGTTTGGGGGCGGTCGGGGGGCCAATATTGCGTTGATGGTTGAGGTGCTTGCGGCGGGGGTGACGGGGGCCAATTGGTCGTTGGATGCAGGCGATTTTCGGGCTGGTAGCGAATCGCCGGGGGCTGGGATGCTGGTGATTGGGATTGCTCCCAGGTTGTTGGACGAGTGCTTTGCCTCACGGTTGGGGGAGCAGATGGCCCGGCTTGAGGGCTTGGGCGTTTACCTGCCGGGCAAGGGGAAGGAGCAAGCTTATGCTTGTGCGGTTCGGGAGGGGATCAACTTGTCGTTAGCGGCGTACGATGCGTTTAAGTCGCAGGTGGGGTAGTCACGCCCTTTGCCAACACCGGCTGCGCCAGAAGCAAACGATACTGTCAGTGATTGCTATGTTGGCTAAGCCGATTCTTGAAGTATTGCGCAGTCTCTTTGTCGGTGCAGTACAGGTAGCAACCCTTCATCCCGCGTGTCATCAGGGTTCGGTATGTATTCTTGATGATCAGGTCTGTTTCATTTCTCGCGAGGGTAGGTTGCTCTTTCATCATTTTTTTCCAGCCGCGAATCGATTTATCGTGCTTGTCGCGCTCATCCGGGGATGTCACTACCTTACCGTCACGTACGACCAGGTCTGGCCCGATGATCACCCCGATGTAGTCGACTTCCAGACCTTGGCAGGTATGAATGCAGCCAACCTGCTCGACGGAGTTCTCTGCGACGATCCATAGGCTGCCATCCTGATCCAGGTTCCATTGGCGTTTGTAGTCACCAATGACGATATCAGCAGCGGTGGGGTCTTTCTTGCTCAACCAAGGCCAGCAATAGCCCGCGACCACGCGAGCTTTGTTTCCGTGGTTTTTCTCGTTGATTGCTTCATGCATCGCCTGAGGTGAGTCGAAAACATTAAACTCGTACTCTTGAGTCTCAAGCGTCGGATTTGCTGTCGAGCGAATGCTTAGCGTGTCATCCAGCCATGCCAGGTAACCGTCGGAACCACTGCAGCGAAACTGCGACGACAGCACGTGTTCTTCAACCACTGCACCCTTGGCTTTCGCAAAGGCGCGTATTGCCTGCTTGGTGCCGATGTCGCTCAAGGTTACACGCTGGTCTTCATCAATGAAGAAAATTGAGCATTTCGTTGAATCAATCAGCTCCTTGATCTGGTTTTCCCCAAGGTTTCCGTAAAGCCCGCTTTTCTCGTTCAGCCGGTGAGCTTCGTCCACGATAAGCGCATCGAATGTGTTGGACTCAGTGTCGATGAATGCCCCAGAGCCTGAGAAGAAATTCGAGAAATGGCTGCGTTTGATGGTGCCAACCAGTTTGCTTTCGTAGACCTTGCGAGGGGCTGCGTTCTTGGAGACGTATTTGCTCATCAGCTTCAGTTCGGTGAGCCTCACCAGCAGATTGATAGCTAAAACAGTTTTCCCGGTGCCCGGTCCACCTTCGATGATCATCACCTTGGGTGCTTGGTCCGAGGCCTCGCTTGCCGCCGCCAGCGCCGACTCGAAAATTGCTTTCTGATCGTCAATCAATACGAACTCGGGTTTGCCTTTCATCAACCCCCCGAGCGCTTCGGCTAGCGCTTTGGACGGGCGAATTTTTCCTTCGGACAGCTCGTAGAGAACCTCCTTATTGTCGCCATGAGTAATATGCTTTTTCAGAAAGCTTCTGAGTTTACTGAGCTCTTCTGGGCCTTTCAGAAACAGCGGAGCCCTGCTGATGTGCGGCTCGTAGTGAGCTGAATCTATGACGCCGTCGCTGACGTAGTTATGGAGGTAGGCACACGGGCGGATTTCGATGCTTTTGTCATACACCGCCTCGTTGAAGCCTTCCAGCAGCGCTGCATATGACCATACCTGGTAGGACGGGTGAATGGTCTCAACAAGGCCTCCACCCAATGCCGTTTTGACGATGGCATCCTTGGTTGTGGCGTTGGCCTTACTCCATTGCTTCAGCTCGATCAGTACGGCCTTTTTTGCTTGGTTTTCGTCGCGACCGGTGAGCAGAAAGTCGATTCGCTTCGACGACTGCGGAATGTGCAATTCAATGGCCAGCCCTGCATCGCTCGGCAGGCCCTCATCTCTAAGGACCTTGGCCATGTACGTCAGGGATCCTTGCCACGACCTGATTTCCGAGGTGCCAACGTTCTTGCCGGTAGCTTCCTTGTAATGCCTGAGGATCACCTCCTCAATGTCATCGTTATCGTTGTCTTTAAGAAATTGCTGTTTGGTCGCAGCGTAAACGATCACGGGTTGTCCTTAGGTGCGTGTTGGTCAGAGTCGGTCGTACTTCTTGCTGCTGCTTCTGGCTTTATCCACGGGATACTTCTCGCCATTCGAGGCGAGTTTCTGTGTAACGGCCTCGTTGAGGTCAATGCCAAGTACATCGCTTAGCCGAACCAGGTACATCAGTACGTCCGCCAGCTCGTCTTTGACGGCTTGGCCAATCTCGGCATCTTTAGCTGCGGAGAGAGAATCGGCATCATTCATCCATTGGAAAATCTCGCACAGCTCCCCAACTTCGCCGGTAAGAGCCAGGATCAGATTTTTGGGGGAGTGGAACTGTTGCCAGTCGCGATCATCTGCAAAACGCTGAAGGGATGCGGCTAGCTTCGCTACGTCAACAAGTGGCGCGGATGAGCTGTCAGGATTACTCACGGGCTGCTCTCGGCATCAATGGGGACAGAAAATGTGTAGGAAATCCGGCCTCTGATTGTAAGAGTTTTCGCTGTTTGCGCACCCTTTTTTGTTTCACGCTCACACGCTGTCTGCTTGCGGCAATCTTCGCCAGGACTCGTCATGCACTGTGATCGTGGCAAGGTTGCTCGCGACGACCATCATGGCAACTAACTGAAGACTCACTCACGCCTTGGTCGCCTGAACGCAGCTAGAGCGGCGGTACTTTCCAATGGGGGCGCTGTGCGGTCTAGTGCTGGCAACCTCGCAGCAATTATCGATGACCCCAGGCCTTGCGAGTATTTGTTCCGGTGAAGGATTGCAAATCCACCGATCGGGCAGGCAGTTCGGGAGAATGGGGGCGGCGATCACAATACGGTGTGCCGGCAAAAAATACTGAAATGGGGATCAACCATTGAGCGTTTGAAAGAACACTTTCCGCATTTTGATGATGTGGCCGCTACCTAGATCGTGTGGTTGCGGCCACGTAATGCAAGAGTTCGACCTCAACGCATCATGCCGAGTTCGGCATCATCCAGCAGTGCTTTGCCCAAAGCACAGAGATAGTGTGCGGCCCAGATAAGCTGGGGCTTGTCTTCCATCAGGCCATCGATGGTCAGGTCCCGTGCGTAGCCCATCAGTTCCGAGGCCTGTTCGCGGGCGTTCTGGCAAGGGATGCCGGGTTCGATGCGGAACAGCGGGTGAGTCTGGTTTTCGCCTTGAAAGAAGACGGTTTTGCCGACTGTGCAGTGCGTGTCTTCGGTGGTCATTGATCAATCTCCCTGGTCTGGTGGTTGCCTGGGCTGGCCCTTTCGCCGGCGAGCCGGGCTCCCACAGGTTTTCTGCTCGATATGCGAATCAATGCATCGGTTGCGGGTTCGCTGGCTGCTGTATCTGCGTCAGTGCTGATTCGAGTAATCGGCGCAGGGTTTCGAGCTCGTGCATCGCCGCCATGATCAAAACCGATGCGGGCGACCTGGGCTGCATCAGCATCGCCTGCTGGGCTACGGCTTCTGCACAGAGCGCGTAGTCCGAGGCCATCATGATCGTGTCTTCCAGGGAGTGGAGGTGGTGGGGTGGGTCAGGAACGATCTTTAGCATTTTACTGTGTTCTCGATAGGGGCCACCGCCAAACCGCTGTCAAACGGAATGGTGGCAGCTGTGCATGGGTTGACAGACCGGCGAACACAGAAACCGGCGCACGTGAGCGTGCCCCATGCACAACCGCCATGAACGGTTATGCGCGCTGTGTATCGTTGCGGCCTGTCAAAGCCGGTCGTTGATGAGCAACGACCCACCGAGACTAAAACCCTGAAAAAATGACCGCAACGGAAAACAGGCGCTGGGAGTATCTTTGGGAAACGCCCTACAAGAAAGGGGGTAAATCCGATTTTTCGGCCCGCAGGTCCCAAAATCCAGACACAAAAAAAGACGCCCGAGGGCGTCTTCTTCTTTGGATTTGGTGGAGCCGGGGGGATTTGAACCCCCGTCCGCCAGTACTCCGCTGTCGGTACTACATGCGTAGCCGTGTCTACTGATTTAATCCGCAGCCGCCCGACGGGCAGGGTGCTTTGGATGAGTTGTGTAAGTTTTAGTCACTTCGCCCACAACGTGCTACGCGACGATCCTGTTCTGTATGACAATCAGTTCGGGTTTACAGGCATCCCCTAGTGATTGCTGGAGCCGAAGCTACCAGAAGCAAAGGTCACTTACGCTGCGAGAGCGTAGGTTTCCTCGCCGTAGGTTTCGTCATTGGCAACTATAGAAAGTTGCAACAGTGGATTTACGAGTTCTGTTACCAACTCGGCATGCACCTAGAGTTTCGCTACCGGCGTCGAATCCTAATCGGCCCCACACTAGCGTTACGCTAACGCACCTTACGGCACGTGGGACGGAGTATACGCCATTGAGCGGGCGACGTCGACAGCTGGTCCTGTCGCCCGCATCAAGGCTCACGCGCCGCCGCCGCCGCTGCCGGAGCTGCTGCCTTTTTCGGTTTTTTCCAGGCGCTCCAGCACTTTGCTGGTGATGGCGATGCATTCCTTGGTGTCGCCCGAAGCCTGGGCGGCCTTGGCTTTGTCGACGTGCTCGGTGAGGGCCTTGTCCAGGCCTTCGGAGGTGGCGCCGGCGGTGGCCATGCTGTCGTCGATCTTTTGCAGGTTGGTGGTGCAGAGGTCATCGGCGGCAAACACCGGCGAAGCCAGCAGGGTGGCGGCCGCGAACAGGGCCGAAAGCGCGGTACCTTTCATGGGTGTCTCCTCTGGGGCCTCTGGAAGGTGGGCCTGTAGGGTGGACTGTGGGGGATTGGCGGGGGTTCAATCGGGATGGCGGCGGGGCGATATTGAGGTGGGGGATGGCACCGGCTTTGCCGGTGTTCGCGGCTGAAGCCGCTCCCACAGGGATCGTGCTTGGCTCGGGGATGCGCTGTACCTGTGGGAGCGGCCTTGTGTCGCGAAAGGGCTGCAGGGCAGCCCCCGATCTATGCAGCACTGCTGAGAACCTGGGGCCGCTTTGCGGCCCGATCGCGACACAGGGCCGCTCCTGCAAAGGTGAAGGTGTCTGCCTTTAGATGCTGCGTGGGCGGGTGACGCGGTCTACCAGGTAGACCAGGCCATGGTAGTCAATGCCGCTGTGACTCGACAGGCCTATCTCGCAGGTGCGGCTGGTGGAGATGCCTTCGCTGCAATACTGCACCGCATCCTTCAGGCTGCGCAGCGAGTGGGCGTTGAGCTCGGGGGTGGTGAAGCCTTTGTCACCGGCAAACCCGCAGCAATGGATGCCTTCGGGGATTACCACCTGTTTGCTGCAACGCCGGGCCAGGTCGATCAGGGCCTGGCTTTCGCCCAGGTGCTGGGTGCTGCAGGTCACGTGCACGGCCACCGGCTCGTCTTGGGGGGTGAACTCCAGGCGGTCGAGCAGGTGGGTGCGGATGAAGCGCACCGGGTCGTACAGGTCGAGGCGGGTTTCGCCCAGGTCTTGCACCAGGCGCAGGGTGCAGGGGCTGGTGTCGCAGTAGATCGGGTCCAGGCCGCCGCGGCTGGCGTGCAGCAGGGCGGCGATCAGTTCCTGGCGCTTGTGCTCGGCCTGTTCGGGGTAACCCTTGGAGGCGAAGGGCTGGCCGCAGCACAGGCTGTCGGCGTTGTCGGGGAACACCACCTGGTAGCCGGCCTTTTCCAGCAGGCTGCGGGTTTTGTCTAGCAGCGAACTTTGCTCGCGGTCGGCGTAGGCCGGGCCCATGACACGTGAAACGCAGGCGGCCAGGTACACCACGCGGGGGCGGGCGTCGTTGCTGGCCGGGCCGAAGCTGATCGGGCGCAGGGGTTGTGGCATGGCCGGTGTCCACTGCGGCAGGCGGCCTTTGCTGGCGTTGCTCAGCGAGGTGCTCAGGCGGCCCAGGCGCGGGGCGCCGAGCAGCTTGCGTGCAGTGTTGGCGGCCGTGAGGGTAAGGCGGGCGCCACCCAGTGCGGTGTGGAAGTGCTCGGCTAGCCAGTCGGCGGTCTTGGTGTGTTCGGCGGCCTGGCTGCGCAGCTTTTTCACCAGTTCGCCGGTGTTGATTCCGACGGGGCAGCGCTGGGCGCATAGGCCAGTGGCTGCGCAGGTGTCGAGGCCTTGGTACTGGTAGGTCTGCATCAGTTCGCGGGTATCGATGCCGGCGCGTTGCTTGGCCTGGATGTCCCGCCACATGACGATGCGCTGGCGCGGGCTGAGGGTAAGCCCTTTGGACGGGCACACCGGTTCGCAGAAGCCGCATTCGATGCACTTGTCGACGATTTCGTCGGCGGCTGGCAGCGGCTTCAGGTTTTTCAGGTGGATATCAGGGTCTTCGCTCAGCACCACGTCGGGGTTGAGGATGCCGTTGGGGTCGAGCAGGCGCTTGAGCTTCCACATCAACTGGTAGGCGTCATGGCCCCATTCCAGTTCCACGAACGGTGCCATGTTGCGCCCGGTGCCGTGCTCGGCTTTCAACGAGCCGCCAAACTCCACCGCCACCAGTTGCGCCACGTCGTCCATGAAGGCCTGGTAACGGGCGACTTCTGCAGCGCTGTTGAAGCCTTGGGTGAAGACGAAATGCAGGTTGCCTTCCAGCGCGTGGCCAAAAATGATCGCTTCGTCGTAGCGGTGCTTGTCGAACAGCAGGATCAGGCGGTTGACGCCTTCGGCCAGTTGCTCGACGGGGAAGGTCACGTCTTCGATGATCACCGTGGTGCCGGTCTGGCGCACGGCGCCGACGGCGGGGAAGGTGTCCTTGCGGATTTTCCACAGCTGGTTGTAAACGGCTGGGGCTTCGCTGAAGTCCACTTGCTGTTCCAGCGGGAAGTCGGCAATCGAGGCCATCACCTGGCGCAGTTGCTCGTGCAGCAGGCTCTGGCTGGCGGCGCGGGACTCGATCAGCAGGGCGCAGGCATTGTCCGACAGGCCTTTTACCCACAGCGGCATGCCGGGCATGTTCTGGACCGAGCGCAGGCTGCGGCGGTCGAGCAGTTCCACGGCCGAGACTGGCTGCTGCTTGAGCACGGGCACCGCGCGGCAGCAGCTTTCGACGCTGGGGAACACCAGCAAGGCGCTGGCCTTGTGCGGGTGGTCGGGCACGGTGTCGTAGGTGACGGCGCTGATGAAGCCCAGCGTGCCTTCGGAACCGACCAGCAGGTGCTGCAGGATGTCCAGCGGCTGGTCGTAGTCCACCAGTGCGTTCAGCGACAGGCCGGTGGTGTTCTTCAGCCGGTATTTGTGCCGGATGCGCTCGGCCAGCGCGGTGTTGGCGCGGGTCTCGCGGGCCAGGTGGGCCAGCGATTCCAGCAGCTCGGCGTGGCTGCGTTCAAAGGCGGCAACGCTGGCCGGGTCTTCGCTGTCGAGGCGGGTGCCGTCGGCCAGCACCAGGCGCAGGCCGGCCAGGGTGTGGTAGGTGTTCTGCGCGGTGCCGCAGCACATGCCGCTGGCGTTGTTGGCAACGATGCCGCCAATCTTGCAGGCGTTGATCGACGCAGGGTCGGGGCCGATCTTGCGCCCGAAGGGGGCCAGCCAGGCGTTGGCCTGGGCGCCGATCACGCCCGGTTGCAGGCGGATCTGCTCGCCCTGGCCACGGATTTCGCGGCCGTTCCAGTTATCGCCAAGCACGATCAGCACCGAGTCGGTGATGGCCTGGCCAGACAGGCTGGTGCCGGCTGCGCGGAAGGTGACCGGCACCCGCTCGCGCTGGGCCAGTTTGATCAGGCCGACCACTTCGTCCTCGGACTCGACGCGCACCACCAGCTTTGGGATCAGCCGGTAGAAGCTGGCGTCGGTGCCGAAGGCCAGGGTGGACGTGGGGTCGTCGAAGCGGCGTTCGGCGGGTATCAGGCGCTCGGCATCACGCAGGAACGCGGCGGGCAAGCTCATGCAGTCTCCTCGCGGGGCCGTGGCGTCTGTGCGCCACATGCCCCGGGTCAATCAGGCGGTGTTTCTTGCAGGCGGTCAGGCGCCCAGTTCGCGTACCAACGAGTCGCGGGTGATCTCGCTGATCGACTTGGCGCCGGTCAGCACCATCGCCACGCGCATTTCCTTCTCGAACAGCTCCAGCAGGTTCTTCACCCCGGCCTCGCCGTGCACGGCAAGGGCGTAGAGGAAGGCGCGGCCGATCAGGACGGTGTCGGCACCCAGGGCGATCATGCGCACCACGTCGAGGCCACTGCGGATGCCGGAGTCGGCCAGAATTTTCAGGTCGCCTTTGACGGCGTCGGCGATGGCCGGCAGGGCGCGGGCGCTGGACAGCACGCCATCGAGCTGGCGGCCGCCGTGGTTGGACACCACGATGCCGTCGGCGCCGAACTTGACCGCGTCGCGGGCGTCATCGGCATCGAGAATGCCCTTGATGATCATCGGGCCGTCCCAGTACTCGCGGATCCACTCCAGGTCTTTCCAGGAGATGGACGGGTCGAAGTTGTTGCCCAGCCAGCCGATGTAGTCGGCCAGGCCGGTGGGGTTGCCCCGGTACCTGGAGATGTTGCCCAGGTCGTGCGGGCGGCCCATCACGCCGACATCCCACGCCCACTCGGGGTGGGTCATGGCTTGCAGTACACGGCGGAGCGGGCCGTTGCGGCCGCTCATGCCCGAGTGGGCATCGCGGTAGCGGGCGCCGGGTACAGGCATGTCGACGGTGAACACCAGGGTCTTGACCCCGGCGGCCTTGGCCCGCTCCAGGGCGTTGCGCATGAAGCCGCGGTCCTTGAGCACGTACAGCTGGAACCACATCGGCCGGTTGATCGCCGGGGCCACTTCTTCGATCGGGCACACCGACACGGTAGACATGGTGAACGGGATGCCATGGGCCGCGGCTGCACGCGCCGCCTGCACTTCGCCACGGCGCGCGTACATGCCGGTGAGGCCGACCGGGGCCAAGGCCACCGGCATGCTCAGGGTTTCGTCGAACAGCTTGGTTTCCAGGCTGAGCTCGGACATGTTGTTCAGCACGCGCTGGCGCAGGGCAATGCCGGCCAGGTCCGACACGTTGTGGCGCAGGGTGTGCTCGGCGTAGGCGCCGCCGTCGGCGTAGTGGAACAGGAAGGGAGGCAGCTTGCGTTGGGCCGCGGCGCGATAGTCGGTAGAGGCAGAAATGATCATGGATTCTCGCAGCGTTGCTTGTGGGGAGTGCCGGGCGCGCAATGGCGCCCGGCCCCTTTCACTTTAGTGATGAACCAGCATGCCGGTCAGCCAGTAAGCCTGGACCAGGGTGATCAGGCCCACGATGGTGGCAAAGAACAGGCTGTGCTTGACGGTGAAACGGAACAGGTCGGATTCCTTGCCCACCAGGCCGGTGGCAGCGCAGGCCACGGCGATGGACTGTGGCGAGATCATCTTGCCGGTCACGCCGCCGCTGGTGTTGGCCGCTACCAGCAGGGTGTCGTTTACCCCGATCTGGTGAGCAGTGGTGGCCTGCAGCGAGCTGAACAGGGCGTTGGACGAAGTGTCCGAGCCGGTCAGGAATACGCCCAGCCAGCCAAG
Organism: Pseudomonas putida NBRC 14164; assembly: GCF_000412675.1. Taxonomy (NCBI): domain Bacteria; kingdom Pseudomonadati; phylum Pseudomonadota; class Gammaproteobacteria; order Pseudomonadales; family Pseudomonadaceae; genus Pseudomonas; species Pseudomonas putida. The sequence goes on along the minus strand of NC_021505.1, from coordinate 5,347,946 downwards.
GAACGGCGAGAAGAACGGGAACGCGGCACCGGTGCCGGCCAGTACCAGGGCCATGGTCGAGGACATGCCCGAGTAGTTGGTGACGAAGGCGAAGGCCAGCACCATGCCGATCGACAGGATGGGCCAGCGAAGCTCCCAGAAAGTCTCTTTGAAAGTGGTCAGACCAGTTTTGAAGTTGATCTTCAGCACTGCCATGGAAATCAGCGCCGAGAGGAAGATCGCGGTGCCGGTGGCGGAGATCGGGTCAAGCTTGAACACCGCTGGCATGGCAGTGGGCGCGGCAACGATCGGTGCGGTCTTGATCACCAACTGGTCGAGGTGCGGGATGGCGAAGTTGAAGACGAAGTTGTACATGGCACCGCCCGGGGCGAACGCTGCCTTGAACGGCTTCAGGGTCCAGATGGTGACCAGTACGGTCAGGATCAGGAACGGCGACCAGGCCTTGAAGATTTCGCCAAAGCTGTAAGGGCTAGGCTGGCTGCCACTTGGCTGCACAACGGCTGCGCCGACGCTGCCTTTGGCTTCGCTGAACGAACGCTTTGGCTGCCAGACTTTCAGGAACAGGGTAAGGCAGATAAGGCTGGCCAGTGCCGAGGTGATGTCGGGCAGTTCCGGGCCGATGAAGTTCGACGTGAAGTACTGGGTAACGGCGAAGCTCAGGCCGGCGACCAGGGCGGCAGGCCAGGTTTCCTTCACGCCGCGCAGGCCGTCCATCATGAACACCAGCCAGAACGGCACGAACAACGACAGCAGCGGCAGTTGGCGGCCGGTCATCGCGCCGATGTGGAAGGCGTCGATGCCGGTGACCTGGCCGGCCACGATGATCGGAATGCCCAGGGCACCGAATGCCACCGGTGCGGTGTTGGCGATCAGGCACAGGCCGGCGGCGTATAGCGGGTTGAAGCCCAGGCCCACCAGCAGTGCGGCAGTGATTGCCACAGGGGCGCCGAAGCCCGCCGCGCCTTCCAGGAAGGCACCGAAGCAGAAGCCGATCAGCAGCACTTGCAGGCGCTGGTCGTCGGTAATCGACAGCACCGAGCTGCGGATCACTTCGAACTGGCCACTCTTGACCGTGAGTTTGTACAGGAACACCGCGGCAACGATGATCCAGGCAATCGGCCAGAGGCCGTAGAGGAACCCATAACCCGCGGCAGCGAGGGCCATGTCGACAGGCATCTGGAATGCGAAGATCGCCACCAGGATCGACAGCGCGAGGGTGATGCTGCCCGCTACGTGGCCTTTCAGGCGGAACACGGCGAGGGCAAGGAAGAAGAACACGATAGGGATGACTGCCGCCAGTGCGGACAGGCCAAGACTACCAAGCGGGCTATAGAGTTGTTGCCAGGTTTGCATATGGGGTGGCCCCTAATTGTTGTTGGTCAGCACTGGCATTGGATAATTGGTAAGACCAATTTACAATGGCTGGTCGCTAGGTTAAAAGCGCTGTCGTGGGTGTGTCAATTTGTCCTGTGCAAAACTTTGGTCGCGTGCCGATGAGCGGGCGCCTGATGCGCTGGGAAAATCGCGGCTTGATGGGTGTTTGCGCGGCCTGGATCGGCGAGAATAGGCGCCCCTGAAATTTGCCGGGGGTTTGTGGAGAGCATGTGATGGTTTTTGATCAGGTCCGCCAACGGCGCCTGTCCGACGACATCGTCGATCGGTTGGAAGGGATGATTCTGGAAGGCACGCTGACCTCGGGGCAGCGGCTGCCGGCCGAACGCGCCCTCGCCGAGCAGTTCGGCGTGTCCCGCCCGTCACTGCGTGAGGCGATCCAGAAGCTGGTGGCCAAGGGGCTGCTGGTCAGCCGCCAGGGCGGCGGCAATTTTGTTGCCGAGTCACTGGGCTCTACATTCAGCGACCCATTGCTGCAGTTGCTCGAGCACAGTGCCGAGGCGCAGCGCGACCTCCTTGAATTTCGCCATACCCTGGAGGCGTCGTGTGCCTATTACGCCGCCCAGCGTGCCACCGAGCCGGACCGGGCACGCCTGAAGGCGGCCTTCGATGCGTTGCAGGACTGCTACACCCGGGTCGATGAAGTCACTCGGGCGGAGGAGGGGGTGGCCGATGCGCGTTTCCACCTGGCGATTGCCGAGGCCAGCCATAACGCGGTGCTGCTGCACACCATTCGTGGTTTGTTCGACCTGCTCAAGCGCAACGTGGTGACCAATATTGGTGGCATGTACCAGCAACGGACCGAGACCCGGGACATGCTGATCAGCCAGCACCGGGAGCTGTACCTGGCGATTGTCGAGGGCAGGGCGGAGGATGCGCGGGAGGTGTCCAGCCGGCACATTCTGTATGTGCAGGAGGTGCTGCAAGAGGCACACGAAGAGGCGCAGCGGGTGGCCCGGGCAGAGCGGCGCAGCGGGCGCTGAGATCGGTGCTGGATTCTTCGCGGGCACGCCCGCTCCCACAGGATGGGCGCCGGGTTTGAACCTGGCGCCGGTCCCTATGGGAACAGGCTAAAGACCGATTAGTCTTCCTTGCCCTTGTTCCGCACGACCCGCTGCAGCTCGCGGTTGGAATCGCGTTCGCGCACGGTGTCGCGCTTGTCGTATTCCTTCTTGCCCTTGCCCAGCGCAATTTCGCACTTGATCAGGTGCTTGCTCCAGTACAGCGACAACGCCACGCAGGTGTAGCCCTTTTGCGCTACAGCCGCTTCCAGCCGCTCGAGCTCGCGCTTGTTCAGCAGCAGCTTGCGGGTGCGGATGGGGTCGGCGATGACGTGGGTGCTGGCAGTGGTCAGCGGGGTGATGTGGCTGCCGAACAGCCAGGCTTCACCGTCCTTGAGCAGCACGTAACTGTCAACGAGGTGCGCCTTGCCAGCTCGCAGGCTTTTTACTTCCCAGCCGGACAGGACCAGCCCGGCCTCGAACTTGTGTTCGATGAAGTAATCGTGTCGCGCTTTTTTATTTTGCGCGATGGTCCCGGTCGGATGTTTTTTTTGCTTAGCCATAGGGGCGGCATTATAGGCAAGTCCGTGCGTCGTCCGCTATGGGATTTCGGTGTGCTTGAGCCACTGCAATGAATACCGGACAATACGGGCCTGTCTTGGTGACAGAACCTGTTTTCGGCACGCTGCGAAGCGCCGCCACCCAGCCTTGGAAGTGACGCCTGGATGACTACCCATATTCAACGCTCCGCCCTGCTGCCATACCCCGCCCAGGCGCTCTACGATCTGGTCAACGATGTGGCCAGCTACCCAGAGTTTCTGCCGTGGTGCTCGGCCTCGACGGTGATCGACGCCAGCGACACGCACATGCACGCCAAGCTCGAGGTGGCCAAGGGCGGCATGAGCCAGTACTTCGTCACGCGTAACGTGCTGGTGCCGGGGCAGTCTATCGAGATGAACCTTGAGGAGGGGCCGTTCACGCAGTTGCATGGCGTGTGGGTGTTCAAGCCGCTGGGTGAAAAGGCCTGCAAGATCAGCCTGGACCTGTCTTTCGATTATGCCGGGCCGATTGTGCGCGCCACCTTGGGCCCGCTGTTCAATCAGGCGGCCAACACGCTGGTCGATGCTTTCTGCCAGCGTGCCAAGCAACTGCATGCCTGACAGATACGGCGAAAACAAAAAGCCCGGACCAGGTCCGGGCTTTTTTGTGACTGCTGTTCCCGCTTAGCGGGTTTCCAGCGGAGCCGGCGTCGGGACCGGGGTGGTCTCGATGGTGTCGATTTCGCGCTGGATGGATTCTTCCACCGAGCCTGGCTTGGCTGGTTTTTCTTCAGGCTGAGCCGCTGGCTGCGCTGTCTGGCCTGGCTCGGTGGCCGGGCTGACTGTGGTGTCGCTGCTGCCCCCCAGGATTTCCTGGTCGCGGCTGACGCCTGGCATGAAGTCGCCCGACAAGCTGACCAGTTGGTCGCTCTCGTTGAAGAAGATGCTCATGCGCTCTTGCTGGCGTTTACCACCACCAGGCTGCAGGCTGTACAGGTAATCCCAACGGTTGGTGTGGAAGGTATCCTGAATCAGCGGGTTGCCCATGATAAACCTTACTTGCCGGCGGGTCATTCCCGGGCGTAATTGGTCTATCATGTCCTGCGTGACGACATTGCCCTGCTGGATGTCGATTTTGTAAACCCCGGGAAACGAGCAACCGGCGAGTGCGAGCAGTCCCACTAGGGTGAGGCTGGTTAGCAAGAGCTTGGTGTTTTGCATCGGTGGGCGACTTCCACTATCTTGGCTGGACAACGTAAACCCCGATCATACCCGTATTAAGAGAAGCTGCGAAGCAGCATCGGCGAGAAAGCTGACCATGGTTGAAAATAGCGAATTACGCAAAGCCGGTCTCAAGGTGACCCTGCCTCGAGTCAAGATCCTTCAGATGCTCGATTCCACCGAGCAGCGTCACATGAGTGCCGAGGATGTTTACAAGGCACTGATGGAAGCAGGCGAGGACGTAGGCCTGGCCACCGTCTATCGCGTACTGACCCAGTTCGAAGCAGCGGGTCTGGTGGTTCGCCACAACTTCGACGGCGGCCACGCAGTGTTCGAGCTGGCCGATGGCGGTCACCACGACCATATGGTGAACGTGGATACCAGTGAAGTCATCGAATTCATGGATGCCGAAATCGAGAAGCGCCAGCGCGAAATCGTAGCCGAGCATGGCTTCGAGCTGGTAGACCACAATCTGGTCCTGTATGTGCGTAAGAAGAAGTAACGATTTTTTATCGTTATGAATGACAAAGGCGACCTTCGGGTCGCCTTTGTGCTTTCTGCTTCGGCAGATTAATTGGGTTGTCTGCACTGGCCCTATCGCCGGCAAGCCAGCTCCCACAGGTACACCACATATTTCAGGGCCTGTGATCACCTTGTGGGAGCTGGCTTGCCGGCGATAGGGCCAGTACCGGTAGCATCAGGCCTTGCCAGAAACCACCATCTTGCGCGCATGCGCCAGGGATTCCTTGGTCAGGTCAATGCCGCCCAGCATCCGCGCCACTTCTTCTACCCGCTCACGCTTGCCCAGGCTGGCCACGGCGGTGTGGGTGGTGTCGCTGTTGCGCACCTTGTGTACAAACAGGTGGTGATGCCCTTGCGCCGCAACCTGTGGCAGGTGAGTCACGGTCAGCACCTGGCCGCGCTCGCCCAGGCGGCGCAACAACTGGCCGACGATTTCGGCAGTAGGGCCGCCGATACCCACATCGACTTCGTCGAACACCAGGGTAGGAATGCGCGATGTCTGTGCGGTAATCACCTGGATCGCCAGGCTGATACGCGACAGTTCGCCACCCGAAGCCACCTTTGCCAGGCCCTTGAGCGGCTGGCCGGGGTTGGCGCTGACCAGCAGTTCGATCTGCTCCAGGCCATGCGGTGACAGGTCCGCGCCCTCGGTGGGCGTCAGCTCGATGCGGAAACGCCCGCCGGGCATGCCCAGGCGCTGGATTTCCTGCTCGACGGCGCCCGCCAGTTGCTGGGCGGCTTGCTGGCGCAGGGCGCTGAGTTCACGGGCCCGCTCTTTATAATGCTGTGCGAAAGCAGCCAGTTCTTCGCCCAGCCGCTCGATCGACTCGTCGCTGGCGTTCAGGCCTTCGATTTCTTCCATCAGTTGTTGCTGCAGGTGCGGCAGTTCAGTGGGGTGCACGCGGTGTTTGCGCGCCAGTGTATAGATGGTGTCGAGGCGTTCTTCCAAAGCCTGCAGGCGCATCGGGTCGGCGTCGAAGTTGTCGAGGAAGCGGTTGAGCTCGCCTACGGCTTCTTCTACCTGGATCTGAGCGCTGGCGATCAGGTTGGCGGCCTCGCCCAAGGCCTTGGGTGAGTGGGTGGCAGCGCCCAGCCGGTTGAGGCTGGAGGTGAGGGCGCTGAGCACGTTGCCCGAGTCGCTTTCACTGCACTGGTCGATCACCTGGCGACAAATGCCGAACAGCGCTTCGGCGCTGGTCAGGTTCTTGTGCTCCTGCTCCAGTTGCTCCAGTTCGTGCTCGCCCAGGCCCAGGTTGTCCAGCTCTTCCAGCTGGTAGCTGAGCAGCTGATGGCGGGCGCGCTGCTCATCACCTGAATTGGACAGCCGCTCCAGCTCCAGGCGGGTCTGGTTCCAGCGCTTGGCCGCCAGATGCACCTGGCGGGCCAGGTCGACGGCGCCGGCGTACTCGTCGAGCAGGCGGCGGTGGGTGTCGGTTTTCAGCAGCGACTGGTGCTCGTGCTGGCTGTGGATATCGATCAGCAGCTCGCCCAGCGCCTTGAGGTCGCCCAGCGGGCACGGCGTGCCGTTGATGTAGCCGCGGCTACGGCCTTCGGCGGTGATGACCCGGCGCAGTATGCACAGCCCGTCGTTGTCCAGGTCGCGTTCGGCCAGCCAGGCGTGGGCCTCGGGGATGTCTACCAGGTCGAAAGTGGCGAGGATGTCTGCCTTGTCGGTGCCAGGGCGCACCACGCCACTGTCGGCCCGATCGCCCAGGGCCAGGCCGAGGGCGTCGAGCATGATCGATTTACCGGCACCGGTCTCGCCCGTGATGACGGACATGCCGCGGGCAATTTCGAGGTCGAGGTGCTCGACGATGGCGTAGTTGTGAATGGACAGGTGCACCAGCATGAGGGGCGGCTCCCGAAAGTCAGGTCTGGTTATTTATACAGTACTTTTTTCAGGCCTGCCAATGCCCCTTGGCAGATTCTGTTGCAACCGGGAAAACCACCTTGCCCCTTGAAGCTGGTTTTTCCGGCCCCATATAGCCGACATCACAGGCGAGCCTGGCTCGCAGTCCACAAAATTGCGCAGGAGAGACCCCATGGCTGATGAACAGCTGAACGAGAAAGACCTTAACGTGGAAGAAACCGGTGCAGGCACTGCAGCTGACACCCGTGTTCTGGAGCTCGAGGAACAGCTGGCCGCAGCCAAGGACCAGGCGCTGCGCGCCGTTGCCGACGTGCAGAACGTGCGACGTCGTGCCGAGCAGGATGTCGAGAAAGCCCACAAGTTCGCCCTGGAGAAGTTCTCCAACGACTTGCTGCCGGTGATCGACAGCCTGGAATTGGCCCTGGCGCACTCCAGTGACGAAGATGAGCAGGTCAAGGCTATCCGCGAAGGCGTCAAACTGACCCTCAAGATGTTCCAGGACACCCTGAAGCGCTACAACCTCGAAGTCGTCGATCCGCACGGTGAACCGTTCAACCCTGAGCATCACCAGGCGATGGCCATGCAGGAAAGCGCCGAAGTCGAGCCGAACAGCGTGCTGAACGTGTTCCAGAAGGGTTACCTGCTGAACGGCCGTCTGCTGCGCCCCGCCATGGTGGTGGTCAGCAAGGCGCCGAGCGCTGCGCAACCCTCGATCAATGAAAAGGCTTGAAATCCGTCGGGGCAACCCCATCTAGGTGTCAAGCCTTCAAGTATTACCGCAGTTGGCCAAAGTAGTCGCTGCTACCAAATTCAAGTTTCGGGAGAGTTAACATGGGCAAAATCATCGGTATCGACCTGGGGACCACCAACTCGTGTGTCTCCATCCTGGAAAACGGTAACGTCAAAGTCATCGAAAACGCCGAAGGTGCGCGTACCACCCCTTCGATCGTGGCCTACGCCAACGATGGCGAAATCCTGGTAGGTCAGTCGGCCAAGCGTCAGGCTGTTACCAACCCGCACAACACCCTGTTCGCGGTAAAGCGCCTGATCGGCCGCCGCTTTGAAGAGCAGGTCGTGCAGAAAGACATCCAACTGGTTCCGTACAAGATCGCCAAGGCTGACAACGGTGACGCCTGGGTTGAAGTGAACGGCCAGAAAATGGCACCGCCGCAAATCAGCGCCGAAGTGCTGAAAAAGATGAAGAAAACCGCCGAAGACTACCTCGGCGAGCCAGTTACCGAAGCGGTCATCACCGTTCCGGCCTACTTCAACGACAGCCAGCGTCAGGCGACCAAAGACGCCGGCCGCATCGCCGGTCTGGACGTGAAGCGCATCATCAACGAGCCGACCGCTGCTGCGCTGGCCTACGGCATGGACAAGGCCAAGGGCGACCACACTGTCATCGTTTATGACCTGGGTGGCGGTACCTTCGACGTTTCGGTCATCGAAATCGCCGAAGTCGACGGTGAGCACCAGTTCGAAGTACTGGCTACCAACGGCGACACCTTCCTGGGTGGCGAAGACTTCGACATGCTGCTGATCGACTACCTGGTCGAAGAGTTCAAGAAAGAGTCCGGCATGAACCTGAAGGGCGACCCTCTGGCCATGCAGCGCCTGAAGGAAGCGGCCGAGAAGGCCAAGATCGAGCTGTCGTCTGCTCAGTCGACCGACGTCAACCTGCCGTACATCACTGCAGATGCCACCGGTCCTAAGCACCTGAACGTGAAGATCTCCCGCGCCAAGCTGGAGTCGCTGGTTGAAGAGCTGGTGCAGCGCACCATCGAGCCTTGCCGTATCGCCCTGAAAGATGCTGGCATCGACGCCAGCAAGATCGACGACGTGATCCTGGTCGGTGGCCAGACCCGTATGCCGCTGGTGCAGAAAACCGTTGCCGATTTCTTCGGTAAAGAAGCGCGCAAGGACGTCAACCCGGACGAAGCCGTCGCCATGGGCGCCGCCATCCAGGCTGCTGTTCTGGCCGGCGATGTGAAAGACGTGCTGCTGCTGGACGTCAGCCCGCTGACCCTGGGTATCGAAACCATGGGCGGCGTGATGACTGCGCTGATCGAGAAGAACACCACCATTCCGACCAAGAAGTCGCAGGTGTTCTCGACTGCCGATGACAACCAGGGCGCCGTGACCATTCACGTGCTGCAAGGTGAGCGTAAGCAGGCCGCGCAGAACAAATCGCTGGGCAAGTTCGACCTGGCTGACATTCCGCCAGCTCCACGTGGCGTGCCTCAGATCGAAGTTACCTTCGACATCGATGCCAACGGTATCCTGCACGTCAGCGCCAAAGACAAGGCGACCGGCAAGTCGCAGTCGATCGTGATCAAGGCCAACTCCGGCCTGTCGGACGAAGAGATCGAGCGCATGGTGCGTGACGCCGAGGCCAACGCCGAGGAAGACCGCAAGTTCGAAGAGCTGGCCGCTGCCCGTAACCAGGGTGATGCGCTGGTTCACTCGACCCGCAAGATGGTCGCTGACGCGGGTGACAAGGTCACCGCTGAAGAGAAGACTGCCATCGAAGCGGCCGTGGTTGCCCTGGAAGCCGCCGTCAAAGGCGACGACAAGGCTGCCATCGATGCCAAGGTCGAAGAGCTGTCCAAGGTCTCTGCCCCGGTTGCCCAGAAAATGTACGCCGAGCAGTCGGCCGAACAGCCTCAGGGTGGCGCGCAGCAGGCCGAGCCGGAAGCCAAGCACGATGACGTGGTTGACGCCGAGTTCGAAGAAGTAAAAGGCGACGACAAGAAGTAATCGTTGCATGTTGTCGGCCAGCTCACCGCCGTTTGGCGGTGAGCTGGTAGGATGTCGCCGCGCGGGGGCTTGCTCCCGCGTTGGCGTATCTGGAATTCGAGAATTTTTACAGCATCTGTCAGCGGCCCTTGGTGGCGCAGGCAGGTGCTGACGGCGCGGCGCAGATGCCAGACGCCCAACAAGGTGCAAATGACCTATGTCCAAGCGTGATTACTATGAGGTTCTGGGTGTCGAGCGCGGCGCCAGTGAAGCTGACCTCAAAAAGGCTTACCGCCGTTTGGCGATGAAGTACCACCCGGACCGCAACCCGGGTGACAAAGAGTCGGAAGACATGTTCAAGGAGGCCAACGAGGCCTACGAAGTACTGTCTGATGCCAGCAAGCGCGCGGCGTTCGACCAGTATGGCCATGCCGGTGTCGACCCAAGCATGGGCGGCGGCGGTGCCGGCTTCGGTGGCGCCAACTTCTCCGACATCTTCGGTGATGTATTCAGCGACTTCTTTGGCGGCGGCCGTGGTGGCGGACGTGGCGGTGCCCAGCGCGGCAGCGACCTGCGCTACACCCTGGAGCTGAACCTGGAAGAAGCGGTGCGTGGCACCACGGTCAGCATCCGCGTTCCTACCCTGGTCAATTGCCAGCCTTGCGACGGTTCCGGTGCCAAGAAGGGTTCGACCCCGTCGACCTGCCCGACGTGCGGCGGCATCGGTCAGGTGCGCATGCAGCAAGGCTTCTTCTCGGTGCAGCAAACCTGCCCGCGCTGCCATGGCCAGGGCAAGATCATTACCGACCCGTGCACCTCGTGCCACGGCGAAGGGCGTGTCGAAGAATACAAGACGTTGTCGGTCAAGGTGCCGGCAGGTGTCGATACCGGCGACCGCATCCGCCTCTCGGGCGAGGGCGAGGCCGGTACCCATGGTGGCCCGACTGGCGACCTGTACGTGGTGATCAGTGTACGTGAGCACGAGATCTTCCAGCGCGACGGCAAGCACCTGTACTGCGAAGTGCCCATCAGCTACACCGATGCCGCCTTGGGTGGTGAGCTGGAAGTGCCGACCCTTGATGGTCGCGTGAAGCTGAAAATTCCGGAAGGCACCCAGACTGGCAAGCAGTTCCGCCTGCGTGGCAAGGGTGTGGCGCCGGTGCGCGGTGGTGGTGCGGGTGACCTGCTGTGCCGTGTGGCGGTGGAAACCCCGGTCAACCTCAGCCGCCGTCAGCGCGAGCTGCTCGAAGAGCTGCGTGACTCGCTGGAAGGCGACAGTTCCCACTCGCCCAAGGCCAGTGGCTGGTTCGATGGCGTGAAGCGCTTCTTCGGCGATCTCTGACAAGGAAAAGGCTATGCGACGTATTGCAGTGATGGGCGCGGCAGGGCGGATGGGCAAGACCCTGATCGAGGCTGTGCAGCAAACCCCGGGTGCCGGCCTGACGGCAGCGATCGATCGCCCTGACAGCTCGCTGGTCGGGGCGGACGCCGGTGAATTGGCGGCCCTCGGCCGGATCGGTGTGCTGCTGTCCGATGACCTGGCCAAGGTTGCCGACGAGTTCGACGTGCTGATCGATTTCACGCACCCTTCGGTCACCCTCAAGAACCTGGCGTTCTGCCGCAAGCACGGCAAGGCGATGATCATCGGTACTACGGGCTTCTCTGTTGAAGAGAAGCAACTGCTGGCCGAGGCAGGCAAGGACATTCCAATCGTGTTTGCCGCCAACTTCAGTGTCGGCGTCAACCTCAGCCTCAAGCTGCTGGATATGGCGGCGCGGGTGCTGGGTGATGATGTTGATATCGAGATCATCGAGGCGCACCACCGGCACAAGGTCGATGCGCCGTCGGGCACTGCGCTGCGCATGGGTGAAGTGGTTGCCAATGCGCTGGGCCGGGACCTGCAGGAAGTGGCCGTGTATGGCCGCGAAGGGCAGACCGGTGCGCGTGATCGCAAGACCATTGGTTTCGCGACTGTGCGTGCCGGTGATGTGGTGGGTGATCACACTGTATTGTTCGCTGCCGAAGGCGAGCGTCTGGAAATCACTCACAAGGCCTCCAGCCGCATGACCTTCGCCAAGGGCGCCGTGCGTGCGGCACTGTGGCTGGATGGGCGCGAGCCTGGCCTGTACGACATGCAGGATGTGCTCGAGCTGCGCTAAGCCGTTCGAGTGGTGTGGGCTTCTTCGCGGGCTTGCCCGCTCCCACAGGTATTGCGCCGGTCTTGTGGGAGCGGGCAAGCCCGCGAAGAAGCCACCGCCGATGTCAGTCTGTCGCATTCATGTGTTTTAGAGACACATATGCGGTAGACCGAAAACGCACTTTTCTGTAAGCTACAGCTTTAGTGTGTCCACTAAAAGCGCGCAGCGAATTGAATTCAGCACATGAAAGCGGGGTGACGTGTCCATACGTCACTCCGCTTTTTTGCAACCTGCGATCGCCCTTTCATGCTTGATTTACGGGAGGTCTTCTTGACAAAGCCAGCCATACTCGCCCTTGCCGACGGCAGTATTTTTCGCGGTGAAGCCATTGGTGCCGACGGTCAGACCGTTGGTGAGGTGGTATTCAACACCGCTATGACCGGCTACCAGGAAATCCTTACAGACCCTTCCTATGCGCAGCAAATCGTTACCCTGACCTACCCGCACATCGGTAACACCGGTACTACGCCGGAAGATGCCGAGTCGAACCGCGTCTGGTCCGCTGGCCTGGTCATCCGTGACCTGCCGCTGCTGGCCAGCAACTGGCGTAACACCCAGTCGCTGCCTGAATACCTCAAGGCCAACAACGTCGTTGCCATCGCTGGCATCGACACCCGTCGCCTGACCCGTATCCTGCGTGAAAAGGGCGCCCAGAACGGTTGCATCCTCGCCGGTGACAACATCAGCGAAGAAGCCGCCATCGCCGCTGCCCGTGGTTTCCCGGGCCTGAAGGGCATGGACCTGGCCAAGGTCGTTTCCACCAAAGAGCGCTACGAGTGGCGCTCCAGCGTGTGGGAGCTGAAAACCGACAGCCACCCGACCATCGAAGCTGCCGACCTGCCTTACCACGTGGTTGCCTTCGACTACGGCGTCAAGCTGAACATCCTGCGCATGCTGGTTGCCCGTGGCTGCCGCGTGACTGTGGTGCCGGCCCAGACCCCGGCCAGCGAAGTGCTGGCCCTCAACCCGGACGGCGTGTTCCTGTCCAACGGCCCTGGTGACCCTGAGCCGTGCGACTACGCCATCCAGGCGATCAAGGAAATCCTCGAAACCGAGATTCCGGTATTCGGCATCTGCCTCGGCCACCAGCTGCTGGCCCTGGCCTCCGGCGCCAAGACCGTGAAAATGGGTCACGGTCACCACGGTGCCAACCACCCGGTCCAGGACCTGGACAGCGGTGTGGTCATGATCACCAGCCAGAACCACGGTTTTGCTGTTGACGAAGCTACCCTGCCGGGCAACGTTCGCGCCATCCACAAGTCGCTGTTCGACGGCACCCTGCAGGGTATCGAGCGCACCGACAAGAGCGCGTTCAGCTTCCAGGGCCACCCTGAAGCGAGCCCTGGCCCGACCGACGTCGCGCCACTGTTCGATCGTTTCACCGATGCCATGGCCAAGCGCCGCTGAGCATCCTGCTTCAAGGCCCCGGGCCGGCTCGCGCCGCGCCCGGAAGCGCCTGACCCAGATTGTTCTAAGCGGCTTGCCGACTGACCCCGGATTTGAGTGACCACCATGCCAAAACGTACAGACATCAAAAGCATCCTGATTCTCGGTGCCGGCCCGATCGTGATCGGCCAGGCCTGTGAATTCGACTACTCCGGCGCCCAGGCCTGCAAGGCCCTGCGCGAGGAAGGTTTCCGCGTCATCCTGGTGAACTCCAACCCAGCCACCATCATGACCGACCCGGCCATGGCCGACGCCACCTACATCGAGCCGATCAAGTGGCAGTCGGTGGCCAAGATCATCGAGAAAGAGCGCCCGGACGCCGTTTTGCCGACCATGGGTGGCCAGACCGCCCTGAACTGCGCCCTGGACCTGGAGCGCCACGGCGTTCTGGAGAAGTTTGGCGTAGAGATGATCGGTGCCAACGCCGATACCATCGACAAGGCTGAAGACCGCTCGCGCTTCGACAAGGCCATGAAAGACATCGGTCTGGAATGCCCGCGCTCGGGTATCGCCCACAGCATGGAAGAGGCCAATGCGGTCCTCGAAAAGCTCGGCTTCCCGTGCATCATTCGCCCGTCGTTCACCATGGGTGGCACCGGCGGTGGTATCGCTTACAACCGTGAAGAATTCGAAGAAATCTGCACCCGTGGTCTGGACCTGTCGCCGACCAAAGAGCTGCTGATCGACGAATCGCTGATCGGCTGGAAAGAGTACGAGATGGAAGTGGTCCGCGACAAAAAGGACAACTGCATCATCGTCTGCTCGATCGAAAACTTCGACCCGATGGGCGTGCACACCGGTGACTCGATCACCGTTGCTCCCGCGCAGACCCTGACCGACAAGGAATACCAGATCATGCGCAACGCCTCGCTGGCGGTGCTGCGTGAAATCGGTGTTGAAACCGGCGGTTCCAACGTGCAGTTCGGTATCTGCCCGGACACCGGCCGTATGGTCGTCATCGAGATGAACCCGCGCGTATCGCGTTCGTCCGCCCTGGCTTCCAAGGCCACCGGCTTCCCGATTGCCAAGATCGCCGCCAAGCTGGCCATTGGCTACACCCTCGACGAACTGCAGAACGACATCACCGGCGGCCGCACCCCGGCTTCCTTCGAGCCGTCGATCGACTACGTCGTCACCAAGCTGCCGCGCTTCGCCTTCGAGAAATTCCCGAAAGCCGACGCCCGCCTGACCACCCAGATGAAATCCGTGGGTGAAGTCATGGCCATCGGCCGTACCTTCCAGGAATCCCTGCAGAAAGCCCTGCGCGGCCTGGAAGTCGGTGCCTGCGGTCTGGACCCGAAAGTGGACCTGGCCAGCCCTGAAGCTGCCGGCATCCTCAAGCGCGAGCTGACCGTACCGGGCGCCGAGCGTATCTGGTACGTCGCTGACGCCATGCGTTCGGGCATGACCTGTGAAGAAATCTTCGCACTGACCGGCATCGACATGTGGTTCCTGGTGCAGATGGAAGATCTGATCAAGGAAGAAGAGAAGGTCAAGACCCTGGCCCTGTCGTCCATCGACAAGAGCCTGATGCTGCGCCTCAAGCGCAAAGGTTTCTCGGACCAGCGCCTGGCCGTGCTGCTGGGTATCACCGACAAGAACCTGCGCCGTCACCGCCACAAGCTGGAAGTGTTCCCGGTGTACAAGCGCGTCGACACCTGCGCCGCCGAGTTCGCCACCGACACCGCCTACCTGTACTCCACCTACGAGGAAGAGTGCGAGGCGAACCCGTCGACACGCGACAAGATCATGATCCTGGGTGGCGGCCCGAACCGTATCGGCCAAGGTATCGAGTTCGACTACTGCTGCGTACACGCCGCCCTGGCGCTGCGTGAAGACGGTTACGAGACCATCATGGTCAACTGCAACCCGGAAACCGTCTCCACCGACTACGACACCTCCGACCGCCTGTACTTCGAGCCGCTGACCCTGGAAGACGTGCTGGAAGTGTGCCGTGTCGAGAAGCCGAAAGGCGTGATCGTCCATTACGGCGGCCAGACCCCGCTGAAACTGGCACGTGCCCTGGAAGAAGCCGGCGTACCGATCATCGGTACCAGCCCGGATGCCATCGACCGCGCCGAAGACCGTGAGCGCTTCCAGCAGATGGTTCAGCGCCTGAACCTGCTGCAGCCGCCAAACGCCACCGTACGCAGCGAAGAAGAAGCCATCCGTGCTGCTGGCGGCATCGGCTACCCGCTGGTGGTGCGCCCGTCGTACGTACTGGGCGGCCGCGCCATGGAAATCGTCTACGAACTGGACGAGCTCAAACGCTACCTGCGTGAAGCGGTACAAGTGTCGAACGACAGCCCGGTACTGCTCGACCACTTCCTCAACTGCGCCATCGAGATGGACGTGGATGCGGTGTGCGATGGCACTGACGTTGTGATCGGCGCCATCATGCAGCACATCGAACAGGCCGGCGTTCACTCCGGCGACTCGGCGTGCTCGCTGCCACCTTACTCGCTGAGCAAGGAAGTGCAGGACGAAGTCCGCGTACAGGTCACCAAAATGGCCCTGGAGCTGGGCGTTGTCGGCCTGATGAACGTGCAGCTGGCCCTGCAAGGCGACAAGATCTACGTGATCGAAGTCAACCCGCGCGCCTCGCGTACCGTGCCGTTCGTGTCCAAGTGCATCGGCACTTCCCTGGCCATGATCGCAGCCCGCGTAATGGCCGGTAAAACCCTGAAAGAGCTGGGCTTCACCCAGGAAATCATCCCGAACTTCTACAGCGTCAAGGAAGCCGTCTTCCCGTTCGCCAAGTTCCCGGGGGTTGACCCGATCCTCGGCCCTGAGATGAAATCGACCGGTGAAGTCATGGGTGTCGGTGACACCTTCGGTGAAGCGTTCGCCAAAGCCCAGATGGGTGCCAGCGAAGTGCTGCCGACCGGTGGTACCGCGTTCATCAGCGTGCGTGACGACGACAAGCCACAAGTGGCTGGCGTTGCCCGCGACCTGATCGCCCTGGGCTTCGAAGTGGTTGCAACTGCTGGCACCGCCAAGGTTATCGAGGCGGCTGGCCTGAAAGTGCGCCGTGTGAACAAGGTGACCGAAGGTCGCCCGCACGTGGTCGACATGATCAAGAACGACGAAGTCTCGCTGATCATCAACACCACCGAGGGCCGTCAGTCGATTGCCGATTCTTACTCGATTCGTCGCAATGCGCTGCAGCACAAGATTTACTGCACCACCACCATTGCGGCCGGTGAAGCCATCTGCGAGGCGCTGAAATTTGGTCCTGAAAAGACCGTTCGTCGCCTGCAAGATCTGCATGCAGGACTGAAAGCATGAGCATTACCAAGTACCCGATGACCGTCCAGGGCGCTCGCGCCCTGGAAGAGGAGCACCTGTTCCTGAGCAAGACCGAGCGCCCGCGCCTGAGCCAGGCGATCGGTGAAGCGCGCGAACTGGGCGACCTCAAGGAAAACGCCGAATACCATGCCGCCCGCGAAGAGCAGGGCATGGTCGAGGCGCGTATCCGCGATATCGAAGGCCGTCTGCAGAACTCGGTCGTGATCGACGTGACCACCATTGCCCATACCGGCAAGGTCATTTTCGGCACCACCGTTGAGCTGGCCAACACCGAAACCGACGAGCGGGTTAAATACCAGATCGTTGGCGAGGATGAAGCCAACATCAAGCTCGGCAAGCTTTCGGCAAGCGCGCCGATTGCCCGTGCCATCATCGGCAAGGAAGAAGGCGACATCGTCGTCATCAAGACGCCAAGCGGCACGGTCGAGTACGAGATTGTCGAAGTCCAGCACATCTGACCGGCGCCTGCGGGCGCCATCCCTTGAGGGGATCCTCTGGCAACTGGCCCAGGTTTTCTGGGTTGGTGGCCTGTGGGTGTTCCATGTGGGGCTGGTGCCTGCGCTCAAGGTCAGTGGTCTGGCACCCTTGCTGGTGCAAGACATTGCCGGGCAGATCGACCGCTGGTTGATTGGCGTGGCGCTGCTTGGGCTGTTGACTCAGCTGGCGGTACTGGCGAGGGTGGACGGCCTGGCGGCCTGGTGGCGGCAATTTCGCGGCCAGATGCTGTTGCTGGGGTTTTCAGCCTGCGTGGGGTACTACACCTTGCGCTACGGCATTTCGGTCGGCGAGCGCTGGCAGATGTTCTGTTTCCTGGTGCTGGGTTTTTCCGGCATCGTGCTGGTGGCCCAGCCGGTACCGGTCAGGGCGCGCAAACCGCGCCACTGATCGGAGCCACCGTTACTTGTAGCGGTGGATATTGGACAGCTGCTTGTTGGGCTGTGGGTTCTTACGGTAGATCAGCGCTTTCTTGCCGATGGTCTGCACCAGCTCGGCACGGCCGGCCTTGCACAGTTCTGCAATGGTTGCGGCACGTTCTTCGCGGTCTTCCGAGCGAATCTCGACCTTGATCAGCTCATGGTCGACCAGGGCGCGTTCCAGTTCGGCAACTACGCCTTCATTCAAACCGTTGCCAGCAACGATCAAAACCGGCTTCAGGTCATGACCAATGGACTTGTACTGCTTCTTCTGCTCGTTATTGAGCGGCATAATCTGACCCTTTCCGTCTGATTCTGTAAAATTGACCGGCATTTTACCCGAGGGCCACCGGCTCCGCCCAGTCAATCACGACGCATATCATCGAGGTGCCCCGTGGTACAACGTTCCAAAAGCAGCGCAAACTGGCTGCGAGAGCATTTTAACGACCCTTTTGTGAAACAGGCGCAGAAGGATGGCTACCGCTCGCGTGCGAGCTACAAACTGCTGGAGATCCAGGAAAAGGACCGCCTGATCCGACCTGGCATGAGTGTAATCGACCTCGGCGCGGCCCCTGGCGGCTGGTCGCAGGTGACCAGTCGTCTGATTGGTGGTCAGGGCCGGTTGATCGCTTCCGATATCCTGGAAATGGACTCGATCCCTGACGTGACCTTCATCCAGGGTGACTTCACCGAGGATGCAGTGCTGCAGCAGATCCTCGCGGCGGTCGGTGATTCGCACGTAGACCTTGTGATTTCGGACATGGCCCCCAATATGAGTGGTACGCCCGAAGTGGACATGCCGCGCGCCATGTTCCTCTGCGAGCTGGCTCTGGATCTGGCAACCCGCGTGCTGAAGCCCGGCGGAGATTTCCTGATCAAGATTTTCCAGGGCGAAGGCTTTGATATGTACCTGAAGGATGTGCGCACCAAGTTCGACAAGGTGCAAATGCGCAAGCCGTCTTCTTCGCGGGACCGTTCCCGTGAGCAGTACCTGTTGGGCAAGGGTTTCAAAGGCGTTTGAACAGCGTGCTGCGGGTGGTCGATAGTTATTTCCAATCGGCCCTCCCGTCTGGATCGTCCGAACTTCGTGTAGTCTAGCTTTCACAAAGGGTTACAGACGGTGCCTGCGGCTGCGTAGGTAATGTAGTAAGTTAGGGCGATGAATATCATGCGAGGCACGGCTGCGTCGTGCGCCGGCCTCAGAGGGTAGCGAATTGAACGACATGGCAAAGAATCTGATCCTGTGGTTGATCATCGCAGCTGTCCTGGTGACAGTGATGAACAACTTCTCCAGCCCTAACGAGCCGCAGACCCTCAACTATTCCGACTTCATCCAGCAGGTCAAGGATGGCAAGGTCGAGCGTGTGACCGTCGACGGCTACATCATTACCGGCAAGCGCGCCGACGGCGACAATTTCAAGACCGTGCGCCCGGCCATTACCGACAATGGCCTGATCGGTGACCTGGTCGACAATCACGTGGTTGTCGAAGGCAAGCAGCCAGAGCAGCAGAGCATCTGGACGCAGTTGCTGGTCGCCAGCTTCCCGATCCTGGTCATCATCGCCGTGTTCATGTTCTTCATGCGCCAGATGCAAGGTGGTGCGGGTGGCAAGGGCGGGCCGATGAGCTTTGGCAAGAGCAAGGCGCGCCTGCTGTCCGAAGACCAGGTCAAGACCACATTGGCTGACGTTGCAGGTTGCGACGAAGCCAAGGAAGAAGTGGGCGAGCTGGTCGAGTTCCTGCGCGATCCGGGCAAGTTCCAGCGCCTGGGTGGTCGTATCCCGCGCGGTGTGCTGATGGTTGGCCCGCCCGGTACCGGTAAGACCCTGCTGGCCAAGGCCATTGCGGGCGAAGCAAAAGTACCGTTCTTCACCATTTCCGGTTCGGACTTCGTGGAAATGTTCGTCGGTGTCGGTGCCAGCCGTGTGCGCGACATGTTCGAGCAGGCCAAGAAGCACGCCCCGTGCATCATCTTCATCGACGAAATCGACGCCGTTGGTCGCCACCGTGGCGCCGGCATGGGCGGCGGTCACGACGAGCGTGAGCAAACCCTCAACCAGTTGCTGGTAGAGATGGACGGCTTCGAAATGAACGATGGCATCATCGTCATTGCCGCTACCAACCGCCCTGACGTACTCGACCCGGCGCTGCTGCGTCCAGGCCGTTTCGACCGCCAGGTAGTGGTAGGCCTGCCAGACATCCGCGGTCGCGAACAGATCCTCAAGGTGCACATGCGCAAGGTGCCGATTGGCGAAAACGTCAACCCGGCGGTCATTGCCCGTGGTACCCCTGGCTTCTCCGGTGCCGACCTGGCCAACCTGGTCAACGAGGCCTCGCTGTTTGCCGCGCGTTCCAACAAGCGCCTGGTCGAAATGAAAGAGTTCGAGCTGGCCAAGGACAAGATCATGATGGGCGCCGAGCGCAAGACCATGGTCATGTCCGAGAAAGAAAAGCGCAACACTGCCTACCACGAGGCGGGTCATGCCATCGTTGGTCGCCTGGTGCCTGAGCACGACCCGGTCTACAAGGTTTCGATCATTCCGCGCGGTCGCGCCCTGGGCGTGACCATGTTCCTGCCGGAAGAAGACCGCTACAGCCTGTCCAAGCGTGCACTGATCAGCCAGATCTGCTCGTTGTACGGCGGCCGTATCGCCGAAGAGATGACCTTGGGCTTCGACGGCGTCACCACGGGTGCCTCCAACGACATCATGCGGGCCAGCCAGATCGCTCGCAACATGGTCACCAAGTGGGGCTTGTCGGAAAAACTCGGCCCGCTGATGTACGCAGAAGAAGAGGGTGAAGTGTTCCTCGGTCGCAGCGCGGGCAGCCAGCACGCCAGTGTTTCCGGCGAGACTGCCAAGCTGATCGACTCCGAAGTACGCAGCATCATCGATCAGTGCTACGCCACTGCCAAGCAGCTGTTGATCGAGAATCGCGACAAGCTCGAAGCGATGACCGAAGCGCTGATGAAGTATGAGACCATTGATGCCGATCAGATCGATGACATCATGGCTGGCCGTACGCCACGCGAACCGCGTGACTGGGACGACGACAAGCATTCGGGCACCCCTGCTGCCCAGGATGATCGCCCTGAATCGCCAATTGGCGGTCCGGCAGCTCAACACTAAGGGCGTCTATGAGCTCAGTGCAGTACCCGACCCGGTTGCCTTGCGGCAACCGGGTTCTTGATTTGTCGCGTACCCATGTCATGGGTATTCTCAATATCACCCCCGATTCCTTCTCCGATGGTGGGCGCTTCAGTCAGCGCGACGCGGCCCTGCGCCATGCCGAAGCGATGGCTGCCGCCGGCGCCACGCTGATCGACATCGGTGGTGAGTCCACGCGCCCCGGTGCGCGTGCGGTATCCGTGACCGAGGAGCTGGAGCGTGTGGCGCCGATGGTCGAGGCTATCAACAGCCGCCTGGACGTCGTCATTTCGGTCGATACTTCGACGCCTGCCGTCATGCGTGAATCGGCGCGCCTCGGTGCCGGGCTGATCAATGACGTCCGTGGCCTGGAGCGTGATGGCGCCCTGGATGCCGCTGCCGACACCGGGCTCCCGGTGTGCCTCATGCACATGCGCGGCGAGCCGGGTAACATGCAGGACGACCCGCATTACGATGATGTGACCGCCGACGTTACGCGTTATCTTGAACAGCGGATGGCCGCCTGCGCCGCAGCGGGCATCGATGCGAACAGAATCATCCTTGACCCGGGCTTTGGTTTCGCCAAGACATTGGCGCACAACCTGAGCCTGTTCAAGCACATGGAAGCGCTCTATCGCCTTGGGCGCCCGCTGCTGGTGGGCGTTTCACGAAAGAGCATGATCGGCCTGACGCTGGATCGTCCGGTCGGCGAGCGGTTGTACGGCAGCCTTGCGCTGGCGGCGTTGGCCATGACCAAGGGGGCGAGCATCCTTCGTGTCCATGACGTGGCCGAAACTGTCGATGTGGTGCGCATGATCGCTGCGGTACAAAACGCCGAATAAGAACATTGGAGTCCCTATGAGCAGAAAATACTTTGGTACCGACGGCATTCGTGGCCGCGTCGGCGAATTCCCGATCACGCCTGACTTCATGCTGAAGCTTGGCTGGGCGGCCGGCATGGCCTTCCGTAAGCAGGGCCATTGCCGCGTGCTGGTGGGCAAGGACACGCGTATCTCCGGCTACATGTTCGAGTCCGCACTCGAAGCCGGTCTGGCCGCAGCAGGTGCCGACGTCATGCTGCTGGGGCCAATGCCTACACCGGCCATCGCCTACCTGACTCGCACCTTCCATGCCCAGGCGGGCATTGTCATCAGTGCTTCGCACAACCCGCACGAAGACAACGGCATCAAGTTTTTCTCGGGCCAGGGCACCAAGCTGCCCGACGAAGTCGAGCTGATGATCGAAGAGTTGCTCGACCAGCCGATGACCGTTGTCGACTCGGGCAAGCTGGGCAAGGTCTCGCGCATCAACGATGCTGCTGGCCGATACATCGAATTCTGCAAGAGCAGCGTGCCTAGCAGCACCAGTTTCGATGGCCTGAAGCTTGTGGTCGACTGTGCCCACGGTGCCACCTACAAGGTCGCGCCAAGCGTGTTCCGCGAGCTGGGTGCTGACGTGACCGTGCTGCATGCCCAGCCGGACGGCCTGAACATCAACGAAGGTTGCGGCTCGACCCACATCGAATCGCTGCAGGCCGCCGTGCTGGTTGGCCATGCCGACCTCGGCATTGCCTTCGACGGTGACGGGGATCGCGTGTTGATGGTCGACCACACTGGCGCCATCGTCGACGGTGACGAGCTGCTGTTCATCATTGCCCGCGACCTGCACGACCGTGGCAAGCTGCAGGGCGGGGTGGTGGGTACCCTGATGAGCAACCTGGGCCTGGAGCTTGCGCTGAAGGACCTGGATATCCCGTTCGTGCGGGCCAAGGTCGGCGACCGTTACGTCATGGCCGAACTGCTGGAGCGCGAGTGGCTGGTCGGGGGTGAAAACTCCGGCCACGTCGTGTGCTGCAACCACACCACCACCGGTGACGCGATCATTGCCGCGCTGCAGGTGCTGATGGCGCTCAAGCGCCGTGGTGAAACCCTGGCGCAGGCTCGTCAGGCCCTGCGCAAGTGCCCGCAGGTGCTGATCAACGTGCGCTTCGGCGCGAGCAAGGTCGACCCGCTGGAGCACCCGGCAGTCAAGGAAGCCAGTGCCAATGTGACCGAAGCCTTGGCTGGTCGCGGCCGTGTTCTGTTGCGCAAGTCCGGTACCGAGCCGTTGGTGCGGGTCATGGTCGAGGGCGAAGACGAAAGCCAGGTGCGGACGCACGCTGAAGCGTTGGCCAGACTGGTCGGCGAAGTTTGTGTCTGAAGGCGCTTGCCAGCGCAGATCTGGTTGGGTAAGATCTGCGCCCACTTTGACCGACGAGGTAAAGCATGCGTCGCCCTATGGTAGCTGGTAACTGGAAGATGCACGGTACCCGCGCTAGCGTCGCTGAGCTGACCGAAGGCTTGAGCAATCTCGCCTTGCCGAGCGGAGTGGAAGTCGCGGTGTTTCCACCGGCTTTGTTCATCAATCAGGTGATTGATGCCCTGGAAGGTAAAGAAATAACTGTCGGCGCACAGAATTCTGCTGTACAACCCGAACAGGGTGCGCTGACCGGGGAAGTTGCTCCGGAACAGCTGGTTGAAGCAGGTTGCAAGTTGGTGTTGGTGGGGCACTCGGAACGTCGCCAGATCATTGGTGAAACCGACGAAGTGCTCAATCGCAAGTTTGCAGCGGCCCAGGCCAAAGGTTTGAAGCCAGTGCTTTGCATTGGGGAAACCCTTGAAGAGCGCGAGGCAGGCAAAACGCTTGAAGTTGTCGGGCGTCAACTAAGCAGTATCATCGAAGCATTCGGTGTTAAGGCTTTTGCCAATGCAGTAATTGCCTATGAGCCTGTATGGGCCATCGGCACCGGCCTGACGGCCACGCCACAGCAGGCCCAGGATGTGCACGCCGCCATCCGCGGCCAGCTGGCGGCAGAAGATGCTGAAGTAGCTGCGAAGGTGCAGCTGCTCTACGGCGGCAGCGTGAAGGCGGCCAATGCGGCCGAACTGTTCGGCATGCCGGATATCGATGGGGGGCTCATTGGTGGGGCTTCCCTGAACGCAGACGAATTCGGTGCAATTTGTCGCGCCGCAGGAAACTGAACAAATGCTGGAAACAGTCATCGTTGTTTTTCATCTGTTGGCAGCGCTGTCGCTTGTAGTGCTGGTACTGTTGCAACAGGGTAAGGGTGCCGAAGCAGGTGCATCGTTCGGCGCGGGTGCTTCAAATACCGTGTTCGGGAGCCAGGGCTCTGCAACGTTCCTAAGTAAATTCACTGCTATACTCGCTGCCACTTTCTTTTTGACAGCACTTGGGTTAGGATACTTCGCGAAGCAACAAGCTCACCAGCTTAGCCAAGCAGGTCTTCCAGATCCAGCAGTGCTAGAAGTGAAAGAGCAGCAGAAGCCGGCAGTTAATGATGATGTGCCGGTGCTCCAACAGCAGAAGAGCGAAACCACCAGTAATACCGGTGATGTACCTCCTCCGGCTCAAGAGCAGAAGTAACGGGTTTCAAGTAGTAGTATTGCCGAGGTGGTGGAATTGGTAGACACGCAACCTTGAGGTGGTTGTGCCCATAGGGTGTAGGGGTTCGAGTCCCCTTCTCGGTACCATATTGAAGCTTGAGAGCCCGCTTTAGCGGGCTTTCTTGTAGGTGAAGGTTTGGATTTGACCCTCAATGGG
The DNA here is from genome assembly GCF_000412675.1 of Pseudomonas putida NBRC 14164. NCBI lineage: Bacteria > Pseudomonadati > Pseudomonadota > Gammaproteobacteria > Pseudomonadales > Pseudomonadaceae > Pseudomonas > Pseudomonas putida. The sequence goes on along the minus strand of NC_021505.1, from coordinate 5,324,052 downwards.
GTTCGGTCTTATACTTTCGCCCCAGCTTTGTCGCGGGGTGGAGCAGCTTGGTAGCTCGTCGGGCTCATAACCCGAAGGTCGTTGGTTCAAATCCAGCCCCCGCAACCAGCTTCAGCGGAGCCCCTTTTCAGGGGCTTTTTGCTAACCGAACAGTTTTCGGCGTCGTTGTCCAACGGCGCTTTCAGGGATGGGCGCTTCGCCCATTTTTCATTTGCACAGCATGCACGAGGGGGTTCAGGTGTCGAGCAAGCTAGAACAGTTGCAGGCCTTGTTGGCCCCGGTGGTCACGGGGCTGGGCTTCGAATGCTGGGGGATTGAATTCGTCTCCCAAGGCAAGCATTCGGTACTACGTGTCTACATCGACAAGGAAGGCGGGATTCTGGTGGACGACTGCGCAGAAGTCAGCCGTCAGGTCAGCAGCGTTCTCGATGTGGAAGATCCGATCAGCTCTGAATATACCCTAGAGGTTTCTTCTCCTGGCATGGAACGCCCGCTGTTCACGCTTGAACAGTTTGCCTCGCATGCCGGCGAACAAGTGAAGATCAAGCTGCGCTCACCCTTCGAGGGTCGTCGTAACTTCCAGGGCCTTCTCCGCGGTGTGGAGGAGCAGGATGTGGTGGTCCAGGTGGACGATCAAGAGTTCCTGTTGCCGATCGACTCGATCGACAAGGCCAATATTATTCCCAGTTTTGACTGAGACGTGCCGGGCCCGGCGGACTATCCGGGCCCAATGGCTTGCGCAAGGCGAGGCGTACGATGAGCAAAGAAGTACTGCTGGTTGTTGAATCGGTATCCAACGAAAAAGGTGTACCGCCCGGCGTCATTTTCGAAGCGCTGGAAGTGGCTCTGGCCACTGCGACCAAAAAACGTTTTGAAGATGAAGTCGATCTGCGTGTGGAAATCAATCGTCACACCGGTAGCTACGAGACCTTCCGTCGCTGGACCGTGGTCGATGAAGCCGATCTTGATGATCCGGCGATCGAAACCTGGCTGGACAAGATCAAGGACACTCATCCGGAAGCCAAGATTGGTGACGTGATCGAGGAGAAGATCGAGTCCATCGAGTTCGGTCGCATCGCCGCCCAGACCGCCAAGCAGGTCATCGTACAGAAGGTCCGTGAGGCCGAGCGTGCCCAGGTGGTCGATGCTTACCGCGAACGCGTAGGCGAGATCATTTCCGGTACCGTTAAAAAGGTTACCCGCGACAACGTCATCGTTGACCTGGGTAACAACGCCGAGGCCTTGCTGGCCCGCGAAGATATTATTCCGCGCGAAACCTTCCGTGTGGGTGTGCGCCTGCGTGCACTGCTCAAGGAAATTCGCACTGAAAACCGTGGTCCTCAGCTGATTCTGTCGCGCACCGCGCCACAGATGCTGATCGAGCTTTTCCGCATTGAAGTGCCGGAAATTGCCGAGGGCCTCATTGAAGTCATGGCTGCCTCCCGTGATCCGGGTTCGCGAGCCAAGATCGCCGTCCGCTCCAAGGACAAGCGCATCGACCCGCAAGGCGCCTGTATCGGCATGCGTGGTTCGCGCGTCCAAGCTGTATCCGGGGAGTTGGGTGGTGAGCGTGTGGATATCGTTCTCTGGGACGATAACCCGGCGCAGTTCGTCATCAACGCCATGTCGCCGGCTGAAGTCGCGGCGATCATCGTTGATGAAGATGCCCATGCCATGGACATCGCCGTCGCCGAGGATAACCTGGCCCAGGCCATTGGCCGTGGCGGTCAGAACGTTCGTCTTGCCAGTCAGTTGACCGGCTGGACCCTGAACGTGATGACCGAGAAGGACATTCAGGCCAAGCAGCAGGCCGAAACAGGTGACATCCTGCGCAATTTCATCGATGAACTGGAAGTCGACGAGGAGCTGGCCCAAGTGCTGGTCGACGAAGGCTTCACCAGCCTCGAAGAAATTGCCTACGTACCGTTGGAAGAAATGCTCAACATCGATGGCTTTGACGAAGATATCGTCAATGAGCTCCGCGCTCGAGCCAAGGACCGTTTGTTGACCAAGGCCATCGCTACCGAAGAAAAACTGGCAGACGCCCACCCGGCCGAAGACCTGCTCTCTCTTGAGGGTATGGACAAGGACCTGGCGGCTGAACTGGCGGTGCGCGGCGTGGTTAACCGCGAAGACCTGGCCGAGCAGTCGATCGACGATCTGCTCGACATCGACGGCATCGACGAAGAGCGTGCCGGCAAGTTGATCATGGCCGCCCGAGCCCATTGGTTCGAGTAATTAGGCGCGGCCTGAGGAGAGAAGTGCATGACGCAAGTCACGGTGAAAGAACTGGCCCAAGAGGTCGAGGCACCGGTAGAGCGCCTGCTGCAGCAGATGCGTGAGGCAGGTCTGCCGCACACCGACGCCGGTCAGGTAGTGACCGACAATGAGAAGCAGACCCTGCTGACTCATTTGAAAAGCAGCCACAAGAGCAAGGCGGAAGAGCCGCGCAAGATTACCTTGCAGCGCAAAACCACCAGCACCCTGCGTGTCGCCGGTAGCAAGAGCATTAGCGTAGAAGTACGCAAGAAGAAAGTATTCGTGCAGCGCAGCCCGGAAGAAGTCCAGGCTGAGCAGAAGCGTGAAGTGGAAGAGCGCCGTGCGGCTGAAAACGCCGTTCGTGACAAGGTTGATGCCGAAGTCCGCCAGCGCAACGAAGATCAGGCTCGCCGTCAGGCAGCCGACTCTGCTGTAGCCGCTCCTGCGCCTGCCGCCAAGCCAGAGCCGGCACCTGCCGCTGCCCCGGCTCCGGTAGTCGCCGACGCCCCGGCCTCCGAAGACGCTGCAGCCCGTGCTGCCGAGCGCAAGAAGGACGAGACCCGTCGCAACGAAAGCCGTACTCGCGATGACGATCGTCGTCGTGGCGAGGCGCCTCGTGTGTCGATCAAGGTCAAGGTCAAGGAAAAGGAAAAGGCGCCGACTCCGCGTGCCGCTCCGCGTACCACCGACGAAGAGAGCGATGGCGCTCGTCGCGGTCGTGGTGGCAAGGGCAAGCTGAAGAAGCGTAACCAGCATGGCTTCCAGAACCCGACCGGCCCCGTCATCCGTGACGTGACCATCGGCGAGACCATCACGGTCTCCGAACTGGCCAACCAGATGTCCGTCAAGGGCGCTGAAGTTGTCAAGTTCATGTTCAAGATGGGCACCCCGGTTACCATCAACCAGGTACTCGACCAGGAAACCGCTCAGCTGATCGCAGAAGAGCTGGGCCACAAGGTCACTCTGGTCAGCGACAGCGCCCTGGAAGACTCCCTGGCCGAATCGCTGAAATTCGAAGGCCAGTCCGAGTCGCGTGCGCCGGTGGTAACTGTCATGGGTCACGTTGACCATGGTAAGACCTCGCTGCTCGACTACATCCGTCGTGCCAAGGTTGCCGCTGGCGAAGCCGGTGGTATCACCCAGCACATCGGTGCCTACCACGTCGAAACCGACCGCGGCATGGTCACCTTCCTCGACACCCCGGGCCACGCAGCTTTCACTCAGATGCGTGCACGTGGTGCCAAGGCGACCGACATCGTCATCCTGGTGGTGGCGGCGGACGACGGCGTGATGCCGCAAACCCGCGAGGCCGTTCAGCATGCCAAGGCAGCTGGCGTTCCGCTGGTGGTCGCGGTGAACAAGATCGACAAGCCGGGCGCTGACCTCGATCGCATCCGCAACGAACTGTCCGTCGAAGGCGTGACCTCCGAGGAATGGGGTGGTGACACGCCGTTCGTCAAGGTTTCGGCGAAGATGGGTACCGGTGTCGACGAACTGCTCGAAGCCGTCCTGCTGCAGGCCGAGGTTCTCGAACTGACCGCTACGCCGACCGCCCCAGGCCGTGGTGTCGTGGTTGAATCGCGCCTCGACAAGGGCCGTGGTCCGGTTGCTACCATCCTGGTCCAGGACGGTACGCTGCGTCAGGGCGACATGGTCCTGTGTGGCTCCAACTATGGCCGTGTTCGCGCCATGCTCGACGAGAACGGCAAGCCTGTGAAGGAAGCTGGCCCGTCGATCCCGGTCGAAATCCTCGGCCTGGATGGCACGCCGGAAGCCGGTGACGAGCTGTCGGTAGTGGCCGACGAGAAGAAAGCCCGCGAAGTTGCCCTGTTCCGTCAAGGCAAGTACCGCGAGGTCAAGCTGGCCCGTGCTCACGCCGGCAAGCTGGAAAACATCTTCGAGAACATGGGCCAGGCCGAGAAGAAAACCCTCAACATCGTTCTCAAGACCGATGTTCGCGGTTCGCTCGAGGCGCTCAACGGTTCGCTCGGCGCTCTGGGCAACGACGAAGTACAGGTCCGTGTGATCGGTGGCGGCGTCGGTGGTATCACCGAGAGCGACGCCAACCTGGCGCTGGCTTCGAATGCAGTACTGTTCGGCTTCAACGTGCGTGCCGATGCCGGCGCGCGCAAGATCGTCGAGCAGGAAGGTCTGGATATGCGTTACTACAACGTGATCTACGACATCATCGAAGACGTCAAGAAGGCCCTGACCGGCATGCTCGGCAGCGATGTTCGCGAGAACATCCTGGGTGTCGCCGAAGTACGTGACGTGTTCCGTTCGCCGAAGTTCGGCGCCATCGCTGGCTGTATGGTCATCGAGGGTACCGTGTACCGTAACCGTCCGATCCGCGTACTGCGCGAAGACGTGGTTATCTTCGAAGGCGAGCTGGAATCGCTGCGTCGCTTCAAGGACGACGCCGCCGAAGTGCGTAACGGCATGGAGTGCGGTATTGGCGTCAAGAGCTACAACGACGTCAAGGTCGGTGACAAGATCGAAGTGTTCGAGAAAGTCCAGGTGGCTCGTACCCTCTAAGGGCGAGCTAGCCGCAAACGCCCGCTACAGGGCGGTTTGCGGCACCTCTTCAGGTAGCGCCCGGTCAGGCATTCGTCTGACCGGGCGTTTGCCGCTTTAAGTTACAGGTAGCAAGAATGGCCAAAGAATACAGCCGTACCCAACGTATCGGCGATCAGATGCAGCGCGAGCTGGCCGAGCTGATCCGTCGCGAAGTCAAGGATCCACGTGTCGGTCTGGTCACCATCACCGCCGTGGACGTCAGCCGTGACCTGGGCCATGCCAAGGTGTTCATCACCGTCATGGGCGAGGAAACGCCAGACGCCGTGAAGCAGTCGTTGAAGGCACTCAACAGTGCTTCCAGCTTCCTGCGTCTGCACCTGGGCCGCTCGATGCAGCTGCGCAGCGTGCCGCAGTTGCACTTCCACTTCGATGAAAGCGTCAGCCGCGGTGTGCACCTGTCGGCGCTGATCGAGCGTGCAGTGGCCGAAGACCGCCTGCACAAGGATACCGACGAGCTGGACACCAAGGAGTAAGCGGTGGCCCAGGTCAAACGTATCCGCCGCAATGTCAGCGGCATCATCCTGCTCGACAAGCCTCTGGGCTTCACGTCCAACGCCGCCCTGCAAAAGGTGCGCTGGCTGCTCAACGCGGAAAAGGCCGGTCACACCGGTAGCCTCGACCCGTTGGCAACCGGCGTGCTGCCGCTGTGCTTCGGCGAGGCGACCAAGTTTTCGCAGTACCTGCTCGATTCCGACAAGGGCTACGAAACCGTCATGCAGATGGGGCAGACTACCAACACCGGCGATGCTGAAGGTGAGGTGCTGCAGACCCGCGAAGTGACCGTTGGTCGTGCCGACATCGAAGCGGTGCTGCCACGTTTTCGTGGCCCGATCAGCCAGATACCGCCGATGTACTCGGCGCTCAAGCGTGACGGCCAGCCGTTGTACAAGCTGGCACGTGCAGGAGAGGTAGTGGAGCGCGAGGCGCGTTCTGTTACTATTAACCGCTTGGAGTTGCTGGAGTGCGAAGGCACTCGTGCACGGTTGACCGTAGGATGCAGCAAAGGCACCTATATCCGCACCCTGGTGGAGGATATCGGCGAGGCCCTTGGTTGCGGTGCCTATGTTGCCGAGTTGCGCAGGACCCAGGCCGGGCCCTTCGCGCTGGCACAAACGGTCACGCTCGAAGCGCTTGAACAGGCCCATGCCGAAGGCGGTAACGAAGCGCTCGATCGCTTCCTGATGCCCTCGGACAGCGGCCTGCAGGACTGGCCCATGGTGAGCCTGTCCGAGCACAGCGCGTTCTACTGGCTGCATGGTCAGGCGGTACGCGCGCCGGACGCGCCACAATTTGGCATGGTCCGGGTACAGGATCACAATGCGCGCTTCATCGGTATCGGTGAAGTGAGCGAAGACGGGCGTATTGCGCCGCGTCGGCTGATTCGGTCGGAATGACCGAAACCGCAGGGTGAGGCTTTGGCCGAACCCTACGGAATCAAGGGTGGCTGTCAGTAGGCACGGTCACACCTTTTTTATTAATACAGGGATTTGTCCCTGGCCTATTGGACCCCGCTTGCGGGATCCGTTATCAGGAGAAGCCAAATGGCCCTCAGCGTTGAAGAAAAAGCTCAAATCGTTACCGACTTCCAGCAAGCCGCTGGCGACACTGGTAGCCCGGAAGTTCAGGTTGCTCTGCTGACCGCGAACATCAACAAGCTGCAAGGCCACTTCAAGGCCAACGGTAAAGACCACCACTCGCGTCGTGGCCTGATCCGTATGGTAAACCAGCGTCGTAAGCTGCTGGACTACCTGAAGGGTAAAGACACCACTCGTTACAGCGCCCTGATCGGTCGCCTGGGCCTGCGTCGCTAATAGCGGCCTGGTCAGTGGTGTGCATGGCGTGTCTCATGCAGTGGCAGCGCTGCCTGGCAGCGTTGTCTATGGGCACGCCATGCGTATCTCCGAGGTTGGCAGCCTGGTGAAGTGGAGCGGTTTTCCGCTCTTCAGCCAGGCTCCCAGCCTCGTGTTGTATCTGGACGGTCAATGGGGCCGATTCCCCGTTCTGCCCACAAATTCGCAAGAAACCAGTTCCCCCAGAGCCACTGAAAAAGGTAGGAAACCGTGAACCCGGTAATCAAGACATTCCAGTTCGGTCAGTCGACCGTTACTCTCGAAACGGGCCGTATTGCCCGTCAGGCAACCGGCGCCGTGCTGGTTACCGTCGACAACGACGTCACCGTGCTGGTGACTGTGGTAGGCGCCAAACAGGCTGATCCAGGCAAGGGTTTCTTCCCGCTGTCGGTTCACTACCAGGAAAAGACCTACGCCGCCGGCAAGATCCCAGGTGGTTTCTTCAAGCGTGAAGGCCGTCCTTCCGAGAAAGAGACCCTGACCTCGCGCCTGATCGACCGTCCGATCCGTCCGCTGTTCCCGGAAGGCTTCATGAACGAAGTGCAGGTCGTCTGCACCGTGGTTTCCACCAGCAAGAAGACCGACCCGGACATCGCTGCGATGATCGGTACCTCGGCTGCCCTGGCCATCTCGGGTATTCCGTTCGAAGGCCCGATCGGCGCCGCCCGCGTTGCCTTCCACGAAAGCACCGGCTACCTGCTGAACCCGACCTACGAGCAACTGGCTGCCTCGAGCCTGGACATGGTCGTTGCCGGTACCTCCGACGCGGTACTGATGGTTGAATCGGAAGCCCAAGAGCTGACCGAAGACCAGATGCTGGGTGCCGTACTGTTCGCCCACGACGAATTCCAGGCCGTTATCCAGGCTGTCAAAGAGCTGGCCGCCGAAGCTGCCAAGCCTACCTGGGACTGGAAACCAGCCGTTGCCAACACCGAGCTGTTCAACGCCATCCGCGCCGAATTCGGCGAGGGCGTTTCGCAGGGCTACACCATCACCGTCAAGGCTGACCGCTACGCCCGCCTGGGTGAGCTGCGTGATCAGGCCATCGCCAAGTTCTCCGGTGAAGAAGGCCAGCCTTCGGCTGCGGAAGTCAAAGAAATCTTCGGCGAAATCGAATACCGCACCGTTCGCGAAAACATCGTAAACGGCAAGCCACGTATCGACGGCCGCGACACCAAGACCGTTCGTCCGCTGAACATCGAAGTAGGTGTTCTGCCGAAGACCCACGGTTCGGCGCTGTTTACCCGTGGCGAAACCCAGGCTCTGGTCGTTGCGACCCTGGGTACTGCCCGTGACGCCCAGCTGCTGGACACCCTCGAAGGCGAGAAGAAAGACCCCTTCATGCTGCACTACAACTTCCCGCCGTTCTCGGTGGGCGAGTGTGGTCGTATGGGCGGTGCTGGCCGTCGCGAAATCGGCCACGGTCGTCTGGCCCGCCGCTCGGTCCAGGCCATGCTGCCGGCTGCTGACGTGTTCCCGTACACCATCCGCGTGGTTTCGGAAATCACCGAATCCAACGGTTCCAGCTCCATGGCTTCGGTCTGCGGTGCATCCCTGGCCCTGATGGACGCCGGTGTGCCAATGAAGGCGCCGGTTGCCGGTATCGCCATGGGCCTGGTCAAGGAAGGCGAGAAGTTTGCCGTTCTGACCGACATCCTGGGTGACGAAGACCACCTGGGCGACATGGACTTCAAGGTAGCCGGTACCGCCAAAGGTGTTACCGCGCTGCAGATGGACATCAAGATCAACGGCATCACCGAAGAGATCATGGAAATCGCCCTGGGCCAAGCCCTGGAAGCGCGCCTGAACATCCTCGGCCAGATGAACCAGATCATTGGTCAGTCGCGTACCGAGCTGTCGGCCAACGCCCCGACCATGATCGCGATGAAGATCGACACCGACAAGATCCGTGACGTCATCGGTAAAGGCGGCGCCACCATCCGTGCCATCTGTGAAGAGACCAAGGCTTCGATCGATATCGAAGACGACGGCTCGATCAAGATCTTCGGCGAAACCAAGGAAGCGGCAGAGGCTGCCAAGCAGCGCATCCTGGGCATCACCGCCGAGGCCGAAATCGGCAAGATCTACGTGGGTAAGGTTGAGCGTATCGTCGACTTCGGCGCCTTCGTGAACATCCTGCCTGGCAAGGACGGCCTGGTGCACATTTCGATGCTGAGCGATGCTCGCGTCGAGAAAGTCACCGACATCCTGAAAGAAGGCCAGGAAGTTGAAGTGCTGGTACTGGACGTGGACAACCGCGGCCGTATCAAACTGTCGATCAAAGACGTTGCCGCGGCCAAGGCCTCGGGCGTCTAAGCGACTGCACCGCAACAGAAAAAGGGCCCTACCAGACTGTGTGAAAACGCACTGGTAGGCCCTATACCAAACGCCCCGACTTGTTCGGGGCGTTTGTTTTTGTGCTGAAAAAGGCCCTTCAGCCCATCAGTTGCATGATTTGCTTGGCACCCAGGACACTAATCGCCCGCTTGAGGTTGTAAGCGGTCACAGCGAGAGCCATTTCAGCTCTTGTGCCTGCGAGTTGTCGCAGCAGGAAGCGCCCGTTGCCAAACAGCCATTGTTTGAGATTGCCAAACGGGTGCTCCACGATGGATCTGCGCCGTTCCATCATCTCTGGATGCATCTGCATCCGCTGCGCCATACGCTCAAAGGCTTCCTCTTGAGCGTGGCGCGAGACATAGCGGCGCTTGGCCGTCGTGCATTGGGATTTCAGCGTGCACCCGGCGCAATCACTGATCGCCGCCTGGTAGATCCGGTCGCCCTTGTGACGCTGCTTCAGCGTTAGCCACTGCCCTGCCGGGCACTGGTACCGATCCTGTTCGGCGTCGTAGGTAAAGTCCTTGCGCTCGAATAATGCCTCACCGCCTGGGTTCGAGGTTCGGTTTGGCGGAACGTACGCGGTAATGGAGGCTTCCTCACATGCCTGGAACTGCTGGCCATTCGAGTAACCCATATCAGCTGTAACGGTCAGCGCTTTCTGTTTCAGCTCAGCCTTGGCCGCTTTAGCCATGGGTTCAAGCTGCTTGCGATCATCGCCCTCTTGCGTCACCTCGTGATGCAAAATCAGGCAGTGTTCTGCGTCAACGGCGGTCTGCACGTTATAGGCAACCCGCGCTCCTTTGGGAGTGCGCATCATGCGGGCATCGCTTTCGTGCGTGTTGAATTGCTCCAGCCCCATTGATTTCATCAAGGCCTGGCAAGTGCGGTTGTCTTGCTGCTTGGCCTCAAGCTTCGCCAAGGCCGCTTTGATCGCAGTGCGATCGACCACTTGCTCGCCCTCAGACTTGTCAGCGGCATCCAGATCAGCCAGATATTGGGCGATCCGCTTGTCCAGTTTCTCATCCTGACGCTTGAGTTGACTCAGGTTCAAATGGCGCCGGGGGGAAGCGACCGCCTGAAACTTGCTGCCGTCGATGGCAACCAAGTCACCAGCAATCAAACCGGCGGTTCGGCAGAACTGTACAAACGCCCGGCACGTCGCAACGAAAGCGGCTTTGTTGTTCTTGCGAAAGTCAGCGATGGTCTTGAAGTCAGGTTTGAGCCGGTTGATCAGCCACATCACCTCGATGTTACGCTGGCACTCGGCTTCCAAACGCCGCGAGGAACGGATGCGCTGAAAATAGCCATAGAGGTAGAGCTTGAGCTGATCGGCGGGGTCGTAGGCGGGGCGCCCTATGGCCTTGGACTGCGCTTTTTCGAAGCCGAGCTGGCCCAGGTCGAGCCTGGCGACATACAGGTCAATGACCCGTACGAGGTGATCTTCCGGGATCAGCTCCTCCAGCGAGACCGGGAACAGACTGGTCTGGCTGCGAGACTCTCCTTGTATGTAGGCCATAACGAAAAATGCTCCGTATCTTCCGATACGGAGCATTCTCTTAAAGGGCCGGGCAGAATGCTAGGTTTTCACACAGTCTGCTACGGGGCCCTTTTTTCATGGGTGGCGGGAACCTTTTGCGGACTTGCATCTTGCATGCAGGTTTACCGCGCAGATTGCAAAATGCACGACCACGCAACTGATGGCTGTGTGCTAACTAATTGATTTATAAGGGTTAAATAGAAGTCTCAAAGCTGGCACAGCACATGCAACTACCTTCATACCTGCCGCCAGGACACAGGCGCAGACCTTTCGAAAAAACAGGAGTGACCCACATGAAGAAGTTCGCCATTGCTGCCGCTACTGCTACCGCTCTGACCCTGACCATGGCTAACGCGGCATTTGCCCAACAGTCCACCCAGGCCCCCATGACGCTGGCGGCCGGTGAGGTGACCCAAGCCAAGGAAGCTACCTCTGATACCTGGATCACCACCAAGGTCAAAGCTGACCTGATGACCGAGAAAGGCGTGCCAGGCAGCGACATCAAGGTTGAAACCAACAAAGGCGTTGTGTCGCTGTCGTCCGATGTTGCCGTTACCGATTCACAGAAAGAGATGGCGGTCGCCATCGCCAAGAAAATCAAAGGCGTCAAGGCCGTGTCGGCTGATGGCCTGAAGTCCGAATAAGGGATGTCCCGTCGGCCATAAGGATTTGGCCACCTCTACTGAAGCCCTGGCCCTGTGCCGGGGCTTTGCTTTTGGCGCTCAGTACACCGGGTTGCGGGCGATTACATCGCTCTCGAAGCATTCCTGCTCCAGGATCAGCGGTTCTACCAGTGGGCGGCTGTCGCGAAAGTGCGCGGTCTGGGTATGGGCTTCATACGCGGCATCGTCGCGGTAGATTTCGTACAGATAGATCAGCTCCGGGTCGACCCGGTCCTGCGACACATCGAACACCAGGCAGCCAGGCTCGCTGGCAACGGACGCGGCGGCATTGACCTTGATCGCTGCCAGAAACGCCTTCGCACAACCGGGCTTTACACGGGTCTTGATGAACAGGCTATACACAAGTCGCTCCTTTTGTTTTAAATTCGATTATGAATTGTATACAAAAATGGAGCCTCGCCAATGTCTGAATTGCCTGCACGTCCCGGCCGCCTGAATGGCCTGCGCCATATTGCCCTGCTGGTACCCAACCTGGAGGAGTGCGAACGCTTCTACGTCGAGGTGCTGGGCATGGAAGTGCTGAACCGCGCCAACGAAGACCTGGTGTACCTCACCTGCGGCAACGACAACCTTTCGCTGGGGCGGGGAGCCGGGGCGGCCAACGGTTTGCAGACCCTGGATCACTACGGGTTCATTGTGGACAGCGTGGAGGAACTGGAAGCCTGGTACCAGTACTTCAAGGCCCATGGCGTAACCTTGCTGGACAGGCCATTCAACCATGGTGACGGGGCGCGCAGCTTCCACCTGCTGGACCCGGCGGGAAACAAGGTGCAGCCGCTGTATCACCCGGCGGTGTCGGGGCAGCGGTTGGTCTGAAGCCTGTGCCGGCCTCTTCGCGGGCGCGCCCGCTCCCACAGGTATCGCGCAGGTCTGTGGTAGTGCGCGATCTCTGTGGGAGCGGGCATGCCCGCGAAGAGGTCAAGCCTGCTAGAGGGGATTACTCGGCATCCAGATGCATCGGCGTCACCACCCGGCCATCGCTCTCGGGCTGGCCCAGGCTGGTATCGATGAAATACACCCGGTCATCTTCCAGCTTGCCCTTGTCCACCAGGTAATCCTTGATACTGCTGGCCCGCTCTTGGCCCAGTGTACGCAGCAGTGGGGTGCTTTCTGCCCACGACTTGATCACTGCCTCACGTAGCTTGGTGGTGCGTTCGTCGCGGCCCAGTTGCTCCCATTCGGCAGGCGGTTGCTGTTTCAGGCGCGTGCGGTAGATGCCTTCCAGCATTGCTGGCTTGTCGCTGTCGTCGACTACCAGCATCGACGCATTGGCCGGCACTTTTTCACCGCGGCGCTGGAGGATCTTGTACCAGGTGGCCTGGTATTCACGCTCCAGGCGCTGCTGGGCGATCAGCGGGCCGTCGCTGGCCTGGGCGCTGGTGCCTTCGATTTCCAGGCGCAGCTCCGGGCGCTCTTTCAGCGCCGACGCCAGCTTGTCCAGTGACGACTGGGCATCGCCGGTGAGTTCGCTGGAGCCCGGGGCAAAGGCCACGTTACCCAAGTCTTCCGAGCCACCGCCGGTAACCAACCCGCCAATGAACTTGAACGGCGCCTGTGCCGCGCGCAGCACCAGGTTGCGCAGGGTTTGCCAGACAATCGGCATCACGCTGAATTGTGGGTTGTTGAGGTCGCCGGTTACCGGCAGCTCGATCGAGATCTTGCCCTCGGTGTCCTTCAGCAGGGCCACTGCCAGGCGGATCGGTAGGTCGACCGCGTCCGGGCTGTCGACTTTCTCGCCCAGTTGCAGTTGCTCCACCACTACCTTGTTCTCGGCCTTGAGTTGGCCGTTGGTAATCAGGTAGTGCAGGTCGAGGTTGAGCCGGCCCTTGCGGATGCGGAAACCGGCAAACTTGCCGGAGTAGGGCGTCAGCGTGGTCAGCTCGACGCGCTTGAAGCTGGTGGCGATGTCCAGGCTGGCAAGCGGGTTGAACGGGTTGAGGGCACCCTTGATGGTAACCGGTGCGTAGCGGTCGACCTTGCCCTTGATATCGACCTTGGCCGGCAGCGGCTTGCGGTTGTCGATGGTGCCGATCTGGCCGTTGAGCTGCTGGACGGCGGTGGCGAAATTGGGGGTGAGCGACAGGTCGGCAAAGTTGGCCGAACCGTCCTTGATGTCGACTTGGCCGATGTGGATGCCCAGCGGCTTGTCGCTGCTGGCCGAGGCCGGTTTCGCCGGGCTGCTCGCCGGGGCGCCGGCCGGTTGCGGGATCAGCAGGTCATTGACGTTGGTGGTGCGGTCTTCGTTGATGATGAAACGCGCATAGGGCTGTAGCAGGGTCACCTTGTCGATCGACAGTGCATCGCCGTGCACGTAGGACAAGCCGTCGACATTCACCTGCTGCCATTTGACGAAGTCGCGGCTCTTGATGGTATCCAGGGTATGCAACTGGTTGACCTGCGCCTTGCCGGTCACGTTGAACGCCAGCGGCGCGGTGTTCTTCAGGTCGACCTTGAGGTCGCTGGCGAGCATGCCGCTGCGCAACTCCAGCAGGATGAACGGGCTGATGTAGGCCTGGGCCACGCGCAGGTCGATGTCGCGAGTACTCACATCCAGCTTGGCCCATATCGGCGCCAGGTTGACCTGGCCAGCCGCCTGCAGCTTGCCTTGCTTGCCTACGCCGGTATCGAGCTTGAGCGTGAAGGGCGACTGGTTGAGGCTGTCGAAACCTTGCAGGTCGGCGTTGAGCGGGCCGATGTCCAAGGCGACAGGCTCTTTCTGGCTGCGGTCTGCCAGGTGCACCAGGTAGTTGCGCAATTGCACGTCCTTGAGCAGCACTTGCCACGGCTTGCCAGGCTCCTTGGCGGCTTTCTCTTCAGGCGTAGGCTCGGCGGCGGCAGGCTCGGCCTTTTCCTTCGGCGTGGCCTTGGCCGGTTGGCTGGCGAACAGTTTCTGCCAGTCGAGCTGGCCGTCTTTTTCCAGTGCCGCCCAGGTTTCCAGTTTTTCGCTGCGGATCTTGCCCACGCTGACCAGTTGCTTGACCAGGTCTACGGAGGTTTCGCTCACCTCCAGGCTGGCCAGGCGCGCCAACGGGCGACCGTCCGGTGCCTTGATGGCGAATGGCGCGATGCGCAGGGAGGCGTTATCCAGCAGCAGTTCGGTCTGTTTGGCGAGGTTGAGCTTGTAATGCGTATCGAGGCTGACCACGCCGTCTTCCAGCACCAGTGGCACCGCATCGCGCACGTAGGGCCAGAACAGCTTCATCTTGGCGTCGGTGACTTTCAGGGTGCCTTCGGAGGCGATCGGCGACAGGCTCAAGGTGCCTTTCCAGTCGACACGGCCACCGTTGGGGCCGTTGGCCACCAGCGTCATGTCGGCATTGTCGTTGGGCAGGGTGCTGAGGTTTTTCAGCTCCAGGTTCATGTTGTCGTAGAGGAACTCGATGGGCTCGCTGGGGCGCTGGTCCTCGAAGTGCAGGTAGCCATCGATTAGCTTGATGCTGGCAACACGTAGCGGGAACGGGTCGCTGGGCGGCTCTTCGGGTTTCGCTTCACTGGCAGGCAGCTTGAACAACCTGGTCAGGTTCAGGGTACCGTCCTTGGCGAACAGCACCTCGTTGCGTGGCTTCTCGAGTTCCACGGCTTCCAGATGCAGGGCTTTGGTCCACAGGCTGTCGAGCGAGAGGTTGGCGTACAACCGCTCGAAACCGACCTGCTCCTTGCCGGGCTCGCCGATCTGCAGGCCCCACAGCGTCATTTCGAGGCTGAAGGGGTTGAGTTCGATCCGCTCGAGGTGGGCCGGCACGGTCGCGTACTGGGCCAACTGCTGGTTGGCGATGCGCAGCGCGACACCGGGAAGGACGAGAAAGCCGAGCAGGCTGTAGAGGGCTACGAGGGCCACGATTGCGCCAGCGGCGCGAGTCAATCCTTTGTACATGTGTCGCTTCGTCTGTCTAAGCAGGAGTGCTTGGAGTATGGCACGTTAAATCAGTTCCGCAGGGGCGACCATTTGCCCTCACTCGATGCCCATGCGCCGTTTGGCCCGATGCGCCGAGCCGTCGCGCATTGCCCAGCGCAGCACAGGCGCGGTGCGTTTCAGGCCCAGGCGGATCAGGCGCTGTTGCAAGGGGCCGTGCTGCAGGCCGAGCATGGTCTGGGCCCAGCCTGGAAGCAGGTCGATGCCGGCGTGCAGCATCAGCTTGCCTACCGGCTGTGCCAGGCGGCTGGGGGCAGGGGCGTCGAGCAGGATCTGTATCACCTCATGGCTGCGCGTATCGCAGTGCAGCTGCGCGCGCATGCGTTGCAGGTAGTCTTCGACTTGCTGACAGGAACGTGGCACGTCACGGGCGCCAAGGCGTTCGGCGATCAGGGCGATTTCGTTGTAGTAGGCATCCTGCTCGGCGCGCGGCAGGTGCGGGTTGCGGTAACTCAGGTGGGCGGCGAGGAAACTGCTGACCTCCGCCACATGCACCCAGGTCAGCAGGTCCGGGTCGCTGGCGGCATAGGGGCGGCCGTCCGGTGCGGTGCCGGTGACCTGCAAGTGAATGGTGCGCACCTTGTCGATCAGCCACTCGGCATCGCCGGTGGCACCAAAGGTGGTACCGGAAATGAACTGGCTGGTGCGGCGCAGGCGGCCGAGCAGGTCTTCACGGAAGTTTGAGTGGTCCCACACACCGGCCAGGGCCAGCGGGTGGAGCAACTGCAGCATCAGTGCGCTGATCCCGCCCACCAGCATGCTCGGGAAGTCGCCATGTACCCGCCAGCTGATGCTGTGCGGGCCGAACAGTCCGGGGTCGCCCTTGGGCGATTCCAGGTCGAGCTGGCCGAGGGCCAGCCCGGTGAGGCTCATGACCTGGGTTTCGATGCGGCGGCGAAGGGCTTCCATGGCGACCTGTGGTTCAGGGCGGCCATGGACAGTGGCCGCCGGTTACTGGTTGAGGCGTTTATCAATCAGGCCCTGTACCACGCTGGGGTCGGCCAGGGTCGAGGTATCGCCCAGGTTGTCCAGCTCGTTGCAGGCGATTTTGCGCAGTATACGCCGCATGATCTTGCCTGAGCGGGTCTTGGGCAGCGCCGGGGCCCACTGGATCAGCTCGGGCTTGGCGAAACTGCCGATTTCCTTGCTGACCAGGGCCAGCAGTTCGGCCTTGAGCGCGTCGTCCGGGGCCACGCCGTTCATGGTCGTGACGAAGGCGTAGACGCCCTGGCCCTTGAGGTCGTGGGGGTAACCGACCACCGCTGCTTCGGCGACGCTGTCATGCAACACCAGCGCGCTTTCCACCTCTGCGGTGCCGATGCGGTGCCCGGACACGTTGATCACATCGTCGATGCGCCCGGTGATCCAGTAGTCACCATCGGCGTCGCGGCGGGCACCGTCGCCGGTGAAGTAGTAGCCGGGCATGGGCTTGAAGTAGGTGTCGACCATGCGCTGGTGGTCGCCATAGACGCTGCGGATCTGACCCGGCCAGCTGGCCTTGATCACCAGCAGGCCGGCGCCGGGGCCTTCGATCAGCTTGCCTTTTTCGTCCAGCAGTACCGGTTGCACGCCGAACATGGGCTGGGTGGCGCAACCGGGCTTGAGTGACTGCGAGCCGGGAAGCGGTGTGAGCATGATGCCGCCGGTTTCGGTCTGCCACCAGGTATCGACGATGGGGCAGCGCTTTTGCCCGACTTCCTCGAAATACCATTCCCAGGCTTCGGGGTTGATCGGCTCGCCGACGCTGCCCAGCAGGCGCAGGCTTTTGCGCGAAGTACCCTGCAATGGCGCCGAGCCCTCGCGCATCAACGCGCGCAGGGCGGTTGGGGCGGTGTAGAAGATGTTCACCTGATGCTTGTCCACCACTTGCCAGAAGCGCGAGGTGTCCGGGTAGTTGGGCACGCCTTCGAACATCAGCGAGATTGCGCCATTGGCCAGCGGGCCATAGACGATGTAGCTGTGGCCGGTGACCCAGCCGACGTCGGCGGTGCACCAGAACACCTCGCCGTCGCGGTAATCGAACACCACCTTGAAGGTCATCGTCGCCTGCAACAGGTACCCGCCGGTGGTGTGCAGCACGCCCTTGGGTTTGCCGGTGCTGCCTGAGGTGTAGAGGATGAACAGCGGGTCTTCGGCTTCCATCGGTTCGGGGATGCAGTCGTCGCCAGCGTTGTCGGTTGCCTCGTGGTACCAGAGGTCGCGGCCTTCGGCCCAACTGACATCGCCGCCGGTGCGGCGCACCACGAATACACTGCTGACTGCGGGGCAGCTGGCCAGGGCCTTGTCGACGTTCTGCTTCAGCGGGATGCGCTTGCCACCCCGCACGCCTTCGTCGGCGGTGATCACCGTGCGGCAGTCGGCGTCGAGTATGCGGTCACGCAGGGCGTCGGGGGAGAAACCGCCGAACACCACCGAGTGGATGGCACCGATGCGGGTGCAGGCGAGCATGGCGAAGGCAGCCTCGGGGATCATCGGCATGTAGATGCATACCCGGTCGCCTTTTTTAACCCCGCGTGCTTTCAGTGCGTTGGCCAGGCGGCAGACCTGATGGTGCAGTTCGCGGTAGGTGATGGTCTTTGCATCTTTCGGGTCGTCGCCTTCCCACAGCAGGGCGGTCTGCTCGCTGCGCTGGGCCAGGTGACGGTCGATGCAGTTGTAGCTGACGTTCAGTTGTGCACCGTCGAACCAGCGGGCTTTGCCGGTGTTCAGGTCGCATTGCTGCACGCTCGACCAGGGCTTGATCCAGTCCAGGCGTTTGGCTTGTTCGGCCCAGAAGGTGTCAGGGTCGTCGACCGACTGGCGGTAGAGGCGGCGGTATTCGTCGGGGGTGAGGGCGGCGGACTGGCTGACGGCCAGGGCCTGGGGGTAATTGCGGATATCGAACATGGCGGGTGGTCCTGCTCTTGTAAGGGGCGATGGACTGCAACGGCTATTCGATAGGACAGTGTAGCTGGGAGCGGTGTTCAACCTGTGCTGACCTCTTCGCGGGTGAACCCGCTCCCACAGGGGCCGCACAATTCTTGAAACCTGTGCAATTCCTGTTGGAGCGGGTTTACCCGCGAAGCGGCCCGTACAGGCGTTGGATCAACCGCGGTGACGGCCGCGGAAGTAGTTGATCAGGCCTTGGGTAGAGCCGTCTTCGGCGCTGTCTTCCAGGGTGCCGACCAGGCGTTGGTAAACACCCTTGCCCAGCTCTTTGCCCAGTTCCACACCCCATTGGTCAAAGGCGTTGATACCCCAGATCACGCTCTGCACGAACACTTTGTGCTCGTACATTGCCACCAGTGCGCCCAGGCGGCGTGGGCTGATGCGCTCCACAACCAAGGTGTTGCTCGGGCGGTTGCCCGGGATCACCTTGTGCGGGGCCAGCTTCGCGATGTCCGCTTCGTTCAGGCCTTTGCTTCGCAGTTCGGCCTCGGCTTCTTCACGGGTCTTGCCCTGCATCAGCGCCTGGCTCTGCGACAGGCAGTTGGCGTACAGCCACTGGTGGTGGTCGGCCACCGGGTTGAAGCTCACCACCGGAACGATGAAGTCGGCCGGAATCAGCTGGGTGCCCTGGTGCAACAACTGGTGGTAGGCGTGCTGGCCGTTACAGCCGACCCCGCCCCAGATCACCGGGCCGGTATCGATTTTCACCGGGGTGCCGTCCTGTAGCACGCTCTTGCCGTTGGACTCCATGTCCAGCTGCTGCAGGTGCTTGGTGATGTTGCGCAGGTAGTGGTCGTACGGCAGGATCGCGTGGCTGTTCGCGCCCCAGAAGTTGCCATACCACACGCCCAGCAGGGCCAGCAGCACCGGCATGTTCTTGTCGAACGGCGCGGTCTGGAAGTGCTGGTCCATGGTGTGGGCACCGGACAGCAGTTCCTTGAAGTTGGCTGTGCCGATCGCCAGGGCGATTGGCAGGCCGATGGCCGACCACAGCGAATAGCGCCCACCCACCCAGTCCCACATCGGGAAGATGTTCTCTTCGCGAATACCAAAGGCCACGGCGGCGGCCTTGTTGCTGGAAACCGCGATGAAGTGGCGGTACAGCTCGGCTTCCGAGCCGCCCTGGGCCAGGTACCAGGTGCGCGCGGCCATGGCGTTTTTCAGGGTCTCGAGGGTGTTGAACGACTTCGACGAGACGATGAACAGGGTGGTTTCGGCGCGCAGGTTGGCCGACAGCTCGTGGAACTCGCTGCCGTCGATGTTGGCCAGGTAGTGGCAGCGTACGCCACGCTGGGCGTAGGGCAGCAGCGCCTCGGAAACCAGCTCGGGGCCAAGGAACGAGCCACCGATGCCGATGTTGACCACGTCGGTGATGGGCTTTTCGCTGTAGCCGCGCCACAGGCCGTCGTGGATGCGCCCGACCAGTTCGGTGATCTGGTTGAGTACCTTGTGTACTTCCGGCATGACGTTCACGCCGTTGACGCTGAGCTTGTCGCCCACGGGCCGGCGCAGGGCAGTGTGCAGCACCGGGCGGCCTTCGGAGGCGTTGATGATTTCGCCGCTGAACATCGACTTGATGGCGTCTTGCAGGCCCACTTCGTTGGCCAGGTTCACCAGCAGGTCGCGGGTTTGTTCGGTGATCAGGTTTTTCGAGTAGTCGAGGAACAGGCCGCAGCAGCTCAGGGAGAACTGGTCGAAGCGTTGGGCATCGGCGGCGAAGGCTTCGCGCATGCTGAAGCCTTGCATGGCGTCGCGGTGTTGCTGAAGCGCCTGCCAGGCGGGCAGGGCCGTCACATCGTGGGGAGTACGGTAATACGCCATTGCGCGGGGTTCCCTTGGTGCGTGGTGATGCCTTGGACACGGCAGTCATTGCCGGGTTCAGGCTGGCATCATTATAGGCAAAGGCCACGCGCTGGGAATGGGTATGGCAAGGTGATTTTGGGGGCGCCTGTGGGAGCGGGCATGCCCGCGAATGGGCTGCAGAGCAGCCCCAGGCCGTTACGCGGTCTTCTCTTCCACATGCAGGTAAAGGTTGTCGATCAACCTGGTGTTACCCAGGTAAGCCGCCGCAATCACCACCAGGTCCCGGTCATCGATCACGGCCGGGCGCAGGCTCACGGCATGGCGCACCTCTAGATAATCTGTGCGCAACCCCGCCGCACTCAGCTGCGCCTGCCCATCGGCGACCAACGCGGCAAAGTCCCGTTGGCCACGGCCGATGGCCTCTGCAATGTGCTGCAACGTGCGGTACAGCACTGGCGCGATCGCACGCTGCTCCGGCGTGAGGTAGCCATTGCGCGACGACAGCGCCAGGCCATCTTCGGCGCGCACAGTGGGCTCGCCTATGATCTGAATCGGCATGTTCAGGTCGCGCACCATGGCGCGGATCACCGCCAGCTGCTGGAAGTCCTTTTCACCGAACACGGCAAGGTCAGGCTGGACCATGTTGAACAGCTTGCTGACCACGGTGGCCACACCTTCGAAATGCCCGGGCCGGCTGGCGCCACACAGGCCTTCGGAAAGGTGGGGCACACTGACGCGGGTTTGCACGCTCATGCCGTCGGGGTACATCTCTTCGGCGCTGGGCGCGAACAGCAGGTTGCAGCCCGCCTGCAGCAGGCGCTCCTGGTCGGCGGCCAGGGTGCGCGGGTACTTGTCGAGGTCTTCGTTGGCGCCAAACTGCAGCGGGTTGACGAAGATGCTGGCCACAACGAAATCGGCGCGCTGCGCAGCCTTGGTCACCAGGGCCGCGTGGCCGCTGTGCAGGTTGCCCATGGTCGGCACGAAGCCGATGCGCTTGCCTTCACCACGAGCGCGGGCGACGGCGGCGCGCAATTCGCGGACGGTCTTGACTGTATTCATGCACTGAACCCGTGTTCGCTACCTGGGAAGCTGACCTGCTTTACCGCCTCGACGTAAGCGACGAGGGCGCTGTGGATATCAGGCTGGCCTTGCATGAAGTTCTTCACGAACTTCGGCACCCGGCCGGTCAGCGACAGGCCGAGCATGTCGTGCAGTACCAGCACCTGGCCATCGGTGGCGCTGCCGGCGCCAATGCCGATCACCGGAATGCCCACGGCATTGGTAATCTCTGCCGCCAGTTCGCTGGGCACGCATTCGAGCAGCAGCATGGCCGCGCCGGCCTGTTCCAGGGCGATGGCGTCGGCACGCATCTGGCGGGCCTGGGCTTCCAGGCGACCTTGCACCTTGTAGCCGCCCAGCACGTTGACGGTCTGCGGAGTCAGGCCCATGTGCGCACACACCGGCACGCCGCGCTCAGCCAGCAGACGGATGGTTTCGGCCAGCCATGCTGCGCCTTCGATCTTGACCATGTGGGCGCCAGCCTGCATCAGCGTGGCGCTGTTGGCAAAGGCTTGCTCCGGGGTGGCGTGGGCCATGAACGGCAGGTCGGCGAGGATCAGCGCGCCGTCGTTGCCGCGTTTGACGCTGGCGGTGTGGTAGGCCATGTCCGCTGTGGTGACCGGCAGGGTGCTGTCGTGGCCTTGCAGGACCATCCCCAGCGAGTCGCCAACCAGCAACACTTCGATGCCGGCCTGGCTGGCGGCCTTGGCGAAGGTCGCGTCATAGCACGTCAGCATGGTGATTTTTTCACCCTTGGCCTTGAGGCCATTGAGGGTGGTAAGGGTTACTTCAGGCATGTCGGAAAATCCTCGTTCAGGCGCTGTAAAAAACGACTGCATTCAACGCGTGTAGTCATCTTCCGGAGCGGCACATCATCGCGCGTGATGTTCGGGCACAGGTCCGTCCGGGCCTAAATACGGGTATGCGGCACTTTGGTGCCACACGGGACGCCTATAGTCGTGAGCGAGGTGGGGGAAGTCAATCACCCTGTTACCGCATTGTTACGATCAGGGTGTTACTGGCGTTACCGTGCCAGCGGGCAAGGCTGGAACGCCCGGTTTACAGGCGTTCAAGGCCGACGAACGGGCAGTCGTCGAGCAGTTGCGCAAGGGCCCGGCCATCGGCCAGGTGGAAATTGTCCGGTACCAGTTCGGCCAGTGGGTACAACACGAAAGGCCGGGCATGCATGTGGTAGTGCGGCACTTTAAGGCGTGGCTCGTCGAGTACCTGGTCGCCGAACAGCAGGATGTCCAGGTCCAGCGTGCGCGGGCCCCAGCGCTCCTTGCGCACGCGGCCCTGGCCGTTCTCGATGGCTTGCAGTGCATCAAGCAGCGCCAGTGGCGGCAATGCGGTGTCCAGGGCGGCGACAGCGTTGGTGTAACGCGGTTGACCGGGCAGCAGCGAATCGCTGGTGTACAGGGCCGAAGCCGCCACCAGGCGGGTCTGCTCGACCTGGTCCAGCGCCTGCAAGGCACTGCGCAGTTGCTCGGCAGGTGCGTCCAGGTTGCTGCCCAGGCCGACGTAGGCGCGAGTCTTCACTCGGGCGCCTCGTCGCCACCGCGCTTGCGTTTGCTGGCGCTGCGTTTGCGTTTACGCGGGCCGGCACCGGTGCCTTCGTCACGGCTGCCCAGCTCGCGGATCATCTCGCGGCGCTCGCTGTCGTTGGCATCCTGGTAGTCGGTCCACCACTGGCCGAGATCGTCGGTCTCTTCCCCGGCGCTTTCACGCAGCAGCAGGAAGTCGTAACCGGCGCGGAAGCGTGGGTTGTCCAGCAGCAGGTCGGCGCGTTTGCCGCTGCGCCGTGGCAGGCGCTCCTGCATGTCCCAGATCTCGCGGATCGGCAGGGTGAAGCGCTTGGGAATGGCGATGCGCGCGCATTGCTCGGCGATCAGGTCGTGTGCCGCGCCGTTCATGGCCGGGATCGGCGGCACGCCCTGGTTCTGCAGGTGCAGTACACGGGCCGGCAGGGCTGGCCACAGCAGTGCAGCGAACAGGAATGCCGGAGTTACCGGTTTGCCCTGCTTCACGCGCAGGTCGGTGTTTTGCAACGCCTGGCTGATCAGTGTGTGGGCGTAGGTCGGGCGCTCGTCCAGGGCGTGTGCACTGGCCGGGAACAATGGCTCGAACAGCTGCAGGTCGACCAGCATTTCGAAGGCGATGGCGCCTTGGCCGGAGAGGAACAACTTGAGGCATTCCTCGAACAGCCGTGCCGGCGGGATCTCGCGCAGCAGTGGGGCCAGTTCGCGGATCGGCTGGACCGTGTGCTTCTCGATACCGAAGTCCAGCTTGGCGGCGAAACGCACCGCGCGCAGCATGCGCACCGGGTCTTCCTGGTAGCGGTGGGTCGGGTCGCCGATCAGCCGCAGCAGGCGGTTGCGTACATCGTGTACACCATTGGCGTAATCGAGAATGCGCTCGCTGACCGGATCGTAGTACAGGGCATTGATGGTGAAGTCGCGACGTTGCGCGTCTTCTTCCAAGGTGCCGTAAACGTTGTCACGCAGGATGCGGCCACTGGAATTGTGCGACGAACGGTGGCTGTCGCCCTGATCGTCTTCCGAGTGGGGAGCACGGAAGGTGGCAACTTCGATGATCTCACGGCCGAAATGCACGTGAACCAGCTTGAAGCGGCGACCAATGATGCGCGCGTTACGGAACTCGGCACGGACCTGTTCGGGGGTGGCGCTGGTGGCGACGTCGAAGTCCTTCGGCGTGATGCCCAGCATCAGGTCGCGGACACAGCCACCGACCAGGTAAGCCTGGTAGCCGGCGCTCTGCAGGCGTTCCACGATGTTCACCGCGTGACGGCTGAACTGGTGGCGCTGCAGCGAGTGCTGGCTCTTGTTGATCACCTCAGGCGTGGTGCGCCTGTGGTGCGGGCCCGGTACGGGCGGGCGGAAAGACTGGAACAGCTTCTTCAGCATGGGATGCACTGTGTGAAGGAATGTTCGGCCAACAATAGGAGAATGGCCGCATGATGGGCGGGGATTCTAGCATTTACTCGGGGAATGGTGTAGGCGGGTAGCAGGATGGCTGCCAGAAGGGTAGAAACGACAAGGGGAGCCTAAGCTCCCCAAGAAGTCGTTGCGTGCTCTTATTGTTTTTTTTACTGGGCTTTTTGTTTTTGTTGAGTGCCCTGTCCACAAATCTCGAAGCTTGTGGACGACCCCCAATCCAGGGGTTAAGAGCAAACGGATTGCTTTGGCCGCTGATGTCACGTTGATCTATCGATCCAACCAGTTCAGGCGCTGCTTTTTAGTGCAGTTTTTGTTGTTCTCTGCCTGGTCGTGGGGCAAGCCCCAAACACGCATCCTCTCCAAAAGAATCAGTTAGCTGCGCCTCCGCCGTCTTGTTTTTATTGTGCGTGAGCCGTTTCGTCTTGTTCTTATTTTAGGTTGCAGTGCTTGTTATTGTTTTTGTACTAAGCATATAGCAGGTGCCGTGCCAACTTTTCAAAACCCAGTAAAATCAAGGGTTTGAGGGGTTTCGGCGAAATTTTGCGGGCTGAAATCGGTGCGATTTCGTTACCGTACACCTCGGGAACTGTTACGGCGGAAAGGTTGGGTAACAGATTTTTGTGGGAACTGATGTGTTACCTGGGTGTACGCGGTGGCTGTGCTGGCCTTTTCGCGGGCTTGCCCGCTCCCACAGGATCCCCACAGGCTGCGAAGTTGTCCGGTCCCTGTGGGAGCGGGCGAGCCCGCGAATACGCCGGTGAGGCTGGTAGAGAAGGGGCAGGAGGAACCTCCTACCCCTGGCAGGCAGGTTATTCGCTGGTAGCGTTGCTCTTGCGCCGTGGAATGCCCAGGCGCTGGCGGCGTTCCCACAGGCACTTGCGGCTGACGCCTAGCTTCCGTGCCAGTTCGGTTTCGGTCATGTGGTCCTGGTGCTCGAGCACGAAGTGCTGGAAGTAGTCTTCCAGCGAAAGGTCTTCGGTCGGCTCGTGGCTGGCACTGGCAGCACTGGCCACGACCAGCGCGTTGTTGAGGATCTCGTCCTCCTCCAGGTCGCTCAGCTCGATGTCGATGCCCAGCAGCTCGGCAGAAATTTCTGCGCTCTCGCTGAGGATCACCGCGCGCTCCACGGCGTTTTCCAGCTCGCGTACGTTACCCGGCCAGCTGTAATGACGAATGGCCTGCTCGGCTTCGGCCGAGAAATGCAGGTCGTCGCGGCCGATGCGCGCACTCTGGCGGGCGAGGAAGGCACTGGCGATCTCGTTGACGTCGCTGCCGCGCTCGCGCAGGGCAGGCAGTTTCAGGGCGATCACGTGCAGGCGGTAGTAAAGGTCCTCGCGGAACTGGCCGGCCTTGGCCAGGTTCTTCAGGTCGCGGTGGGTCGCGGCGATCAGGCGCACATCGACCTTTTGCGATTGCACCGAACCTACCCGGCGAATCTCGCCTTCCTGCAGCACGCGCAGCAGGCGGGCCTGGGCCTCCAGTGGCAGTTCGCCGATTTCGTCGAGGAACAGCGTGCCGCCGTCGGCGGCTTCTACCAGGCCGGCACGCCCGGCGCTGGCGCCCGTGAAGGCGCCTTTTTCGTGACCGAACAGTTCGGAGTCGATCAGTGTCTCGGGGATGGCGGCGCAGTTCACCGAGATCATCGGTGCCTTGGCCCGGCGCGACAGGTTGTGCAGGGCGCGGGCCACCAGCTCTTTACCGGTACCCGACTCGCCCTGGATCAGCACGTTGGAGTCGGTAGGCGCCACCTTGCGGATCTTGCTGTACATGTCCTGCATCGGCGGACACGAGCCGATGATGCCGATTTCGCCATTGGCCGCAGCCGCGCTGCCTTTGTCGGCCGGTGCGGCCTTGCCATTGGTGGCGCGTGGCTCGGCAGCCGATGCGGCAGCCGGGGCGTTCTGCCGGTCGCGCAGGATGCGCGCCACGGCCTGCAGCATCTCGTCGTGGTCGAAAGGCTTGGCGATGTAGTCCACCGCGCCCATTTTCATCGAGTCCACCGCCGAGCGCAGGCTGGCGTAGCTGGTCATGATCAGCACCGGGGTGCCCTGGCCGAGCTTGATCAGCTCGGTGCCGGGTGCGCCTGGCAGGCGCAGGTCGCTGACGATCAGGTCGAAGGTGGCAATGCTGAAGCGTTCCTGGGCTTCCTGCACCGAGCCGGCTTCGCTGACCTGGTACTGGTTCCGCTCGAGCAGGCGACGCAAGGCCGAGCGGATGATGGTTTCGTCTTCGACGATCAGAATGTGCGGCATTGATTCAATTCTCTCGACGGTCTCGAATTTCAGGGGACGTCGCTACGACATGCCGGGGCAGGGTCACGCGGATCCGGGTGCCACGTTGCCGTTCGATATCGGCCGGGCTGTCGATGGTGATTTGCCCATAATGCTCTTCCACGATGGAATAGACCAGAGCGAGCCCTAGTCCGGTTCCCTCGCCCGGGTCCTTGGTGGTGAAGAAGGGTTCAAACAGGCGGTCCATGATGTTCTTCGGTATCCCGCTGCCCTCATCCTCGACGATCAGGTCGACGGTATGTTCGCTGACCTCGCTGCGCACGCGTACGGCGCTGCCGGGCGGTGAGGCGTCGCGCGCGTTGGAGAGCAGGTTGATCAGCACCTGGGCCAGGCGCTGCGGGTCCCCTTCGGCCCAGTGATCCGGGTTGCAGAGGTTGAAGAACTGTACTTCGAAATTGCGCCGGTTCAAGGCCAGCAGACCGATGGCGTCCTGCGCGACTTCGGCCAGGCACACCGGTTCTTCGCTGTTCTGGTGGCTGCCGCCGGCATGGGCGAAGCTCATCAACGACTGGACGATGCGCGACACACGCTTGGTCTGGTCGAGGATCTGGCTGGACAGCTCGATGATTTCGCCATCGCCTTCGCGTTCCTCGCGCAGGTTCTGCGCCAGGCAGGCGATGCCTGTAATCGGGTTGCCGATTTCGTGGGCCACGCCGGCGGCCAGGCGGCCGATGCTGGCCAGGCGCTCGGAGTGCACCAGCTTGTCTTCCAGGGCCTGTGTTTCGGTAAGGTCTTCCACCAGCAGCACAAGGCCGCTGTTACCGGGGGCCAACGGCTCGTCGATGGCGGCCTTGTGCAGGTTCAGCCAGCGCGGCTGCCCGTCCAGTGCCAGGCGCTGCTTGTGCAGGTGTTCGTCGGGCAGGTTGATGAAACCTTGCAGCAGGCCCCGCCACGGTTCGTCGATGGTGAGCAGGCGCGAGCCGACCACGTGCTTGGCGGCGATACCAGTCAGCTCTTCCATGGCCTTGTTCCACATCAGGATTTCCTGGTCCTTGGCCAGCGAGCAGACGCCCATGGGCAGCTCCTGCAGGGTCTGGCGGTGGTAACGGCGCAGGGCATCGAGCTCGGCGGCCAGGCCGGTCAGGCGCGAGTGATAGTCTTCCAGGCGGCTTTCGATGAAGTGGATGTCTTCGGTCACGTAGTTTTCGTTACCGGACTTGTAGGGCAGGAAGGTTTCAACCATGTCCTGCGCCACGCTCGGCCCCATCAGGCCTGACAGGTTGGCCTCGATGCGGTCGCGCAGGCGGCGCAAGGCGTAGGGGCGACGCTCGTCGAACGGCAGGTAGAGGTCACGCAGGGCCTGTTCCACTTCCTTTTGTGCGGCCTTGGCGCCCAGCGGCTTGGCCAGTTGGGTGGCGAACTCCTGCGGCGAGGCGGCGTGCAGCTCGCGCCGCTGCGGGCGGCGTACGTTGTCCACGGCGCAGGCTTCGGCCGCGCTGACTTCTTCTGTGCTGGCGTTGGTGAACAGCGAGATCAGGGTGAACAGCAAAACGTTGGCCGCCAGCGAGGCAATGGCCGCCATGTGCCAGCTGGTATCGTCCAGCACATAGATCATGTCCAGCAGCGGGATGTAGAAGCCCTGCAGATTGCCCAGCAGCGGCAGCAGCATGGTCACCATCCACACCAGGGTGCCGGCCAGCAGCCCGGCGATGAAGCCGCGGCGGTTGGCGGTGGGCCAGTACAGCACCGACAGCACGCCCGGCAGGAACTGCAGGGTGGCGACGAAGGCGACGATGCCCAGGTTGGCCAGGCTCTGGTGGTTGTTCTGGGTCAGGTAGAACATGAAGCCGGCGGTGATGATGGCGACGATCAGCGCGCGGCGGGTCCACTTCAGCCAACGGTAGATATTGCCTTCGGCCGGGGGCTGGTACAGCGGCAGCACCAGGTGGTTGAGGGCCATGCCCGACAGCGCCAGGGTGGTGACGATGATCAGGCCGCTGGCGGCCGACAAACCGCCGACGTAGGCCAGCAGTGCCAATGCTTCGTTGTTGGCGGCAATCCCCAGGCCCAGGGTGAAGTACTCGGGGTTGGTAGTGGCGCCCAGGCGCAGGCCAGCCCACAGCACCAGCGGCACGGCCAGGCTCATCAGCAGCAGGAACAGCGGCAGGCCCCAGCTGGCACTGACCAGCGAGCGCGGGTTGAGGTTTTCGGTGAAGGCCATGTGGTACATGTGCGGCATGACGATGGCCGAGGCGAAGAAGACCAGCAGCAGGGTGCGCCATGGGCCTTCCTGCAGCGGGGTGTGCAGCGCGGCCAGGGCGGTCTGGTTCTGCAGTAGCCACACTTCCAGCTCGTGCGGGCCACCGAATACGCCGTACAGGGCGTAAAGCCCGATACCGCCCAGGGCCAGCAACTTGATCACCGACTCGAAGGCGATGGCAAACACCAGGCCTTCGTGTTTTTCGCGCGTGGCGATGTGCCGCGAGCCGAAGAAGATGGTGAACAGGATGATCAGCGTACAGAAGGCAAAGGCCACCCTGGCCTTGACCGGCTCACCGGTGAGGATGCTGATCGAGTCGGCCACCGCCTGGATCTGCAACGCCAGCAACGGCAGCACGCCGATCAGCATGATGATGGTGGTGAGCGCCCCGGCCCAGGTGCTGCGGAAGCGAAACGCCAGCAGGTCGGCCAGCGATGACAGCTGGTAGGTGCGGGTGATCTTGAGGATCGGGTAGAGCAGCACCGGTGCCAGCAGGAACGCGCCGGACACCCCCAGGTAACAGGCAAGGAAGCCGTAGCCATATTGGTAGGCCAGGCCCACCGAGCCATAGAAGGCCCAGGCACTGGCGTACACGCCCAGCGACAGGGTGTAGGTGAGCGGGTGGCGAATGATCGAACGCGGGATCAACCCCCGCTCGCTGATCCAGGCCACGCCAAACAGCACCATGAGGTACCCGGCGCTGATCAGGATCATCTGGGTCAGGCTAAAGCTCATCGGCATCTCGTTGGCTCTGCAGGATGAAGGTGACGACGATCAGGATCAGCCAGAGCAGGTAGGGGCGGTACCAGGCTCCGGTCGGTTCGATCCACCAGTCCATGATGGCCGGGGAGAACAGGTAGATCCCCACGACCAGAAGCAGGACC
The DNA here is from genome assembly GCF_000412675.1 of Pseudomonas putida NBRC 14164. Taxonomy (NCBI): domain Bacteria; kingdom Pseudomonadati; phylum Pseudomonadota; class Gammaproteobacteria; order Pseudomonadales; family Pseudomonadaceae; genus Pseudomonas; species Pseudomonas putida. Next base: position 5,294,774 of record NC_021505.1, on the reverse strand, counting down.
AAACGATAGATGTACATGCTGGCCTCGATGGTTGGGCGCTGCGGGCTTGGACTTATTATTGGCGCAAATGGCGGGGGGGATGCTAGCGGGAATCCATTGCGTTAGCCAAGGTTTTGAAATTATTGGGCTTTTGTTTTTAGGGGGCTTTGCCTGTGCCGGCCCTTTCGCGGGCATGCCCGCTCCCACAGGTAGATCACAGGCCTTGAAGGTGGCGTGGTTCCTGTGGGAGCGGGCGCGCCCGCGAAGAGGCCGGTAAAGGTTCAGCGCAAATCAGCCTCTGGCACCGTGGTCCGCTGCGCAATCGCCTCCGGCCGCCACTGCTTGCGGGCTATCGCCAACACTTCAGCCGGCGTTGCCAGCAGCAAGTCGGGGTCTGCTTCCTGCCCCAGCGCCCGCAATGCCCGCAGCAGCAGCGGTGTAGCATGCTCTGCCTGCAGGGGGGGCGAGCGGTACGATTTGCCCAGCTTGTGCCCATCCGGCTGCACGATCAGCGGAATATGCAGGTAGCGCGGCTGTGAGAACCCCAGCAACTCCTGGAGGTACAGCTGACGCGGGGTGTTGTCGAGCAGGTCGGCGCCACGCACGATGTCGGTAACACCCTGCCAGGCATCGTCCAGCACCACTGCCAGCTGGTACGCATACAGCCCGTCGCGGCGCTGGATGACGAAGTCGCCCACTTCACGGCCCAGGTGCTGCTGGTACTCGCCCTGTACCCGGTCGGTAAAGCGGTAGATCAGCTCTGGCACGCGTAAGCGGATCGCCGCGCCTTCCCGGGCATGGCCGGCGTTGCGGCACAGGCCTGGGTAGATGCCGTTGTAACCCTCCAGTTGCTTGCGCGAGCAGGTACAGGCATACGCCAGGCCCATGTTGAACAGGCGGTCGACTACTGCGGCATAGGCATCGTGCCGCTGGCTCTGGAACACCACTTCGCTATCCCATTCCAGCCCGTAACGCTCCAGTGTCTGCAGGATGGCATCACGGGCCCCGGGCATTTCCCGGGGTGGGTCGGTGTCTTCCATGCGCAGCAGCCAGCGGCCGTTGACGGCACGGGCATCGAGCCAGGAGGCGAGGGCGGCGACCAGCGAGCCGAAGTGCAGGAAGCCGCTGGGGGTGGGGGCGAAGCGCCCGATGTAGCTGGAGTCGGTCATGGTCAGGCTGGGCATATAAATGAAACGGGGCGCATCAAGCGCCCCGTTCAGGTGGAAGAAAGATCAGCCTTTGCCGACCGTTTTTTCCTTTTTCTCGGCGATTTCCTTGCAGTCGAAGCACAGGTCGGCGGTCGGACGTGCTTCCAGGCGGCGCAGGCCGATTTCGATGCCGCACGATTCGCACCAGCCGTAATCTTCGTCCTGGATCTTCTGCAGGGTCTTGTCGATTTTCTTGATCAGCTTGCGCTCGCGATCACGGTTGCGCAGCTCAAGAGCAAATTCTTCTTCCTGGCTGGCACGGTCGGCCGGGTCCGGGAAGTTCGCAGCTTCATCCTTCATGTGGTCTACGGTGCGATCCACACTCTGCATGAGCTCGCCTTTCCAGGCATTGAGAAGCTTGGTGAAGTGCTTCTTCATGGGCTCACCCATGTACTCTTCGCCCTTGGTCTCTTTATAGGGCTCGACACCGTACATGGTTTGACCGGTTTTTTGCTTTTCTACGGTGGACATGAATAGACCGCCTCTCACTCATCTGATCCAATGCGCAGGATGCTCCATCCCCGGCGACCGCCGGCCCTGCGACTGCGAGCCGCCGAACTTACCAGATAGATCGGGGGTGCGCTACCCCGCCCGATCCTGCTTATTGACATCGGCGCGAGCCGTACGTTCGTTGGCGTGCAGAGGTAGAATCTCCAGTTTAGACGCAATTGAGAGAAGGTCATGGCCCACCCCTACAGTGCGCGCAGCCGCGCCATCGAACCCTTCCACGTCATGGCGCTGCTGGCCCGGGCCAACGAGTTGCAGGCGGCCGGGCACGACGTGATCCACCTGGAAATCGGCGAGCCCGACTTCACTACGGCTGCGCCGATCGTGGCTGCCGGCCAGGCGGCACTGGCCGCCGGGCACACCCGCTACACCGCCGCACGCGGCCTGCCGGCACTGCGCGAAGCGATCGCCGGCTTTTATGGCCAGCGTTATGGCTTGAACATCGACCCGCAGCGCATCCTGATTACCCCAGGTGGTTCTGGCGCGTTGCTGCTGGCCAGCAGCCTGCTGGTCGACCCGGGCAAGCACTGGTTGCTGGCCGACCCGGGTTACCCGTGCAATCGCCACTTCCTGCGGCTGGTCGAGGGCGGAGCGCAGCTGGTGCCAGTGGGCCCGGAGGTGAATTACCAGCTCACCGCCGACCTGGTCGAGCGTTACTGGGACAAGGACACCGTCGGTGCACTGGTCGCGTCGCCGGCTAACCCGACCGGTACCGTGCTGGGGCGCGAAGAGTTGGCCAGCCTTGCCAGGGCCACCCATGAGCGACACGGCCACCTGGTGGTGGACGAAATCTACCATGGCCTCACTTATGGCATGGACGCGCCAAGCGTGCTGGAAGTCGACGACTCGGCGTTCGTCCTGAATAGTTTTTCCAAGTATTACGGCATGACCGGTTGGCGCCTTGGCTGGCTGGTAGCCCCACCCGGCGCGGTGGGCGACCTGGAGAAGCTGGCGCAGAACCTTTACATCAGTGCACCGAGCATGGCCCAGCATGCCGCGCTGGCCTGCTTCCAGCCCGAGAGCCTGGCCATTTTCGAAGAACGCCGGGCCGAGTTCGCCCGCCGTCGCGACTATCTGTTGCCCGCCCTGCGCGAATTGGGCTTCCGCATTGCCGTCGAGCCGCAGGGGGCTTTTTACCTGTATGCCGACATCAGTGCCTTTGGCGGTGATGCGTTTGCCTTCTGCCGGCATTTCCTGGAAACCGAGCACGTGGCCTTTACGCCGGGCCTGGACTTCGGCCGCCACCTGGCCGGGCACCATGTGCGCTTTGCCTACACCCAGAGCCTGCCGCGCCTGGAAGAGGCGGTGCAGCGCATTGCCCGTGGCCTGCGGAGCTGGCAAGGCTGATGCAGTTCTATCCCCCACTCGAACAGGGCCGCCTGCTGCGCCGTTACAAGCGCTTTCTGGCGGACATCGAACTGGCCAGCGGCGAACAGCTGACCATTCACTGCCCGAACACCGGCTCGATGCTCAACTGCATGCGTGAGGGCGGGCAGGTGTGGTTCAGCCGCTCCAACGACCCCAAGCGCAAACTGCCGGGCACCTGGGAAATCAGCGAAACCCCGCAGGAGCGGTTGGCCTGCGTGAATACCGGGCGTGCCAACGCGCTGGTCGAAGAGGCACTGCGGGCCGGCGTCATCACCGAACTCGCCGGGTTCACCGCGCTCAAGCGCGAAGTGGCGTACGGTGACGAAAGCAGCCGCATCGACTTTCGCCTGGAGTTCGACGGTGCCCCCGCGTACGTCGAGGTCAAGAGCGTGACCTTGGGCTACCCCGACAGCACAGTTGCAGCCTTCCCCGATGCGGTGACACAGCGCGGTGCCAAGCACCTGCGCGAGCTGGCGAAATTGGCCCGCCAGGGTGTACGGGCGGTGCAGTTGTATTGCGTGAACCTGACGGGCATCGACGCCGTACGCCCAGCTGAGGAAATCGACGCAGCCTATGCCCAGGCCCTGCGTGCGGCGGTGGCGGACGGCGTGGAGGTGCTGGCCTACGGCACCCGTCTGGATGCCGAAGGCATTGTTGTTGATCGCCGCCTGCCGGTGCTGGTCACGCCATAAGCCAGATGCCCTGGCTGTCCTCGTGACAGCCCAGGGCCAGCAATTGCTCACCTTCGCAAGGCCCGGCTACGCACTCGCCGCTTTCAATCAAAAATAGCGCGCCATGGTGGGCGCAGTGGATGAGGCTGGCGCTGTCATCAAGAAATGCATTTTGCGCCCAGTTCAGCGGGATGCCGCGGTGTGGGCAACGGTTGCGGTAGAGGTACACCTGGCCCTGGCGGCGTACGCCGAACAGTTCGAGGCCGTCTACGCTGAAGGCGCGGCTTTGGCCTTCGGCCAGGGCGTGGGAGGTACAGAGCAAGTGCATGGCGAGGACGACTCATGAAACAGATGATGACTTGACGCGTCAATGCGAATAATTATCAAATTGCCCGCATTCGCTGCGCCTGGCTACCTATGGTGCGCAGTTCTGCCGTCCGCCACAAGGCGCGCGGCTCGCCCTCAGAAGGAACCCGATGATGCGCCGTCCAGTCGCCTTGCTCGCCCTGTGCGCAAGCCTTGTGCTCTCCACTCAGGCCCTGGCGGCCGAGTTGCCGCAACGCTGGGTCAGCGCGGGTGGCGCCCTGAGCGAGTGGATAACGGCACTGGGCGGTGAAGCACGGCTTGTCGGGGTGGACACCACCAGCCAGCATCCGGCATCGCTGAAATCACTGCCCAGCGTGGGCTACCAGCGGCAGTTGTCGGCTGAAGGCATTCTCAGCCTGCGCCCGGATGTACTGGTGGGCACCGAGGAAATGGGCCCGCCGCCGGTCCTGGCGCAAATCCGCAAGGCCGGTGTGCGGGTGGAGTTGTTCTCCAGCAAAGCCGAACTCGCGGCGGTGGATGAAAACCTCAAGCATCTGGGGCAGTTGCTTGGCGCAGAGCAGCAAGCTTCGGCGTTGGCGGCGGGTTATCACCAGCAAATCGAGGCTGTGCAGGCCAAGGTCAAGCAGGCTCAGGCCGGGCAAAAGGCACCTGGGGTGCTACTGCTGGTCGGCCACGCCGGGGCCAAGCCGCTGATCGCCGGGCAGGGCACTGCGGGTGACTGGCTGCTGGGCCAGGCAGGTGGGCACAACCTGGCAGAACATCAAGGCTACAAGAACTTCTCCAACGAAGCCTTGGCGGCGTTGGACCCGGACGTGATCGTGTTTTCCGACCGGGCGCTGGCCGATGAGCAGGCCTTGCAAGCACTGTTGAAGGAAAACCCCGCGCTGGCTGCCTCGCGGGCTGTGCGTGAGAAACGCCTGGTGTCACTGGACCCGACGCTGCTGGTGGGCGGGCTTGGCCCACGCCTGCCATCGACCTTGCAGTCGTTGGCTGCCACCTTCTACCCGGCAGCCCAGGCCAGCTTCGCGCAATGAAACAGCGGGTCCAGCCACGTACGTTGTTCATATGCCTGAGCCTGCTGTGCCTGTTGGCGGTGTGGCTGTCGCTGGCCCTGGGGCCGGTCAGCCTGCCGTTGTTCGACACCCTGCGCGCCGGCCTGCGCCTGCTGGGGCTGCCGATTGCGGCTGACGGCCTGCAGCAGGCCGAGATGATCCTGGGCCAGATCCGTCTGCCGCGGACTTTGCTGGGGCTGGCGGTGGGTGCGGTGCTGGCGCTGTCCGGTGTGGCCATGCAGGGGCTGTTCCGCAACCCGCTGGCCGATCCAGGGCTGGTGGGGGTTGCCGCTGGGGCGGCGATGGGGGCCGCGGTCGCCATTGTCGGTGGTGCCTGGTTTGGCGGCATGCCGGAGGCTTTCGCGCCGTATCTGCTGTCGTTCTGCGCTTTTGTCGGGGGGCTTGGCGTAACCGCGTTGGTCTACCGTCTGGGCCGGCGCGATGGCCAGACCAATGTCGCAACCATGCTGCTGGCTGGCGTGGCCATGACTGCGCTGGGTGGCGCGGCCGTTGGGCTGTTCTCTTACCTGGCCGACGACGCCACCCTGCGCACGCTGACGTTCTGGAACCTTGGCAGCCTGAACGGTGCCAGCTACGAACGGCTGTGGCCGTTGCTGCTGGTGGCGGCGGGGGTGGCGGTATGGCTGCCACGCCGGGCCAAGGCGCTGAATGCCCTGTTACTGGGTGAGTCGGAGGCGCGGCACCTGGGCGTTGACGTTGAGCGGCTCAAGCGCGAGTTGGTGTTCTGCACGGCGTTGGGCGTAGGTGCGGCAGTGGCTGCAGCAGGGCTGATCGGCTTCATCGGACTGGTGGTGCCGCACCTGGTGCGCTTGCTGGCCGGGCCTGATCACCGTGTGGTGCTCCCGGCCTCGTTGCTGGCGGGGGGCGTGCTGATGCTGTTCGCCGACCTGGCGGCGCGGCTACTGCTGGCACCTGCCGAGTTGCCGATTGGTATTGTCACGGCCTTCATCGGTGCGCCGTTCTTTCTGGTCCTGCTGATACGAGGGCGCAGCTGATGTTGCAAGTCGAAGGCCTGCACCTGTGGCGCGGAAGCAATGAGGTGCTGCACGGTATCAATCTGCAGCTGAGCCCGGGGCAGGTGGTGGGCGTGCTAGGCCCCAACGGTGCCGGCAAGAGTAGCCTGCTGGGTGTGCTGAGTGGCGAGCTGGTGCCCGACCGGGGGCCGGTCACGTTGCAGGGCCGGCCCCTCACCGATTGGCCTGGGCAGGAGCGGGCCAGGCGCCTGGCCGTGTTGCCACAGGTGTCCAGCCTGGGCTTCTCGTTCCGGGTCGAGGAAGTGGTGGGCATGGGGCGCATGCCCCATGGCACCGGGCAGCGGCGCGATGCGGAAATAGTCGAAGCGGCGTTGCAGGCGGCGGATGCCTGGCACCTGGTGGAGCGCAGTTACCTGGCGTTGTCCGGTGGCGAGCGGCAGCGGGTGCACCTGGCCCGTGTGCTGGCGCAGCTATGGCCAGGCGAGGAGGGGACCACGCTGCTGCTCGACGAGCCGACCTCGATGCTCGACCCACTGCACCAGCACACCACCCTGGAGTCCGTGCGCCGCTTCGCCGACCGCGGCGCCGCGGTGCTGGTAATCCTGCATGACCTGAACCTGGCTGCGCGCTACTGTGACCGTATCCTGTTGCTGGAACAGGGGCGCAGTCATGCCTTTGCCTCGCCTGAAGAGGTACTGACGCCAGCGGCGTTGAGGGCTGTCTACGGTATCGATGTGCTGGTGCAGGCGCACCCGGAGCGTGGGCATCCGTTGATCATCGCCCGCTAGGAGGCATTGCCGATGCGTCATCCGCTGCTGTCCGGTTTCTCGCTTTGCCTGATGTTGGCACTGGGTGGCTGCCAGGCCAGCCTGCCGCCGTTGCCCGCTTGGCAGAGCAGTGAGGGGCTTACGCATGCCGAGTTGGGGCACATCATCGACCTTGCCAGCGGCCAGGCGATCAGCCCTGAGCAACTGGTGCAGCGCCTGGCGGGCGCCCCCCGTGTGCTGGTGGGTGAAAAACACGACAACCCGGACCACCACGCGCTGCAACTTTGGCTGCTGCGCGCGTTGCAGGGGCAGCGCGTGCAAGGCAGCCTCTTGCTGGAAATGCTGCAGCCCGAACAGCAACCGCTGGTCGACAAGGTTCAGGGGCAACCCGTGCCGGCAGACTTGCCCAAAGTGCTGGCCTGGCAGGACGGTTGGGATTGGCAACTGTACGGGCCGATAGTGCATGAGGCCTTGCAGCAGAGAGTGCCACTGCTGGCGGCCAACCTGTCGCCTGGCGAGATGCGCCAAGCCTATAGGCAACCCGCCTCGCTGACCGGCGAAAGGTCCAATGCGCCAGCGGTGAAGGCTGCCTTGCTGGAGCAGGTACGCGCCGGGCATTGCGGGATGCTGCCGGAGAACCAGTTGCCAGCGATGCTGGCCGTGCAGCAGCAGCGCGACCGGCGCATGGCCGAGCGTTTGCTGTCGGCGCCGCAGCCGGCGCTGCTGTTTGCCGGTGCCTATCACGTGCGCAAGGACTTGGGCATACCCTTGCACCTGGCTGATCTGGGGGCGTCGGGGGAGAGCAAGGTATTGCTGCTGGCCGAGGTGGGCGAGCAGGTTGAGCCAGGCGAGGCTGATTACATGTGGTACACGGCGGCGACGCCGGAGCAGGACTACTGCGCGCAGTTTCGCCAGTAGTGTGCAAGGTGGTAAGGCCAAGCCAGGAGGCACAAAACCACAGGCAAAAAAAGACCCGGCAAAGAGCCGGGTCAATAACCGTGATTAGCCTGATGAGGAGATAATCTGAGAGTCCGAACCAGGGGCTCTTAGGTTATCCAACCAGTCTCGCGACCAGTTGTGATAATCATAACGATTCTCATTTCTCAGTCAATCCCCTTCCACGATTATTTTGGATTTTTTTGCGTAGGGTTTTTCGCGTCCAGTTGTTGATTGAGCGCTTCTTTGCGTTCAAGTGGCAGATCGTTCCAGTGCATGTCCAGCAGGGCGCCTTCAATGGCGTACAACAGCACCTTGGAAGCGCGGAACCCTCGTGTCTTTACGGCCTGGTATGCACCCACCGCACCCAGGCGACGCAGGTCCGATGCACTGTGGATGCCGGCTGCATGCAGCCACTGCGCAGAGGTCTTGCCAAGGTTCTTCAGGTGCTGCAATTCATCGTTCATCGAGCCTCCTTGCGATGGCTGAACGTGGATTGGAGGATAAATCGCGAGCAGGTCAGAGAGGAGTGTAGCGGGGGTTAAGAAATGCGCGGCCTTTTGCCATCGGGGCGATGGAGCTGCCTTTGAGAAGTAGCCTGTTCTGGCCCTATCGCCGGCAAGCCAGCTCCCACAGGTACACCGCTGGCCTTGAAGGCGATGGTGTACCTGTGGGAGCTGGCTTGCCGGCGACAGGGCCAGAACAGGAAAGCGGCGAACTTACAGGCCAGGCAAACGCTGGCGAATCTGCTCGATCACCTGGTCCATGCTGCCAGCATCCTGGGTATCGACCCGGGTGCTCTGCACCAGCTCCTGCGCATCCAGGGCTTCACGGCTGGCCTGCTGGGCCTTGACCACGTCCAGGGTGGCATCCGAAGGGTCGGTGTTTTCGGCCTGACGCTGCTCCAGCCAGCTGGCGATAACTGCCTCGGGTGCGTGGCAGTCGAGGATCAGGAACGGTACACCGGTCTGGCTGGCAACGTCTGCCGCAGCTTGCCGCTGTTCATGCTTGAGGTAGGTGGCATCCAGCACCACCGGGAAGCCGGCGCGCAAAACGGTTGCTGCAACTTCGTGCAGACGTTGGTATGTGGCAGCACTGGCATCCTGGTCATAAATGCCGGAGGTGAGCTGACCGGCGCTCTCTTGCGGCTGTTCGCCGAACAGGCGCTTGCGCTCGACATCGGAGCGCACACGAATGGCGCCCAGGGCCTCGACCAGCCGCATTGCCACGTGGCTCTTGCCCACTGCCGAGACGCCATGGGTAACGGCCAGCAGCCGCGAAGGGATGGCGCTGTAGCTTTCGGCCAGGTTGGCGTAATTGCGGTAGGTGCGCAGGGTGGTGGCCCGCTGCACGCCGTCGGCATTGGCCGGCATGCTGAACAGCGCGACTTTGGCCCGTACCAGGGCGCGATAGGCTTTGTAGAAGTTGAGCACTTCCAGGCCTTCATAATCGCCGGTCAGCTCCAGGTACTGGCTGATGAAGCGTCGTGCCAGGCACTTGAGGCCGCGATCTTCCAGGTCCATGGCGAGGAAGCCGGTGTCCGCCCAGACATCGGTCATGCGGAACGGTTCGTTGAACTCGATGCAGTCGAAGATCACCACCTGGCCGTCGATCAGGGTGGCGTTGCCCAGATGGATGTCGCCGTGACACTCGCGGGTGAAGCCATTGGCCTTGCGCGAGGCGAACAGGCCTTGCAGCCGCTCGAAACTGCTGCGGGCCCAAGCCTGCAGGTTGTCCAGTTGCAGCAGGTCGGCCTTGTCGCTGAGGAATGGGCGGATCTGCTCGAAGTTCTGCTCGACCGGCGCCATGACGCTTTCAGGCGAGCCGTAGGGCTGCTCGGCGGATACCTTGGGCGTTTGCAAGTGGAACTCGGCGATTTGCCGGGCCATCTGGTCGATGTGCGCGGCATTCAGTTCGCCATTGGCCTGCAGGGTGCTGAGCATCTGCCCCTGCGGGAACTGTCGCATCTTCAGTGCGTATTCGATGGCTTCGCCGTCGCCACCGATCTGCGGTGCGTCGACGCTACCGGTCAGCGGCAGCACCTCCAGGTACAGGCCGTCGGTCAGGCGCTGGTTCAGGCGCAACTCTTCGTTACAGAAGTGTTGGCGCTGGCCTAGGTCGGTGAAGTCGAGGAAGCCGAAGTTCATCGGTTTCTTGATCTTGTAGGCGTACTCGCCGGTGAGCAGCACCCAGGAGATATGCGTCTCGATGAGCTGGAACCCATCCACGGGGTGAGGGTACAGGGCTGGGTTCTGCAACGCAGTGATAAGTGCTTGGCTCACGGGAAATCCTTCCGGGGGCAGGGAATTCGAATGCGCCATTATGGTCAATGGTGCCGTCCCTGCCTACCGCTGGGCCGTCTGCCCAGCCTTTATAAAGTGCGTATAATCCGCCGCCATGACCCGAACCCGAAATCCCCGTACCCCTCAGAAACGCCCGACCGGCCGCTCTCGCGCCTGGCTGGGCTGGGCTTTGAAGCTCAGCCTGGTAGGCCTGGTGATCGTTGCCGGCTTCGCGGTTTACCTCGATGCCGTTGTCCAGGAGAAGTTCTCCGGCAAGCGCTGGACCATCCCGGCCAAGGTGTATGCCCGGCCGCTGGAGCTGTTCACTGGTCAGAAACTGAGCAAGAACGACTTCCTTACCGAACTCGACGCGCTCGGCTACCGGCGCGAAAGTGCGGCCAACGGCCCGGGTGCGGCGGCCGTCAACGGCAATACCGTCGACCTCAATACCCGTGGTTTCCAGTTCTACGAGGGCATGGAGCCAGCACAGTTCGTACGCGTGCGTTTCTCAGGCGATTACGTGGCGGGCCTGTCGGCTGCCAACGGCAAGGCGCTCGACGTGGTGCGGCTTGAACCCCTGATGATCGGCGGTATCTACCCGAAAAACCTCGAAGACCGCATCCTGATCAAGATCGACCAGGTACCCAAGTACTTGCTCGAAACCCTCGTGGCGACTGAAGACCGCGACTTCTATAGCCACTATGGCGTGTCGCCCAAGTCCATCGCCCGGGCCATGTGGGTCAACACCTCGTCCGGCTCGATGCGCCAGGGCGGCAGTACCCTGACCCAGCAGCTGGTGAAGAATTTCTACCTCAGCAGCGAACGCAGCCTCAGCCGCAAGCTGACCGAAGCGATGATGGCCATGCTGCTTGAGTTGCACTACGACAAGCGCGAGATTCTCGAGGCCTACCTCAACGAGGTGTTTGTCGGTCAGGATGGCCAGCGTGCCGTTCACGGCTTCGGCCTGGCCAGCCAGTTCTTCTTCAGCCAGCCGCTTTCGGAGCTGAAGCTGCATCAGATCGCCTTGCTGGTTGGCATGGTCAAGGGGCCGTCCTATTACAACCCGCGGCGCTACCCTGACCGCGCTCTGGCCCGCCGCAACCTTGTGCTCGACCTGGTAGCCGAACAGGGCGTGGCCAGCCAGGCGGAAGTCGATGCCGCGAAGAAGATGCCGTTGGGCGTGACCAAGCGCGGCAGCCTGGCCGACAGCTCGTTCCCGGCCTTCCTCGACCTGGTCAAGCGTCAGCTGCGCCAGGACTACCGCGACGAAGACTTGACCGAAGAAGGCCTGCGTATTTTCACCAGCTTCGATCCGATTCTGCAGATGAAGGCCGAAACCTCGATGAGCGAGACCTTCAAGCGCCTTTCGGGGCGCAAAGGTGCTGACGAGGTGGAATCGGCCATGGTCGTGACCAACCCGGAAACCGGTGAGGTACAGGCGCTGATCGGTAGCCGCCAGGCAGGCTTCGCCGGTTTCAACCGGGCCATCGATGCTGTGCGGCCGATCGGCTCGCTGGTCAAGCCGTCGGTGTACCTGACTGCGCTGGAGCAGCCGAGCAAGTACACGCTGACCAGCTGGGTGCAGGACGAGCCATTTTCGGTCAAGGGTGCCGATGGCCAGGTATGGCGCCCACAAAACTACGACCGTCGACCGCATGGCACCATCTACCTGTATCAGGGCCTTGCCAACTCTTACAACTTGTCGACCGCCAAGCTCGGGCTGGAAGTGGGCGTGCCAAATGTGATCAAGACCATTGGCCGGCTGGGGGTAAATGTCGACTGGCCAGCCTTCCCGGCCATGTTGCTGGGGGCCGGTGGCATGTCGCCAATGCAGGTTGCGACCATGTACCAGACCATCGCCAACGGCGGTTTCAATACCCCGATGCGCGGTATCCGCAGTGTGCTGACTGCCGAGGGCGAGCCACTCAAGCGCTACCCGTTCCAGATCCAGCAAACCTTCGACCCGGGGGCCATCTACCTGGTGCAAAACGCCATGCAGCGGGTCATGCGCGAAGGTACCGGGCGCTCGGTGTACAACACCTTGCCGCGCTCGCTGACCCTGGCGGGCAAGACCGGTACCAGTAACGACTCGCGCGACAGCTGGTTCTCCGGCTTCAGCCAAGACCTGCTGGCCGTGGTGTGGATGGGCCGTGACGATAACGGCAAAACCCCCTTTACCGGTGCCACCGGTGCCCTGCAGGTGTGGACCAGCTTCATGAAGAAGGCCGACCCGCTACCGCTGGACATGCCGCAGCCGGACAACGTGGTGCAGGCCTGGATCGACCCGTACACTGGCCATGGGTCTGATGGCAGCTGTCCGGGAGCGGTGCAGATGCCGTATATTCGCGGGAGTGAACCGCCCGCCGGCGCGACCTGTGGCGGCGAGCAGAATCCTGCAGAATCAGTCATGGACTGGGTCAAAGGCTGGATGAATTAAGCACAGGCTGCATTGATGAGGTGTGACGTGAACAAGTGGCTGTTTCCTGCCGTGACGGCGTTGGCTGTGCTCCAGGGGTGCTCTAGCGTTCCGCGCGGTAATATTCCGGTGGTCGATTCGAGCACTCGCGTGTCAAACAGCGAGCGCGTGACGGCCAACCGCTCGGCGGGTGGCTATAACACGGGCACCGCGCAAGCGCAGACGCTGCCCGAAGACTCGGGCGTGACCGTGATGATCCCGCAGGGCGCTGGCGCTTCTGGCATCCAGACGTTCCCGGCTGCCAATGGCGCGGCGCCGATCAGCACCTCGCCAATCACACCGGGCCCGATTACCCCTGGCCCGGTCACTTCGGCGCCGATGACCACCAACCCCAACCCGATCGCCGACGAGCCGTTCGACATCGCGGCAATGAACAGCACCCCGGCAAGCTCCAGCGCGCCAACCGGCATTCCGCGCAGCACCGCTGCCGGTGGTCTGTCGGCTGACGAGCAACTGGACGGCCCGGTGCTGGCGCTGCTTACCACCGCGCAAACCCAGCAGGGCAGTGGTGACTTCAACGGAGCGGCTTCGAGCCTGGAGCGTGCCCAGCGCATTGCCCCGCGTGAGCCGCAGGTGCTGTATCGCCTGGCTCAGGTGCGCCTGTCGCAAGGTGATGCAGCGCAGGCCGAGCAGTTGGCGCGTCGCGCCCTGACTTACGCCAACGGCCGCCCAAGCCTGCAGGCCGAGCTGTGGAACACCATCGCCCAGGCCCGTGAAAAGCAAGGTGACAGCGCTGGCGCGGCACTGGCCCGGCAGAAGGCGCGGGTCAATTCGTGATGATCGAGCAACGTATTCTGGACATTGCCGACCACCTGTTGCTGATCGAGCGTGAACTGGTGGTGCAAGGGTGGTGGGATGACGAGCCACCCAGCGACGAGGCTCTGGCCAGTACCGTCCCGTTTGCGGTCGATACCCTCAGTTTCGAGCAGTGGCTGCAATGGATCTTCCTGCCGCGGATGAAGATCATCATCGAGCTCGGTCAGCCGTTGCCCAACGCCTCCAGCATCCTGGTCATGGCCGAGACCGTGTTTACCGACCGGCCGGAGCAAAGTCGTGAGCTGCGCCGCCTGTTGGCAGCATTTGACCAATTGATCGCTCCTTCCGCCTGATTTCTTCAGTTTTTCCTTCAAGGGCCGCAGATTGTGGCCCTTTTTTATGGAAATCTTATTTATTCTGCTGCTGAAGCGATTTTTAGTGGTGGCAGGAATTCATCTTGGGGAAAAATTGGCAATAATTTTTCTTGACATGTTGGCGCCGAATCACAAGAATCCAACTTCCGCTGTAGAGGGACTGCCAGAAGCAGACCCGCTAAGCAGATCATGAGGTGCACACCCGCGCCGACCTGTTACACCCCGCAACGCGTTACCTCGCGCTGGGTGGGAAAGCCCCGCAACACTCTGGGGTGCTCCCAATACTTGCTCAGTCAGTGCTGACGTTTTCGCTCATGCTCTGCTTGGCAGTAAACCTATTAAGACCCGTCCACTAGGGACGGTATTCTGGCGTTTTAGAGGTGAACAACGTGGAGCTTTTATCTGGCGCTGAGATGGTCGTCCGCTTTTTGCGTGACGAAGGCGTTAAGCACATCTACGGGTACCCTGGTGGTGCTCTCCTGCATGTTTACGACGCACTGTTCAAAGAACCGGAAGTGGAACACATCCTGGTTCGTCACGAGCAGGCGGCAACCCATATGGCGGACGGCTACGCCCGCGCCACCGGCAAGGCCGGTGTGGTGCTGGTAACCTCCGGCCCGGGCGCGACCAATGCCATCACCGGCATTGCCACCGCCTATATGGATTCGATTCCGATGGTCATCCTGTCCGGCCAGGTGCCTAGCACCATGGTGGGTACCGATGCCTTCCAGGAAACAGACATGATTGGTATCTCGCGGCCGATCGTGAAGCACAGCTTCATGATCAAGAACCCGACCGAGATCCCGGAAGTCCTGAAAAAAGCGTTCTACCTGGCGCAATCCGGTCGCCCAGGTCCGGTCGTGGTCGACATTCCAAAAGATATGACCAACCCGGCCGAAAAGTTCGAATACGTCTACCCGAAAAAGGTCAAGCTGCGCTCCTACAGCCCGGCGGTCCGTGGCCATTCCGGCCAGATCCGCAAGGCCGCCGAGATGCTCCTGGCTGCCAAGCGCCCGATCGTCTACTCCGGTGGTGGCGTGATTCTCGGCGGTGGCTCCGAAGCCCTGACCGAAATCGCCAAGTCGCTGAACTTGCCGGTTACCAATACCCTGATGGGCCTGGGTGGCTTCCCGGGTACGGACCGCCAGTTCCTTGGCATGCTCGGCATGCACGGCAGCTACACCGCCAACATGGCCATGCACAACGCCGACGTGATCCTCGCTGTGGGCGCACGCTTCGACGACCGTGTGGTCAACGGCCCGGCCAAGTTCTGCCCGAACGCCAAGATCATCCACATCGACATCGACCCGGCGTCGATTTCCAAGATGATCAAGGCCGATGTGCCGATTGTCGGCCCGGTCGACAGCGTGCTCAGCGAAATGCTCGGTATCCTCAAGGAAATCGGCGAGCAGCCTGACAAGGCGTCGCTGGATGCCTGGTGGAAGCAGATCGACGAATGGCGTGGCGATGGCGAGATGTTCCCTTACGACAAGGGCGACGGCACTGTCATCAAGCCGCAGAAAGTCATCGAAACCCTGTGCGAAGTGACCCATGGCGATGCCTTCGTCACCTCCGACGTGGGCCAGCACCAGATGTTCGCGGCGCAGTACTACCGCTTCAACAAGCCGAACCGCTGGATCAACTCCGGTGGCCTGGGCACCATGGGCTTCGGCTTCCCGGCGGCGATGGGCGTCAAGCTCAACTTCCCGGATCAGGACGTTGCCTGCGTGACTGGCGAAGGCAGCATCCAGATGAACATCCAGGAGCTGTCCACCTGCATGCAGTACGGCCTGCCGGTGAAAATCGTCAACTTGAACAACGGTGTGCTGGGCATGGTTCGCCAGTGGCAGGACATGGCCTACAACGGTCGTCACTCGCACTCGTACGTCGAGTCGCTGCCTGATTTCATCAAGTTGGCCGAGGCCTATGGCCATGTGGGTATCCGCATCACCAGCCTGAAGGACCTCAAGCCGAAGCTGGAAGAAGCGTTTGCGATGAAGGACCGTCTGGTGTTCATCGACATCGCGGTTGACCGCAGCGAGCACGTCTATCCGATGCAGATCAAGGATGGCTCGATGCGTGACATGTGGCTGAGCAAGACGGAGCGTACCTGATATGCGGCACATCATTTCCCTGCTGCTGGAAAACGAACCAGGTGCGTTGTCCCGTGTGGTCGGCCTGTTCTCCCAGCGCAACTACAACATTGAAAGCCTGACCGTGGCGCCGACCGAAGACCCGACCCTGTCGCGTCTGACGCTGACCACCGTTGGCCATGACGAAGTGATCGAACAGATCACCAAGAACCTGAACAAGCTGGTCGAAGTGGTCAAGCTTGTCGACCTGTCGGAAAGTGCTCACATCGAGCGTGAACTGATGCTGGTCAAGGTCAAGGCCACCGGTGCCCAGCGCGCCGAGATCAAGCGCACCACGGATATCTTCCGTGGCCAGATCGTCGACGTGACCGCCAGCGTGTACACCGTGCAGCTGAGCGGCACCAGCGACAAACTGGACAGCTTCATCCAGGCGATCGGCACTGCATCGATTCTCGAAACCGTGCGCAGCGGCGTTACCGGCATTGCCCGTGGCGACAAAGTGCTCAGCATCTAAATTCAAAAATTAGCGATGGCTCCGCAGGGGCCGAGATATAACCAGGGGTATTTCATGAAAGTTTTCTACGATAAAGACTGCGACCTTTCCATCATCCAGGGCAAGAAAGTCGCCATCATCGGTTACGGCTCCCAGGGCCACGCTCAAGCGTGCAACCTGAAGGACTCCGGTGTAGACGTTACCGTCGGTCTGCGTAAAGGTTCGGCTACCGTTGCCAAGGCTGAAGCCCACGGCCTGAAAGTTGCCGACGTTGCTACCGCTGTCGCTGCGGCTGACCTGGTCATGATCCTGACCCCGGACGAGTTCCAGGGCGCTCTGTACAAGAACGAGATCGAGCCGAACATCAAGAAGGGCGCTACCCTGGCCTTCTCCCACGGCTTCTCGATCCACTACAACCAGGTTGTACCGCGTGCCGACCTCGACGTGATCATGATCGCGCCGAAGGCCCCGGGCCACACCGTTCGCTCCGAGTTCGTCAAAGGCGGCGGCATCCCTGACCTGATCGCTATCTACCAGGATGCTTCGGGCAATGCCAAGAACGTTGCCCTGTCCTACGCTTCGGGCGTTGGTGGCGGCCGTACCGGCATCATCGAAACCACCTTCAAGGACGAAACCGAAACCGACCTGTTCGGTGAGCAGGCTGTTCTGTGCGGCGGTACCGTTGAACTGGTCAAGGCCGGTTTCGAAACCTTGGTCGAAGCTGGCTACGCGCCGGAAATGGCCTACTTCGAGTGCCTGCACGAACTGAAGCTGATCGTTGACCTCATGTACGAAGGCGGCATCGCCAACATGAACTACTCGATCTCCAACAACGCCGAATACGGTGAGTACGTCACCGGCCCGGAAGTCATCAACGAAGAATCCCGCAAGGCCATGCGCAACGCCCTGAAGCGCATCCAGGACGGCGAGTACGCGAAGATGTTCATCTCCGAAGGTGCTACCAACTACCCATCGATGACCGCCAAGCGCCGCAACAACGCCGCTCACGGTATCGAAATCATCGGCGAGCAACTGCGCTCGATGATGCCGTGGATCTCGGCTAACAAAATCGTCGACAAGACCAAGAACTAAGTCTTATCGAAAGATGAAAAACGCGGCTTCGGCCGCGTTTTTTCGTTCTGGCAGCCCGCTTCTGGTATAAAGCAGACCAGTGGCCTGCTGTCAGAACCTGTTTCGCGGGCCCGTGTCGAACATTTTCCATCCTGTTGCAAGGTACCCTTTATGAGCGAACGTCCCGAAGAGCCGAACAAGCCCTCCGACGCCGAAAGCCTGCTACCTATCGATGAGCACATTGAAGAAGGGCACGACGCCGAAGGCCGCAAGGTGCGCCACCGCGGCATCTACCTACTGCCCAACCTGTTCACCACCGCCAACCTGTTTGCCGGCTTCTATTCCATCATCAGCTCGATGAGCGCACAGAGCGCCCTGAGTGCCGGTGACCCGCGCGAGGCGAGCAAGTACTTCGCCTTCGCCGCCATCGCCATCTTCGTGGCCATGGTGCTCGACGGCCTGGACGGCCGCGTTGCGCGCATGACCAATACCCAGAGCGCCTTCGGTGCCGAGTATGACTCGCTGTCGGACATGGTCGCCTTCGGTGTGGCCCCTGCGTTGCTGGCCTTTGGCTGGGCGCTGGGTGACATGGGCAAGGTCGGCTGGATGGTCGCCTTCATCTATGTAGCCGGTGCCGCGCTGCGCCTGGCGCGCTTCAACACCCAGGTCGGTACCGCCGACAAGCGCTACTTCATCGGCCTGGCCAGCCCGGCTGCCGCAGGTGTGGTAGCGGGTACCGTGTGGGCGTTCAGCGACTACGGTATCCAGGGCTCCAAGCTGTCGTTCCTGGTGGCGCTGCTGGTGGCAGCTGCCGGCATGCTGATGGTCAGCAATATCAAATACAACAGCTTCAAGGAGCTGGACCTCAAGGGGCGCGTACCATTCGTGGCCATCCTTGCCGTGGTGCTGGTGTTTGCCGTCGTGTTCAGCGACCCGCCGCGCATCCTGCTGCTGATCTTCCTCGCCTATGCGGCGTCGGGGCCGATCCAGTTCCTGTTGAAGGCGCGCCGGCGCAAAGCGTGAAAATTGCTTAACGCTGGAATAACCCTCCGGCTCCATAGTCTTACTGGTACATCCGTTATCCAGTGCTATGGAGCCGCCCATGCTCATCAAGCTTCCCAGGTCTTCCGAGTGCAAGGCGTCGGAGATCACGCCCGAAGGCATCTACCTTTCCCGTCGCACCCTGCTGGGTGGCTCATTGGCCGGCCTGGCGCTGGGCGCATTGCCGGGCAGGGCGGGCGCTGCTGAAGTTTCCCCTTATGCCGATGTGCAGGCGGGTGCCGCACCGGCCTGGTTCACTGACAAGCTCGCTGCCACGCGCTGGCAGGCGGTGACGGTTAAGGGCGAGGCAATCACGCCGTTCAAAGATGCTACCCATTACAACAACTTCTATGAATTCGGGCCTGACAAGGGCGACCCGGCCGCCAATGGCGACAGCCTGAAGACCGAACCGTGGTCGATCGTGGTGGATGGTGAGGTGGGCAAGCCCGGGCGCTATGCGCTGGAAGACTTCGTCAAACCTTATCAGCTCGAAGAGCGGATCTATCGGCTGCGTTGTGTAGAGGCGTGGTCGATGGTCATCCCGTGGCTGGGGTTCCCGCTGGCGCAGGTACTCCAGCAGGTCGAGCCGACTTCCAGGGCGCGCTATGTACGCTTCGAGACGTTGAAAGATCCACAGCATATGCCTGGGCAGCGTTCAGGGTTCGCCTTGATCGACTGGCCTTATAGAGAAGGGTTGCGCCTGGACGAGGCGATGCATCCGCTGGCGATCCTGGCGGTCGGCATGTATGGCCGCGAACTGCCCAATCAGAATGGCGCGCCGTTGCGCCTGGTGGTGCCGTGGAAATATGGCTTCAAGAGCATCAAGTCGATCGTGCGCATCAGCCTGGTCGCTGAGCAGCCCGGCACGACCTGGGAAGGGCTGGCGCCGGATGAATATGGTTTTTATGCCAACGTGAACCCGACGGTCGATCACCCGCGCTGGACCCAGGCGCGCGAACGCCGGTTGCCCAGCGGGTTGTTCAGCCCCAATGTGCGAGAGACGCAGATGTTCAATGGTTACGCTGATGAAGTGGCGTCGCTGTATACAGGGCTTGATCTGCGGAAGAACTATTGATGCGTTACCCCTGGTTTCGCCTGGCGATCTTCATCGTGGGATGCGTGTTTCCGGCGTGGTGGCTATATGAGGCGGCGATGAACCTGCTGGGGCCTGACCCTGGGAAAATCATGATGGATCGCCTTGGGCTTGGAGCGCTTACCTTCCTGCTGGTGACCTTGAGCATGAGCCCACTGCAGAAGCTGACGGGCTGGTCGGGCTGGATTGTGGTGCGCCGGCAGCTGGGGTTGTGGGTGTTTGCTTATATAGTGCTGCACATCCTCTGCTACCTGTTCTTTATTCTTGGGCTGGATTGGGGGCAGTTGGCGGTGGAGCTGCGCAAGCGGCCCTACATTATTGTCGGTGCGCTGGGGTTCCTGTGCTTGCTGGCCTTGGCGGTTACTTCGAATCGGTATAGCCAGCGGCGGTTGGGGGCGCGGTGGAAGAAGCTGCACAGGTTGGTGTATCTGGTTCTTGGGCTGGGGTTGCTGCACTTTTTGTGGATTGTGCGCTCGGACCTGCGGGAGTGGGTTGTGTATGCGTTTATTGGTGCTGTGCTGATGGTGCTGCGGGTTCCTGCTGTTGGGCGGGTGCTTTGCAGGGTTGGCAGGAAGCAGGGTAGGGCGGTTTGAGAGTGGGGTGGGGCTGCCAGGGGTCAGTCTTGAGATAGTAGTGGCTGTGAAAGGTGCTTGCCTTTGATCTAGTGGCGCCTGTGAGATCGAGCGCCGCCCGCGCGGCGCTCGATCTCATGGGCACTACAAGGGTTGTGGCGAGCAACTGGTGGCCTTGATACAGTCTTCGCCTGGAATATTTCAAATAACTGAAATTAAGTGTTGACGCGGTTTTTAATCCCCTTATAATGCGCCCCACTTCCAGCGACATCGGAACGACAAACTCCTTGAGATTCAATGAGTTAGGTAGTTAAGGTGGTGCTGAAAGGGCTACGATCGAAAGATCGCAAGCGGTTGAAATGGTGGTTGACAGCGCTTCTAAACGCTGTATGATTCACCTCCCGCTACGAGAGATCGCAGCGAGTTAAGTGTTTGAAGCTAAACGAGTTTCTCGGAAAAAACTTCAAAATAAACGCTTGACAGGCTCTGGGGAAAGCGTAGAATGCGCGCCTCGGTTGAGACGAAAAGCTCTTAACCAAACGCTCTTTAACAAATTGAGTCAAGCAATTCGTGTGGGTGCTTGTGAGTATGGACTGATAGTCAACAAGATTATCAGCATCACAAGTGACCATGCGAGAAATCACATGGTCATTTGAGATTGCTGAGCCAAGTTTAGGGTTTCTTAAAAACCCAAGCAGTATTGAACTGAAGAGTTTGATCATGGCTCAGATTGAACGCTGGCGGCAGGCCTAACACATGCAAGTCGAGCGGATGAGAAGAGCTTGCTCTTCGATTCAGCGGCGGACGGGTGAGTAATGCCTAGGAATCTGCCTGGTAGTGGGGGACAACGTTTCGAAAGGAACGCTAATACCGCATACGTCCTACGGGAGAAAGCAGGGGACCTTCGGGCCTTGCGCTATCAGATGAGCCTAGGTCGGATTAGCTAGTTGGTGAGGTAATGGCTCACCAAGGCGACGATCCGTAACTGGTCTGAGAGGATGATCAGTCACACTGGAACTGAGACACGGTCCAGACTCCTACGGGAGGCAGCAGTGGGGAATATTGGACAATGGGCGAAAGCCTGATCCAGCCATGCCGCGTGTGTGAAGAAGGTCTTCGGATTGTAAAGCACTTTAAGTTGGGAGGAAGGGCATTAACCTAATACGTTAGTGTTTTGACGTTACCGACAGAATAAGCACCGGCTAACTCTGTGCCAGCAGCCGCGGTAATACAGAGGGTGCAAGCGTTAATCGGAATTACTGGGCGTAAAGCGCGCGTAGGTGGTTTGTTAAGTTGGATGTGAAAGCCCCGGGCTCAACCTGGGAACTGCATCCAAAACTGGCAAGCTAGAGTACGGTAGAGGGTGGTGGAATTTCCTGTGTAGCGGTGAAATGCGTAGATATAGGAAGGAACACCAGTGGCGAAGGCGACCACCTGGACTGATACTGACACTGAGGTGCGAAAGCGTGGGGAGCAAACAGGATTAGATACCCTGGTAGTCCACGCCGTAAACGATGTCAACTAGCCGTTGGAATCCTTGAGATTTTAGTGGCGCAGCTAACGCATTAAGTTGACCGCCTGGGGAGTACGGCCGCAAGGTTAAAACTCAAATGAATTGACGGGGGCCCGCACAAGCGGTGGAGCATGTGGTTTAATTCGAAGCAACGCGAAGAACCTTACCAGGCCTTGACATGCAGAGAACTTTCCAGAGATGGATTGGTGCCTTCGGGAACTCTGACACAGGTGCTGCATGGCTGTCGTCAGCTCGTGTCGTGAGATGTTGGGTTAAGTCCCGTAACGAGCGCAACCCTTGTCCTTAGTTACCAGCACGTTATGGTGGGCACTCTAAGGAGACTGCCGGTGACAAACCGGAGGAAGGTGGGGATGACGTCAAGTCATCATGGCCCTTACGGCCTGGGCTACACACGTGCTACAATGGTCGGTACAGAGGGTTGCCAAGCCGCGAGGTGGAGCTAATCTCACAAAACCGATCGTAGTCCGGATCGCAGTCTGCAACTCGACTGCGTGAAGTCGGAATCGCTAGTAATCGCGAATCAGAATGTCGCGGTGAATACGTTCCCGGGCCTTGTACACACCGCCCGTCACACCATGGGAGTGGGTTGCACCAGAAGTAGCTAGTCTAACCTTCGGGAGGACGGTTACCACGGTGTGATTCATGACTGGGGTGAAGTCGTAACAAGGTAGCCGTAGGGGAACCTGCGGCTGGATCACCTCCTTAATCGACGACATCAGCCTGCTGATGAGCTCCCACACGAATTGCTTGATTCACTTGTATAAAGACGATGCTGTAACGCGACCCTGTTATAGGTCTGTAGCTCAGTTGGTTAGAGCGCACCCCTGATAAGGGTGAGGTCGGCAGTTCAAATCTGCCCAGACCTACCATTCCACGGTTTAGCCGTAGAATACGGGGCCATAGCTCAGCTGGGAGAGCGCCTGCCTTGCACGCAGGAGGTCAGCGGTTCGATCCCGCTTGGCTCCACCACTTTCGCCGTACGCAGTAGCTTGTCAGAACTTAGAAATGAACATTCGTTGATGAATGTTGATTTCTGACTTTTGTCAGATCGTTCTTTAAAAATTCGGATATGTGATAGAAATAGACTGAACACCAGTTTCACTGCTGGTGGATCAGGCTAAGGTAAAATTTGTGAGTTCTGCTCGAAAGAGCAACGTGCGAATTTTCGGCGAATGTCGTCTTCACAGTATAACCAGATTGCTTGGGGTTATATGGTCAAGTGAAGAAGCGCATACGGTGGATGCCTTGGCAGTCAGAGGCGATGAAAGACGTGGTAGCCTGCGAAAAGCTTTGGGGAGTCGGCAAACAGACTGTGATCCAGAGATCTCTGAATGGGGGAACCCAGCCAGCACAAGCTGGTTATCTTGTACTGAATACATAGGTGCAAGAGGCGAACCAGGGGAACTGAAACATCTAAGTACCCTGAGGAAAAGAAATCAACCGAGATTCCCTTAGTAGTGGCGAGCGAACGGGGACCAGCCCTTAAGTTGGTTTGAGATTAGTGGAACGCTCTGGAAAGTGCGGCCATAGTGGGTGATAGCCCCGTACACGAAAATCTCTTATCAATGAAATCGAGTAGGACGGAGCACGAGAAACTTTGTCTGAATATGGGGGGACCATCCTCCAAGGCTAAATACTACTGACTGACCGATAGTGAACTAGTACCGTGAGGGAAAGGCGAAAAGAACCCCGGAGAGGGGAGTGAAATAGATCCTGAAACCGTATGCGTACAAGCAGTGGGAGCCTACTTGTTAGGTGACTGCGTACCTTTTGTATAATGGGTCAGCGACTTATATTCAGTGGCGAGCTTAACCGAATAGGGGAGGCGTAGCGAAAGCGAGTCTTAATAGGGCGTTTAGTCGCTGGGTATAGACCCGAAACCGGGCGATCTATCCATGGGCAGGTTGAAGGTTAGGTAACACTGACTGGAGGACCGAACCGACTACCGTTGAAAAGTTAGCGGATGACCTGTGGATCGGAGTGAAAGGCTAATCAAGCTCGGAGATAGCTGGTTCTCCTCGAAAGCTATTTAGGTAGCGCCTCATGTATCACTGTAGGGGGTAGAGCACTGTTTCGGCTAGGGGGTCATCCCGACTTACCAAACCGATGCAAACTCCGAATACCTACAAGTGCCGAGCATGGGAGACACACGGCGGGTGCTAACGTCCGTCGTGAAAAGGGAAACAACCCAGACCGTCAGCTAAGGTCCCAAAGTCATGGTTAAGTGGGAAACGATGTGGGAAGGCTTAGACAGCTAGGAGGTTGGCTTAGAAGCAGCCACCCTTTAAAGAAAGCGTAATAGCTCACTAGTCGAGTCGGCCTGCGCGGAAGATGTAACGGGGCTCAAACCATGCACCGAAGCTACGGGTATCACCTTTTGGTGATGCGGTAGAGGAGCGTTCTGTAAGCCTGTGAAGGTGAGTTGAGAAGCTTGCTGGAGGTATCAGAAGTGCGAATGCTGACATGAGTAACGACAATGCGAGTGAAAAACTCGCACGCCGAAAGACCAAGGTTTCCTGCGCAACGTTAATCGACGCAGGGTTAGTCGGTCCCTAAGGCGAGGCTGAAAAGCGTAGTCGATGGAAAACAGGTTAATATTCCTGTACTTCCAGTTATTGCGATGGAGGGACGGAGAAGGTTAGGCCAGCCTGGCGTTGGTTGTCCAGGTTTAAGGTGGTAGGCTGGAATCTTAGGCAAATCCGGGATTTCAAGGCCGAGAGCTGATGACGAGTTGCCATTAGGCGACGAAGTGGTTGATACCATGCTTCCAAGAAAAGCTCCTAAGCTTCAGATAACTGGGAACCGTACCCCAAACCGACACAGGTGGTTAGGTAGAGAATACCAAGGCGCTTGAGAGAACTCGGGTGAAGGAACTAGGCAAAATGGCACCGTAACTTCGGGAGAAGGTGCGCCGGCGAGGGTCAAGGACTTGCTCCGTAAGCCCATGCCGGTCGAAGATACCAGGCCGCTGCGACTGTTTATTAAAAACACAGCACTCTGCAAACACGAAAGTGGACGTATAGGGTGTGACGCCTGCCCGGTGCCGGAAGGTTAATTGATGGGGTTAGCGCAAGCGAAGCTCTTGATCGAAGCCCCGGTAAACGGCGGCCGTAACTATAACGGTCCTAAGGTAGCGAAATTCCTTGTCGGGTAAGTTCCGACCTGCACGAATGGCGTAACGATGGCGGCGCTGTCTCCACCCGAGACTCAGTGAAATTGAAATCGCTGTGAAGATGCAGTGTATCCGCGGCTAGACGGAAAGACCCCGTGAACCTTTACTATAGCTTTGCACTGGACTTTGAATTTGCTTGTGTAGGATAGGTGGGAGGCTTTGAAGTGGGGACGCCAGTTCTCATGGAGCCATCCTTGAAATACCACCCTGGCAACTTTGAGGTTCTAACTCAGGTCCGTTATCCGGATCGAGGACAGTGTATGGTGGGTAGTTTGACTGGGGCGGTCTCCTCCCAAAGAGTAACGGAGGAGTACGAAGGTGCGCTCAGACCGGTCGGAAATCGGTCGTAGAGTATAAAGGCAAAAGCGCGCTTGACTGCGAGACACACACGTCGAGCAGGTACGAAAGTAGGTCTTAGTGATCCGGTGGTTCTGTATGGAAGGGCCATCGCTCAACGGATAAAAGGTACTCCGGGGATAACAGGCTGATACCGCCCAAGAGTTCATATCGACGGCGGTGTTTGGCACCTCGATGTCGGCTCATCACATCCTGGGGCTGAAGCCGGTCCCAAGGGTATGGCTGTTCGCCATTTAAAGTGGTACGCGAGCTGGGTTTAGAACGTCGTGAGACAGTTCGGTCCCTATCTGCCGTGGACGTTTGAGATTTGAGAGGGGCTGCTCCTAGTACGAGAGGACCGGAGTGGACGAACCTCTGGTGTTCCGGTTGTCACGCCAGTGGCATTGCCGGGTAGCTATGTTCGGAAGAGATAACCGCTGAAAGCATCTAAGCGGGAAACTTGCCTCAAGATGAGATCTCACTGGGATCTTGAATCCCCTGAAGGGCCGTCGAAGACTACGACGTTGATAGGTTGGGTGTGTAAGCGCTGTGAGGCGTTGAGCTAACCAATACTAATTGCCCGTGAGGCTTGACCATATAACACCCAAGCAATTTGCTAGCGCAGATTGCGGTGGTGAAGATGATACGAACCGAAAGTTCGCAACAAACCACAAATATCGCATATCCGGATTCGCTGGGCTGTCCATCTGGACATTCTGGCTACAGAATTTCTTGACGACCATAGAGCATTGGAACCACCTGATCCCATCCCGAACTCAGTAGTGAAACGATGCATCGCCGATGGTAGTGTGGGGTTTCCCCATGTGAGAGTAGGTCATCGTCAAGATTCATTTCGCAAAACCCCTATCTGCACATGCAGGTAGGGGTTTTGTCTTTGCGGCGCAAATATCCCCATCCCTGCCTGAAGCCCTGTAGGAGCAGCCTTGTGCTGCGAAGCGGCCATTGCAGCCGAAGATAATCTTTAGCCTTACCGGCCTCTTCGCAGCACAAGGCTGCTCCTACAGGGATCTGTGGTAAGTCGCCTCCCACAATTCGAGCCAGAACACTAGAATAGGCCCACGCACCTATCCAGAAGCGCTATATGCCCAATCCTGTCGAACCCGATGCCCTGGCCCAATTGCCGTTGGACGAGCTTGTCGCCTGCCACGAATGCGACCTGTTGCTGCGCAAGCCTGTGCTGCAGCGCGATGAAAAAGCCGAATGCCCCCGCTGCGGCTACGAGCTCTATGCCCACCGGCACAATGTAGTCAACCGCAGCCTGGCCCTGGTACTGACCGCGCTGTTGCTGTTCGTACCTGCCAATTTTCTACCGATCATGCAACTGCACCTGCTTGGCCAGACCTCGGACGATACTGTCTGGAGCGGCGTACTGGGCCTGTACAATTCGCAGATGCGCGGTGTGGCGGTGGTCGTGTTCCTGTGCAGCATGGCCATCCCTCTGGCAAAACTGCTTTGCCAACTGGCGGTATTGCTGAGTATCCGCTTGAACGTGGGGCGCAACTTCGGCCTGCTGTTCTACCGCATCTATCACCACTTGCGTGACTGGGGCATGCTCGAGGTCTATTTCATGGGTGTGCTGGTGGCTATCGTCAAGCTGGTAGACCTGGCAGAACTGACCGTGGGCCTGGGGCTGTTCTGCTTCATCAGCCTGTTATTGGTCCAGGTATGGCTGGAGGTGGTCATGTCGCCGCACCAGATCTGGAGTGCACTATCCGGGGAGGACCTGCATGCGGGCGATTGATGCAGGCATTGTTGTCTGCAATGAATGTCATGAACTGAACCGGCAAGTGCCAGATGGCACTTCGCAGACCTGCACACGTTGCGGCGCCATTGTGCATGCCCGCCGCCCGAACAGTATCGTACGTACCTGGGCCCTGCTGATTGCCGCGTCGATCCTGTACATCCCGGCCAACCTGCTGCCGATCATGACCGTGAGTACACTCGGCCAGGGCAGCCCCGACACGATCATGTCCGGCGTCATCACCCTGCTCAAGCACGGCATGGTGCCGATTGCCGCGGTGGTGTTCATTGCCAGTATCCTGGTGCCCACCTTCAAGCTCGTGGGCATCGGTTTGCTGTTGTACTCCGTTCAGCGTCACCAGCCGCTTTCAGCGCGGCAACGGATATTGATGTACCGCTTCATCGAATTCATTGGGCGCTGGTCCATGCTCGATATCTTCGTCATCGCCATCCTGGTGGCAGTGGTGAATTTCGGCCGAATAGCCAGTGTCGAAGCCAATCTGGGCGCTGTCGCCTTTGCAACTGTGGTGATCCTGACAATGCTTGCCGCTTTAACTTTCGATCCCCGACTGATTTGGGATAACACGGAGTCGGATGACGACCATGAGTGACCTGCCAACGGCTAAAACCCGGCCAGCCTCGAACTGGTCGGCCATCTGGATCCTGCCTTTGATCGCCCTGATGATCGGTGGCTGGCTCGCGTGGCAGGCCTATAGCAAGGCCGGCGTGGAAATTGAAGTCCGCTTCGAGTCGGGTGAAGGTATCGTCGCCAACAAGACCGAAGTCATCTACAAGGGCATGCCGGTAGGCAAAGTGAAGAGCTTGTTGCTCGACGCCAAGGGCGACAACCAAGGTGTGATCGCCACCATCGAGATGAACAAGGACGCCGAACCACACCTGACCAAAGGCACGCGTTTCTGGCTGGTGAAGCCGAGTGTCAGCCTGGCGGGTATTACCGGCCTTGAAACACTGGTGTCGGGTAACTACATTGCCGTCAGCCCGGGGGAGGGCGAGCGTACCAAGCGCTTTACCGCCCTGAAGGTTGCGCCGCCGCTCTCGGATTCGGAGCCTGGCCTGCATCTGACCCTCAAAGCCGACAGGCTGGGTTCGCTCAACCGTGACAGCCCGATCTTCTACAAGCAGATCCAGGTGGGTCGGGTGAAAAGCTATCGCCTGTCCGAGGACCAGAGCACCGTCGAGATCAAGGTGTTCATCGAGCCCGCCTACGCCAGCCTGGTGCGCAAGCACACGCGTTTCTGGAACGCCAGCGGCGTCAGCATCGATGCTTCGCTGTCAGGTGTGAAGGTTCGCAGCGAGTCGCTGTCGAGCATTGTGGCCGGTGGTATCGCCTTTGCCACGCCGGAGTACCGCAAGGACAGCCCGCCTACCGATCCTAGCCTGCCATTCCGCCTTTATGAAGACTTCGACGCCGCCCAGGCGGGTATACGGGTCAAGGTAAAGCTGAGCGATTACGAGGGCCTGCAGGCAGGCCGCACGCCGGTCATGTACAAGGGCATCCAGGTGGGCTCGTTGAAAGCCCTGAAGATGGAAGACAACCTGTCCAGCGCATCGGCCGAGCTGACGCTGGACCCGCTCACCGAAGACTATCTGGTCGAGGGCACGCAGTTCTGGGTGGTCAAGCCGTCGATTTCCCTGGCAGGTATCACCGGCCTGGAGGCGCTGGTCAAAGGTAACTACATCGCCATCCGCCCGGGTGAGAAGGGTGAACGGCCCGAGCGTGAGTTCGAGGCCCGTGCCAAGGCGCCGCCGCTCGACCTCAAGGCGCCAGGCCTGCACATGGTGTTGTTCGCCGATACCCTGGGTTCTCTGGAAATCGGCAGCCCGGTGATGTACCGCCAGGTCAAGGTGGGTAGCGTGCAGAGCTACCAGTTTGCTCGTAACAGCAACCGTATCCTGATCGGTGTGCATATCGAGAAGGAATACGAAAAGCTGGTCAACGGCTCGTCGCGCTTCTGGAACGTCAGTGGCATTACCCTGACCGGGGGGCTGTCGGGCATCAAGATCAAGAGTGAATCGCTGCAAACGCTGATGGCCGGCGGTATTGCGTTCGACACGCCACGGCCCGATGTGGCGCTGAAGCGCCACATTCCACGCTTCCGTCTGCATGACAGCCAGGAAGCGGTAAACCGCGCGGGTACCTTGATCACCGTCCGTGTAGACCGTGCAGATGGCCTGAAGCCGGGTACGCCAATCCGCTTCCGTGGCCTGGATGTGGGCAGTATCGAGAGCGTCGACCTGACCGATGACTTGCAGGCAGTGCTGCTGCGGGCACGTATCACCGAGGCGGCGGACCGTATTGCCCGTGCCGGTACGCAGTTCTGGGTGGTCAAGCCAGCCTTGGGCCTGGTACGCACCGAGAACCTCGACACGCTGATTGGCGGGCAGTACCTGGAGGTGCAGCCGGCAGCCAAGGACCGTGGCCCGCAGCGCGACTTCATCGCCTTGGCCGATGCCCCGCAAGTGGCTGGGCCGGAGGTGGGCTTGCCATTGACGCTCAGTGCGCCGCGGCGTGGTTCGATCAAGCCGGGTGTGCCAGTGACCTATCGAGAGGTTGCGGTTGGCAAGGTGACGGGTTTCGAGTTGGGCCAGAGCGCTGACCGCGTGCTGATCCATATCCTCATCGAGCCGCGCTATGCAGCCCTGGTCCGTAGTGGCAGCCGGTTCTGGAACAGCAGTGGCTTCGGTTTCGACTGGGGGCTGTTCAAGGGGGCTACCGTGCGTACCGAGTCGGTGGAGACTCTGATCGATGGCGGTATCGCCTTTGCAACGCCGGATGGCGAGCAGATGGGCAACCCGGCACGGCCGCAGCAGACCTTCGCCTTGTTCGACAAGGCAGAGGATGACTGGCTGCAGTGGGCGCCGAAGATTCAGATAGCCAAGTAATGTAAAAGTAGGGCCGCCAACCGCGGCCCCGCTTTTTTGTGGGAGCGGCCTTGCGTCGCGAAAGGGGCGCGTAGCGGCCCCTCGGTCTTAGCGCAGAAGCTGAGATTGCCGGGGCTGCTCTGCAGCCCTTTCGCGACGCAAGGCCGCTCCCACAAAGACCGAGTTCCACATGGAGCCTTGCCCGCAAGCATAAATCGCAGGCAACAAAAAACCGACCCTAGGGTCGGTTTTTCGAATAGCGCGTCGCTTAGGCAGCTGCAGCTTCTTTCAGCGCCTTGATGTGGCCATTCAGACGGCCTTTGTGACGAGCAGCTTTGTTCTTGTGGATGATACCTTTGTCGGCCATACGGTCGATTACAGGTACAGCCAGAACGTAAGCGGCTTGCGCTTTTTCGGCGTCTTTTGCGTCAATGGCTTTAACTACATTCTTGATGTAGGTGCGGACCATGGAACGCAGGCTGGCGTTGTGGCTGCGACGCTTCTCAGCCTGTTTTGCACGTTTCTTGGCGGAAGGTGTGTTGGCCACCGTCGAGCTCCTCGAAAGACTTTAGGTAAATAGCAAACAAAATAGGCCGCGAATCATGCCGATCAAGAGATCGATTGTCAAGGCCACCTGCAAGGTTCCGCCGAGCGGTGCGCCAACAAGAGGGAAAGATTCCTTTCTGCTGCGCGACCTGTACACTCGGGAATTTTTGGCTCCCCTGCGAAGGCGCGGGAGTATCGCACATTCGGACGCTGTCTGGCAGCGTCCTCTGCCATTGGCGTGAATCTTTTCGATGAACCTGCTCAAATCCCTGGCTGCAGTAAGCTCGATCACCATGATTTCGCGGGTGCTGGGCTTCGTTCGCGACACCATCCTGGCGCGCATCTTTGGTGCCGGCGTCGCAACCGACGCCTTTTTCATCGCGTTCAAACTGCCCAACCTGCTGCGGCGCATTTTCGCCGAGGGTGCGTTTTCCCAGGCCTTTGTTCCGATCCTGGCCGAATACAAGACCCAGCAGGGCGAGGAGGCGACACGTACCTTCATCGCTTATGTCAGCGGCCTGCTGACCCTGGTCCTCGCCCTGGTGACTGCCATCGGCATCCTCGCGGCGCCGTGGGTGGTGTGGGCAACAGCCCCAGGCTTTGTCGACAACGCAGAAAAATACGAGCTGACCACCTCCCTGTTGCGGGTGACCTTTCCTTATATATTGCTGATCTCGCTGTCTTCCCTGGCCGGTGCGATCCTCAATACCTGGAACCGCTTCTCGGTACCGGCGTTCACCCCCACCCTGTTGAACGTGGCGATGATTGCCTTCGCCGTGCTGCTGACGCCGTACTTCAACCCGCCAATCATGGCCCTGGCCTGGGGCGTGCTGGCGGGTGGCCTGGCGCAGTTGCTGTACCAGCTGCCAGCGTTGAAGAAGATCGGCATGCTCGTACTGCCGCGCCTGAACCTCAAGGACGCGGGTGTGTGGCGGGTACTCAAACAGATGCTGCCGGCGATTCTCGGGGTGTCGGTGAGCCAGATTTCGTTGATCATCAACACCATCTTCGCCTCGTTCCTGGTGGCCGGCTCGGTGTCGTGGATGTATTACGCCGACCGCCTCATGGAGCTGCCTTCAGGCGTGCTGGGCGTGGCCCTGGGCACCATCCTGCTGCCTACCCTGGCCAAGACCTACGCCAACAAGGACCGCGAGGAATACTCGCGGATCCTCGACTGGGGCCTGCGCCTGTGCTTCCTGCTGGTGCTGCCGTGCACCTTGGCCTTGGCCATCCTTGCCGAGCCGCTGACCGTTGCGCTCTTTCAATATGGCAAGTTCAGTGCGTTTGATGCGGCCATGACACAGCGGGCGCTGATGGCCTATTCGGTAGGTTTGCTGGCGATCATTCTGGTCAAGGTGCTGGCACCCGGCTTCTATGCGCAGCAGAATATCCGCACGCCGGTAAAGATTGCGATTTTCACCCTGGTCTGTACCCAGTTGTTCAACCTCGCCCTGGTCGGCCCGCTTGCACATGCCGGCCTGGCATTGGCAATCAGCCTGGGTGCCTGCCTGAATGCCGGCTTGCTGTTCTGGAAGCTGCGCAGCCAGCAGTTGTTCGAGCCACAGCCAGGCTGGGCAATGTTCCTGCTCAAGCTTGTCTTGGCAGTGGTGCTGATGTCGGCGGTACTGTTGGCAGGCATGCACTATATGCCGGCCTGGGAGCAGGGCATCATGCTTGAGCGCTTCCTGCGGCTTGGGGCGTTGATTGTGGCAGGTGTCTTGACGTATTTCGGCTGCCTGTACCTGTGCGGCTTCCGGCCCCGGCACTTCGCTCGCAAGGCCCTGCACTGAGGCGTCAGGCGGGTCAGGCGTCGGTTTTTCATATTCCACGCCGCCCTTGGGCGCTGCTGCCTGTCACCGGCGCCCGGGTGTGGTTATAATCGGCCACTTTATGAGCAAGAAGCGCGTTATGCAGCTGGTTCGAGGTCTTCACAACCTGCGCCCCGAGCACCGGGGCTGTGTCGCCACCATTGGCAACTTCGACGGGGTTCACCGCGGCCACCAGGCTATCCTGGCGCGCCTGCGCGAGCGCGGTCAGGCCTTGGGCCTGCCGACCTGCGTGGTGATCTTCGAACCGCAACCACGCGAGTACTTCGCCCCCGATACCGCACCGGCGCGCCTGGCCCGCCTGCGCGACAAGGTCGAACTGCTGGCCGCCGAGGGCATCGACCGGGTGCTGTGCCTGGCGTTCAATCAGCGCCTGAGCAAGCTCAGCGCCGATGCCTTCGTCAAAGCCATCCTGGTCGACGGCCTGGGCGTGCGCCACCTCGAAGTGGGTGATGACTTCCGCTTTGGCTGCGACCGCGCCGGCGACTTTGCCTTCCTGATCGAGGCCGGCAAGCAGTACGGCTTCACCGTCGAGGCCGCCAACACGGTAATCCAGGACGGCCTGCGGGTCAGCAGCACCGAAGTGCGCAAAGCCCTGTGCGAAGGTAACTTCGAGCTGGCCGAGCACCTGCTGGGCCGCCCGTACAGCATCACCGGCCGTGTGCTGCATGGCCAGAAGCTGGCTCGCCAGCTCGGCACACCTACCGCCAACATCCAGCTCAAGCGCCGCCGCGTGCCGCTGTCCGGGGTCTACCTGGCCAGCATCGAAATCGACGGCAAGGCCTGGCCGGGTGTAGGCAATATTGGCGTGCGTCCCACCGTTGCCGGTGATGGGCGCCCGCACCTGGAGATTCATCTTCTTGATTTTGCCGGCGACCTGTATGGCCGGCGTCTGACGGTGGAGTTCCACCACAAGCTGCGTGAAGAGCAGCGATTCGCCTCCCTGGAGGCGCTGAAGTCGGCGATCGATGCGGATATCGCCGCCGCACGTGCACATTGGCACGCTCAACCGCTAACGAAGAGCCTGAAATGACCGACTACAAAGCCACGCTTAACCTTCCGGACACCGCCTTCCCCATGAAGGCCGGCCTGCCTCAGCGCGAACCGCAGATCCTGCAGCGCTGGGACAGCATTGGCCTGTACCAGAAGCTGCGCGAAATTGGCAAGGATCGTCCCAAGTTCGTCCTGCACGACGGCCCGCCCTATGCCAACGGCAAGATTCACATCGGTCATGCGCTGAACAAGATCCTCAAGGACATGATCGTCCGCTCCAAGACCCTGGCCGGCTACGATGCGCCGTATGTACCGGGTTGGGACTGCCATGGCCTGCCGATCGAGCACAAGGTCGAGGTTACCCACGGCAAGCACCTGTCTGCCGACCGCACCCGCGAGCTGTGCCGCGAGTACGCCGCCGAGCAGATCGAAGGGCAGAAGACCGAGTTCATTCGCCTGGGTGTACTGGGTGACTGGGACAACCCGTACAAGACCATGAACTTCGCCAACGAGGCCGGTGAAATCCGCGCCCTGGCCGAGATGGTCAAGCAAGGCTTCGTGTTCAAGGGCCTCAAGCCTGTGAACTGGTGCTTCGATTGCGGTTCGGCCCTGGCTGAAGCGGAAGTCGAATACGCCGACAAGAAATCCCAGACCATCGACGTGGCCTTCCCGATTGCCGACGAGGCCAAGCTGGCTGCCGCCTTCGGGCTGGAGGCGCTGGCCAAGCCGGCCGCCATCGTGATCTGGACCACCACTGCGTGGACCATCCCCGCCAACCAGGCGCTGAACATCCACCCGGAGTTCAAGTACGCCCTGGTCGATACCGGCGAGCGTCTGCTGGTGCTGGCCGAAGAGCTGGTCGAGTCGTGCCTCAAGCGCTACAACCTGGAAGGCTCGGTCGTCGCCACTGCCCAGGGTTCGGCCCTGGAGCTGATCAACTTCCGCCACCCGTTCTACGACCGCCTGTCGCCTGTCTACCTGGCCGACTATGTCGAACTGGGCGCCGGTACCGGTGTGGTTCACTCCGCGCCTGCCTACGGTGAAGACGACTTCGTCACCTGCAAGCGCTACGGCATGGTCAACGACGACATTCTCACCCCGGTGCAGAGCAACGGCGTGTATGTCGAGTCGCTGGAGTTCTTCGGCGGCCAGTTCATCTGGAAGGCCAACCCGGCCATCGTCGAGAAGCTGAGCGAAGCCGGTGCGCTGATGCACACCGAAACCATCAGCCACAGCTACATGCACTGCTGGCGCCACAAGACCCCGCTGATCTACCGCGCAACCGCGCAGTGGTTCGTCGGCATGGACAAGCAGCCAAGCGCTGGCGAGCCGCTGCGTGAGCGCGCCCTCAAAGCCATCGAAGAAACCAAGTTCGTACCGGCCTGGGGCCAGGCGCGCCTGCACTCGATGATCGCCAACCGCCCGGACTGGTGCATCTCGCGTCAGCGCAACTGGGGTGTGCCGATCCCGTTCTTCCTGCACAAGCAGACCGGCGAGCTGCACCCACGTACCGTCGAACTGATGGAAGCGGTGGCCAAGCGCGTTGAACAGGAAGGTATCGAAGCCTGGTTCAAGCTGGATGCCGTCGAACTGCTGGGTGAAGAAGCCGGCCAGTACGACAAGATCACCGATACCCTGGACGTGTGGTTCGACTCCGGCACCACCCACTGGCACGTGCTGCGTGGCTCGCACGATATCGGCCACGCCACCGGCCCGGTCGCCGACCTGTACCTGGAAGGCTCCGACCAGCATCGTGGCTGGTTCCACTCGTCGTTGCTCACCGGTTGCGCCATCGACAACCACGCGCCGTACCGCGAACTGCTGACCCACGGCTTCACCGTGGACGAGAACGGCCGCAAGATGTCCAAGTCGCTGGGTAACACCATCGAGCCGGAGAAGGTCAACAACACCCTGGGTGCCGACATCCTGCGCCTGTGGGTTTCGGCCACTGACTATTCCGGTGAAATGGCGGTTTCCGAGCAGATCCTGCAGCGTAGCGCCGACGCTTACCGCCGTATCCGCAATACCGCGCGCTTCCTGCTGTCCAACCTGTCCGGTTTCGACCCGGCCCGCGACCTGCTGGCCCCGGAAGACATGCTGGCACTGGACCGCTGGGCCGTGGACCGTACCCTGCTGCTGCAACGCGAGCTTGAAGAGCACTACAGCGAGTACCGTTTCTGGAACGTCTACTCCAAGGTGCACAACTTCTGCGTGCAGGAGCTGGGCGGCTTCTACCTCGACATCATCAAGGACCGCCAGTACACCACCGGCGCCAACAGTGTCGCCCGCCGTTCCTGCCAGACCGCGCTGTACCACATCAGCGAAGCGCTGGTGCGCTGGATTGCGCCGATCCTGGCGTTCACCGCTGACGAAATCTGGCAATACCTGCCGGGCGAGCGCAACGAGTCGGTGATGCTCAACAGCTGGTACCAGGGCCTGAGCGAGCTGCCGGAAGGCACCGAGTTGGACCGCGCCTACTGGGACCGTGTAATGGCGGTGAAGGCATCGGTCAACAAGGAGCTGGAAAACCAGCGTACCGCCAAGGTCATCGGCGGCAACCTGCAGGCCGAAGTCACCCTGTACGCCGACGAAGGCCTGAGCGCCGACCTGGGCAAGCTGGGCGACGAGCTGCGCTTCGTGCTGATCACCTCGGCCGCCAGCGTGGTGCCGTTCGTGCAGGCACCGGCGGACGCCGTGGCCACCGAAGTCGAAGGCCTCAAGCTGAAAGTGGTCAAGTCCGGCCATGCCAAGTGCGGCCGTTGCTGGCACTTCCGCGCCGACGTAGGCAGCCACCCGGAGCACCCGGAAATCTGCAGCCGTTGCGTCGATAACCTGACCGGTTCGGGCGAGGTGCGTCACTATGCCTAACCCGGCAGTGGGGCGCTTTGGGCGCCTTGCATGGCTTTGGCTGAGCTTGCTGGTGCTGGTCGTCGACCAGGCCACCAAGCTGTATTTCAACAACGCCCTGACCATGTACCAGCAGATTGTGGTCATCCCTGACTACTTCAGCTGGACCTTGGCCTACAACACCGGCGCCGCTTTCAGCTTCCTCGCTGATGGCGCTGGCTGGCAGCGCTGGCTGTTCGCCCTGATCGCCGTGGTGGTCAGTGCCGTGCTGGTGGTGTGGCTCAAGCGCCTGGGGCGCAACGAAACCTGGCTGGCCGTGGCGCTGGCGCTGGTGTTGGGTGGCGCCATTGGCAACCTGTACGACCGCGTCGTGCTGGGCCATGTGGTCGACTTCATCCTGGTGCACTGGCAAAACCGCCATTACTTCCCGGCCTTCAACGTGGCCGACAGCGCCATCACCGTTGGTGCGGTGATGCTGGCGCTGGATATGTTCAAGAGCAAGAAGTCCGAGGATCCGGTCCATGACTGACACCCGTATCGGCCAGAACACCGAAGTCACCCTGCACTTCGCGCTGCACCTGGAAAACGGCGACACCGTCGACAGCACGTTCGACAAAGCTCCGGCCACCTTCAAGGTTGGCGATGGCAACCTGTTGCCGGGCTTCGAAAACGCGCTGTTCGGCTTCAAGGCCGGTGACAAGCGCACCGTGGTAGTGGCCCCGGAGAACGCCTTCGGCCAGCCCAACCCGCAAAACGTGCAAGTCATGCCGCGGTCCAACTTCGAGGGCATGGAGCTGTCCGACGGGCTGCTGATCATCTTCAACGATGCCGCCAACGCCGAGCTGCCGGGTGTGGTCAAAGCGTTCGATGACGACCAGGTGACCATCGACTTCAATCACCCACTGGCTGGCAAGACCCTGACCTTCGAGGTGGAGATCCTCGAGGTGAAGGCCCTGTAAGCCTGGAGCCGATCATGCAAATCAAACTCGCCAACCCTCGCGGCTTTTGCGCGGGGGTCGACCGGGCGATCGAGATCGTCAACCGCGCGCTGGAAGTCTTCGGCCCGCCGATCTATGTGCGTCACGAAGTGGTGCACAACAAGTTCGTGGTAGAAGACCTGCGCAACCGCGGTGCCATCTTCGTCGAAGAGCTGGACCAGGTGCCGGACGATGTCATCGTCATCTTCAGTGCCCACGGTGTTTCCCAGGCCGTGCGCCAGGAAGCGGCTGGCCGTGGCCTGAAAGTGTTCGATGCCACCTGCCCGCTGGTGACCAAGGTGCACATCGAGGTGGCCAAGTACAGCCGCGACGGCCGTGAGTGCATTCTCATCGGCCACGAAGGGCACCCGGAAGTCGAAGGCACCATGGGCCAGTACGACGCCAGCAACGGTGGTTCCATCTACCTCGTCGAAGACGAAGATGATGTAGCCAGGCTGCAGGTGCGCGACCCTGACCACCTGGCCTTCGTGACCCAGACCACCTTGTCGATGGACGACACCAGCCGCGTCATCGACGCCCTGCGTGCGCGCTTTCCGAACATCGGTGGCCCGCGCAAGGACGACATCTGCTACGCCACCCAGAACCGCCAGGACGCCGTCAAGCAACTGGCGGGCGAGTGCGACGTGGTGCTGGTAGTCGGCAGCCCGAACAGCTCCAACTCCAACCGCCTGCGTGAGCTGGCCGAACGCATGGGCACCCCGGCCTACCTGATCGATGGTGCCGAGGACCTGCAACAGGGCTGGTTCGAACAGGCGGCGCGTATTGGCATTACTGCCGGTGCTTCGGCCCCCGAAGTGCTGGTACGTGGCGTGATCGAACAGCTCAAGGCCTGGGGCGCTACCGGTGCTGAAGAGCTGGATGGGCGTGAAGAGAACATCACCTTCTCGATGCCAAAAGAGCTGCGGGTTCGCTCGCTGATCTGACTGAAGCCTGTACTGGCCTCATCGCCGGCAAGGTCGGCTCAAGGCTATGTGCTTGCACAGCGAGTATTGTTTCGGTCCTCTGCAAGCAATCTGACTCTCCCGGTCGATGCCAGCACCACTTGATATCGGCTGCTGGCAGATGAGCGTTCACACACTTCCAGCGTTGTTCCCAACCAGCTGTTGTTCAGCGTCATTGGAACGCCCAGCGCACTGAACTTGAACTGCTCCCCGCGATTGCTCGTAATCTTGAGCGGCCTCGAAAGGCGCTGCTCGCGCAGCAGCTGCTGATTATGCTCCAGCATCACCCGCCAACCATTCCCCCAATTACCGTCCAACGCCTGCACCAGCACCGGCTGGCTTTGCAGCATCGCGTGGCTGCGTGCGCTGCGCAGTGCCTGTGCCAAATCACGGGCAGCGGCTGCCCTGTGTAGGTCGTCGCTCATCCTGGCGTAGGCCGGCATACCGAGCTGTGTCAGCAAGACAGCTATGGCCAAGGCCGACAACATTTGTATCAGTGTTACGCCTCGTTGCTTCACCGTGCATTCCTCCCTGGAAGTGCTTGGCTATAGCTTCACGTTCGCTGGCCAGGCGGTCTAGTCGGCCAGGTTCAGGGCTATTGCAGGAAAAGTCGCAGGAGGTGCAGGGATGCACGCGAGGCAACGGGGCATGACGCTCATGGAAGTGTTGTTGGCGGTCGTGGTTGTGGCCGTGGGCATGTTCGCAACGGCATCGATACAGTTGCAGGCATTGCAGGCTGCGGACAGCGCGCGTCGCGATGGGCAGGCGGCAATGGCGGCGCACAGTGAGCTTGAGAGGCGGCGATGAAGGCCCGTCAGAGCGGGTTCGGTTTACTTGAGGTGGTGATGGCGCTGGCCATCGGGTTGATGCTGCTGGCCGCAGCCAGCCAGCTCTTCGCTTCGGCACACCAGACGTGGCGCCTGCAAAGTACCGCGGTGCGCATGCAGGATGAGGCACGTCAGGCGTTGCTGCGTATGGCTCAGGATATTCGCATGGCCGGAATGTTCGGCTGCCTGCGCCTGCGACCTGACGACTTCAAGAGCTCCACTGCACAGCAGGCCTTCGCCCGTCCTCTGGAGGTGGCACCGTCCATGCTGAGCCTCGTGGTAGCAGAGCTGCCCGGGCAGGCAGGAGCACCTGACTGGTTCTTGCAGACAGACTGCCTTGAAAAGGTATCTGTGGAGGATGGGCAAAGCGCGAGCAAGCCCCACCCACTGGCGTATCCCGTTAGCAAGTACGTCTACCAGCTTAACGGCGATACCCTGAGCTTTAGGCGACGAACCAGCTTCCAGCCGCTGGTGGAGAATGTGCGAGAAGTGCATTTCGAGCGTGTGCAAACGCCCCGGGGAGAGCGGGTAGATATCGCACTCACGCTGTACGAGCCCACGCTCAAACTCGAACAGCGCCATGAACTGAGCGTGGCACTGCGCAACCCGGTGCCGGGGCCATGAAGCGTCAACGCGGTGTTGTGCTGCTGTTGGCGTTGGTACTGAGCTTGCTGCTCGGCTTGTTGTCGGCCTCGAGCCTGCGCGAGGCCTTGGTGGAGACGCGAATGGCTGGCTACATGCGCGATGGTCTGCTGGCGTTCGAAGAGGCCGAGGCCGCGTTGCAAGCAGGTGAGGGTGAGCTCAAGCGGGCACCTCCCGATCGGTGTACCGCGTGCTTGCCGCCAGCTCGACCGCACGATTTGGCCGGGCGGTGGCAGGGCACACAGAGCGGTTACTTCCATGTACAGAACCTGGGCACGAGCACCTGCGCTGCGCATATGCCGGATGAGCTGCTTGTCACCTTGTTCCGGATAACGGCCGTCAGCAAGCAAACCCAGTCCCGGCATGTGCTGGAGGCCGTCTACGCCGTGGCCGGCGACACAACCCGGCGCATCACCTGGCGGCAAAGACTGAGAGGAGACTGACATGCAGCAAGGCTTGAGCCTGATCGAGTTGTTGATTGTGCTGGCCGTGACCGGCATTCTGGCAGCCATTGCCTACCCCAGTTACAGCGACCAGCTTCGGCGAGCCGCACGCAGCGAAGTGGTTGGCCTGCTGCATGATGCCGCCCTGCGCCTGGAGCGCCACCGCGTACGCACCGGCCAATATGCCGAGGGCGACCCGGCCTTGCCCGACGGTACCCGCTATTACAGCTTGCAGGCCCTGCGCGACAGCGACTCCTTCACGCTGCGCGCTCGGCGGCTGCCCCATGGGCTGATGGCGCAGGATGGCTGTGGCGACTTCCAGCTGGACCAGGCCGGTGTGCAGCGCAACCCCGGTGCCGTTGACGGCAGCGAGCACTGCTGGGGAAGCTGAAGGTTGAATGATGCCCGGTGCATCGCGGTTTTACTTCAGGTGTTGGATCGACAGATGAGCAAGCAAGTAGTGGTGGTCGGCGGCGGGGTGATCGGCCTGCTGACGGCGTTCAACCTGGCGGCCAAGGTCGGGCAGGTGGTGGTGTGTGATCAGGGCGAAGTCGGCCGTGAGTCGTCGTGGGCCGGCGGCGGTATTGTTTCGCCGCTGTACCCGTGGCGCTACAGCCCGGCAGTCACCGCCCTGGCGCACTGGTCGCAAGACTTTTATCCACAGCTGGGCGAGCGCTTGTTCGCCAGCACCGGCGTCGACCCCGAAGTGCACACCACGGGTTTGTACTGGCTCGACCTGGATGACGAAGCCGAAGCGCTGGCTTGGGCCGAACGTGAGCAGCGGCCGCTCAGTGCCGTGGATATCTCGGCGGCCTACGACGCGGTGCCGGTGCTGGGCCCGGGTTTCAAGCGCGCCATCTACATGGCCGGTGTAGCCAACGTGCGCAACCCGCGCCTGGTGAAATCGCTGAAGGCAGCGCTGCTGGCGTTGCCCAACGTAACCCTGCGAGAGAACTGCCAGATCACCGGCTTTGTTCAGCAGGGCGGGCGCGTCACCGGTGTGCAGACCGCCGAAGGCGTACTGGCGGCAGATGAGGTGGTGCTCAGTGCCGGGGCGTGGAGTGGCGACCTGCTGCGCACCCTTGGCCTTGAACTGCCGGTAGAGCCGGTGAAGGGCCAGATGATCCTGTTCAAGTGCGCCGAGGACTTTTTGCCGAGCATGGTGCTGGCCAAGGGGCGCTATGCGATCCCGCGGCGGGATGGGCACATTCTGGTGGGCAGCACGCTGGAGCATGCCGGGTACGACAAGACCCCGACTGAAGATGCACTGGAAAGCCTGAAGGCATCGGCGGCGGAGTTGCTGCCAGGGCTCGAAGGGGCCACGGTGGTGGGGCACTGGGCCGGGTTGCGGCCGGGCTCGCCCGAGGGTATTCCCTACATCGGGCCGGTGCCAGGGTACGAGGGGTTGTGGCTGAACTGCGGTCACTACCGCAACGGGCTGGTGCTGGCGCCGGCTTCCTGCCAGCTGTTTACCGACTTGTTGACCGGTGCCAAGCCAATCATCGACCCGGCGCCGTATGCACCAGCAGGGCGTCTGGGTTGAGATCGCCGGGGCTACAGAGAGTACACGATGCTTTGTAGGCGCGGCCCTATCGCGAGGCAAGGCCGCTCCTGCCGCGGTTTGGTGTTCAGCCTTGTTGGCCAGGCCCCTGTTGCAGGTGCGCCTGGCTGCAATACCACTCTTTGCCCTGCTGCAGCGCCCGGTCGTTGGGCAGGTGCACACCGCAATGGGCGCAGCGCACCATCTGCAGGGGCGCATCCAGCTTCGCCTCGGGGTGCGACTGTTGGCTGACTTTGAACTTGCGCCACAGCCAGAACGCGGCGGCGATCAGGGCGATCCAGAAAAGTAGGCGAACCATGGTGTCCAGCTTGTCGATTGAAGAAGCTGACAGTCTAGGGCGCGGCCAATAAAAAAGGGAGGCCCAAGGCCTCCCTTTCATTTACCGCTGTGTGTCAGTCGAACAGACCAAAGGTCATGTAGCTGAACCAGGAACGGTCTTTTTCGGCTTCTTTCGGGCCTTCCGGCACGATCGGATCGCCGTTTTCGTCTTTCGGTAGCAGCTCTTGCGGCATCTCGTCACGCGCGTCCTGGAACTGCTTGACCACGTCCTGGTTGGCGCGGGTTTCGCCCGGCGGCAGCGGCGTATCGGTTTCGATCAGGCCCAGTGTGGCCTTGGACAGCCAGCCGCGCCCGTCAGACTCGGTCTGCTTGGGCTGGAACTCGCCATCGGCCAGGCTCGGGTGGTCCGGGTAGTTGAGCTTGAGGGTTTCCAGGCTGCTGGCGGCCAGTTCGTCCAGGTGCATCTTCTGGTACGACTCGACCATCACCGCCAGGCCGTCGCCGACCGATGGGGTTTCCTGGAAGTTTTCTACCACGTAGCGGCCACGGTTGGCGGCGGCCACATAGGCCTGGCGGCTCAGGTAGTAGTCGGCCACATGAATTTCATACGAGGCCAGCAGGTTGCGCAGGTAGATCATGCGCTGCTTGGCGTCGGGCGAGTAGCGGCTGTTGGGGAAGCGGCTGGTCAGCTGGGCGAACTCGTTGTACGAGTCGCGGGCGGCACCCGGGTCACGCTTGGTCATGTCCAGCGGCAGGAAGCGCGCCAGCAGGCCACGGTCCTGGTCGAACGAGGTCAGGCCTTTGAGGTAATAGGCGTAGTCGACGTTCGGGTGCTGCGGGTGCAGGCGGATGAAGCGCTCGGCGGCCGACTTGGCAGCCTCGGGCTCGGAGTTCTTGTAGTTGGCGTAGATCAGCTCGAGCTGCGCCTGGTCGGCATAGCGACCGAACGGGTAGCGCGACTCCAGGGCCTTGAGCTTGTTCACGGCGCTGGTGTAGCTGGAGTTGTCCAGGTCAGCTTGCGCCTGCTGGTACAGCTCGGCTTCGCTGAGGTTCTCGTCAATGACCTCTTTATTAGAGGAACAGGCCGCGGTAAGCCCGAGGATGGCGATCAGCAGCAGGTGTTTCACTTGCATGGCGGCTTGCGTCCCTTTGACGGCCGCTGTCTTGGGCGGTGCCGTCCTGTTATGATGAGCGCCCCGGCCAACCCCGGGACAAAAGAAGCCGTATTTAACCACAAGCTCGCAGCCGAAACCAAAGGCTGTGCGCCCGCCGAATCGAGCATGTCCGAGATCATTCAACTTAGCGCAGAGGTACCGTCCGAACTGGGCGGCCAACGCCTCGACCAGGTCGCCGCCCAATTGTTCGCTGAGTACTCGCGTTCGCGGCTTACTTCGTGGATCAAAGAGGGCCGCTTGACGGTCGATGGCGCCGTTGTGCGCCCTCGAGACACCGTCTATGGTGGCTCGCTGCTAGCACTGCAGGCCGAACAAGAGGCCCAGGGCGAGTGGATCCCTGAAGATATCGAACTGGATATCGTCTACGAAGACGACCATATCATGGTAATCAACAAGCCTGCCGGGCTGGTTGTGCACCCGGCTGCCGGTCATGCCAGTGGTACGCTGCTCAATGCGCTGCTGCACCACGTGCCAGACATCGTCAACGTACCGCGCGCCGGTATCGTTCACCGGCTGGATAAAGACACCACCGGCTTGATGGTGGTGGCCAAGACCTTGCAGGCGCAGACCAGGCTGGTCGAGCAGATGCAGGCGCGCAAGGTCAGCCGCATTTATGAATGCATCGTGATCGGCGTGGTCACTTCCGGTGGCAAGATCGATGCCCCGATCGGCCGCCACGGCGGCATGCGCCAGCGCATGGCAGTCACCGACGGCGGCAAGCCGGCGGTCAGCCACTACCGCGTGCTCAAGCGCTTCCGCTCGCACACCCACGTGCG
Source organism: Pseudomonas putida NBRC 14164 (assembly GCF_000412675.1). NCBI lineage: Bacteria > Pseudomonadati > Pseudomonadota > Gammaproteobacteria > Pseudomonadales > Pseudomonadaceae > Pseudomonas > Pseudomonas putida. The sequence continues at coordinate 5,251,173 of NC_021505.1, read as the reverse complement.
GGTAAAGCTGGAAACCGGCCGTACCCACCAGATTCGTGTGCACATGGCCCACGTTGGCTTCCCGCTGGTCGGTGACCAGACGTACGGTGGGCGCTTCCGCATTCCACCGGCTGCCAGCCCGACCATGGTCGAGGCGGTGAAAACCTTCCCGCGCCAGGCGCTGCATGCGCGCTTCCTGGCATTGGCTCACCCGATCACCGGTGAAATCATGAAGTGGGAATCGCCACTGCCCGATGACTTCCTCTGGTTGCTGTCGCTGCTGAGCGAAGACCGCGAGAGCTTTATCGGATGAGTGGCCTGACGCAGTCGCTGCTGTTTCCCGACTGGCCGGCCCCGGCCTCGGTTCGCGCCTGTGTCACCACCCGTCAGGGCGGCGTCAGCCTGCCGCCCTACGAAACCTTCAACCTTGGCGACCACGTAGGGGATGACCCTGCTGCCGTTGCCGAGAACCGCCGTCGCCTCAGCGACACGTTCGCCATCCAGCCGGCCTGGCTCAAGCAGGTGCATGGGCTGGTGGTGGCGGATGCCGACCCGGCCGTGGTGGCCGAGGCCGACGCCAGCTGGACCGACCAGCCTGGCATTGCCTGTACCGTGATGACCGCCGATTGCCTGCCTGCGCTGTTCTGCGACCGGGCCGGTACCCGCGTGGCGGCGGCGCATGCGGGCTGGCGCGGGTTGGCGGGCGGCGTGCTGGAAGCCACCTTGGACCGCCTGGCACTGCCGCCTGAAGAAGTGCTGGTGTGGTTGGGGCCGGCCATTGGCCCACAGGCTTTCGAAGTGGGGCTGGAAGTGCGTGATGCCTTTACCGCCGTGCACCCGCAAGCCGCTCGGGCATTCGTCGAGGGCGAACGGCCAGGCAAGCTGATGGCGGATATCTACGAGCTGGCGCGCATTCGTCTGGCTGCCCGTGGCGTAACTGCCGTGTATGGCGGCGGCTTGTGCACGGTAAGTGATGCTCGGTTCTTCTCCTATCGCCGTACCCCGCAGGGTGGGCGGTTTGCATCACTGGTGTGGCTGCAACCCCGCTAGCCTGTACTGGCCTCTTCGCTGGCTCGCCCGCTCCCACAAGGAATCCACACCTTTTGAAACTGTTGGTGTACCTGTGGGAGCGGGCATGCCCGCGAATGGCCTCCGTTAATCCAACAGGTTGACTTCGGTCAACCCCGCTACGCTTGAATCTTCCAGAATCAGCCTTATCTATAAGGTCATCTCAGGCAGGTTTCTTCATAAACAGGCGCTGTCCATCGCTCCGACCTGCCCTTTAAAGGAAGGTACACCATGCGAATAGACCGTTTGACCAGCAAGCTACAATTAGCAATATCCGATGCTCAATCCCTGGCCGTTGGCATGGACCACCCAGCCATCGAGCCCGTGCACCTGATGCAGGCACTGCTTGAACAGCAGGGCGGTTCGATCAAGCCGCTGCTGATGCAGGTTGGCTTCGACATCAACAGCCTGCGCCAGGCACTGGTGAAAGAGCTCGACCAGCTACCGAAAATCCAGAACCCCACCGGCGACGTGAACATGTCGCAGGATCTGGCACGCCTGCTTAACCAGGCCGACCGCCTCGCCCAGCAGAAGGGCGACCAGTTCATTTCCAGCGAACTGGTGTTGCTGGCTGCCATGGACGAGAACAGCAAGCTCGGCAAGCTGCTGCTGAGCCAGGGCGTGAGCAAGAAAGCCCTGGAAAACGCCATCAACAACCTGCGTGGCGGCGCGGCAGTGAATGATGCCAACGCCGAAGAGTCGCGCCAGGCGCTGGACAAGTACACCGTCGACCTCACCAAGCGTGCCGAAGAAGGCAAGCTGGACCCGGTGATTGGCCGTGACGATGAAATCCGCCGTACCGTGCAGGTGCTGCAACGCCGTACCAAGAACAACCCGGTGTTGATCGGTGAGCCCGGTGTGGGTAAAACCGCCATCGCCGAAGGCTTGGCCCAGCGCATCATCAATGGTGAAGTGCCTGATGGCCTCAAGGGCAAGCGCCTGCTGGCGCTGGACATGGGCGCGCTGATTGCCGGTGCCAAGTACCGCGGCGAGTTCGAAGAGCGCCTCAAATCGCTTTTGAACGAGCTGTCCAAGCAGGAAGGCCAGATCATCCTGTTCATCGATGAACTGCACACCATGGTCGGCGCCGGTAAAGGCGAAGGCGCCATGGATGCCGGCAACATGCTCAAGCCAGCCTTGGCGCGCGGCGAGCTGCACTGCGTCGGCGCCACCACGCTGAACGAGTACCGCCAGTACATCGAGAAGGACGCCGCCCTGGAGCGCCGCTTCCAGAAGGTGCTGGTAGAGGAGCCGAGCGAGGAGGACACCATCGCGATTCTGCGTGGCCTGAAAGAGCGCTATGAAGTGCACCACAAGGTGGCCATCACCGACGGTGCCATTATCGCAGCCGCCAAGCTCAGCCACCGCTATATCACTGACCGCCAGCTGCCGGACAAGGCGATTGACCTGATTGACGAAGCGGCCAGCCGCATCCGCATGGAGATCGACTCCAAGCCGGAAGTGCTCGACCGCCTTGATCGCCGCCTGATCCAGTTGAAGGTGGAATCGCAGGCGCTGAAGAAGGAAGAAGACGAAGCGGCGAAAAAACGCCTCGAGAAGCTGACCGAAGAAATCGAGCGGTTGGAGCGTGAATATTCCGACCTGGAAGAAATCTGGGCATCGGAAAAGGCCGAAGTGCAGGGCTCTGCGCAGATCCAGCAAAAGATCGAACAAGCCCGCCAGGAGCTGGAAGCCGCCCGCCGCAAAGGTGACCTGAGCCGCATGGCCGAGCTGCAGTACGGGGTAATCCCCGACCTGGAGCGCAGCCTGCAGATGGTCGACCAGCACGGCAAGACCGAAAACCAGTTGCTGCGCAACAAGGTAACCGAGGAAGAAATTGCCGAAGTGGTGTCGAAGTGGACCGGCATCCCTGTGTCCAAGATGCTGGAAGGCGAGCGCGAGAAGCTGCTGAAAATGGAAGCGCTGCTGCACCAGCGCGTAATCGGCCAGAACGAGGCGGTAACCGCCGTGGCCAACGCCGTGCGCCGCTCGCGTGCAGGGCTGTCCGACCCGAGCCGGCCAAGCGGTTCGTTCCTGTTCCTCGGCCCCACCGGTGTGGGCAAGACCGAGCTGTGCAAGGCGCTGGCCGAGTTCCTGTTCGACACCGAAGAGGCGATGGTGCGCATCGACATGTCCGAGTTCATGGAGAAACACTCTGTGGCTCGCCTGATCGGTGCACCACCAGGGTATGTAGGGTATGAAGAGGGCGGTTACCTGACCGAGGCCGTACGGCGCAAGCCATACTCGGTGGTGCTGCTGGATGAGGTGGAGAAAGCCCACCCGGATGTGTTCAACGTGCTGCTGCAGGTGCTGGAAGACGGCCGCCTGACCGACAGCCACGGGCGCACCGTGGACTTCCGCAACACGGTGATCGTGATGACCTCCAACCTGGGCTCGGCACAGATCCAGGAGCTGGTAGGCGACCGCGAGGCACAGCGTGCGGCGGTGATGGATGCAGTGGGCGCGCATTTCCGTCCGGAGTTCATCAACCGTATCGACGAAGTGGTGGTGTTCGAGCCACTGGGCCGCGAGCAGATCGCCGGCATTACCGAGATCCAGCTGGGCCGCCTGCGCAGCCGTCTGCTGGAGCGCGAACTGTCGTTGAGCCTGAGCCCGGAAGCGTTGGACAAGCTGATTGCCGTGGGTTACGACCCTGTGTACGGCGCACGGCCGCTGAAGCGGGCTATCCAGCGGTGGATCGAAAACCCGCTGGCGCAGCTGATCTTGGCTGGCCAGTTTGTGCCGGGTACGTCGATTACCGCCACAGTGGAAGGCGACGAAATCGTCTTTGGGTAATGTGTTTCACCATGAGCCCCGCTTTTGCGGGGCTTTTTTTTGCTTTCTCCCAGGCGCTGTGGGGCCCCTGTGGCAGCGGGTTTACCCGCGAAGAGGCCGGCACAGCCCAGTAAAACCGGGGCTTCCGGGGAATCCAGGATAACTTGCTGAAATTTTTGAAATTTTTGCTTGCATCAAAATTCGAGTGACCCTAATATACGCCGCGTTGTCAGGCACTAAGCGAATCACCAGCAACATCGGTGACCGCAAAACAACTTACAAATCAGTAAGTTGAATGAAAAAAAGTGGTTGACAAGCAAAACGAAGAATGTAGAATAGCCGGCCTCAGCAGCGACAAAGCGAAAGCTAAGAAGCTAAAGAGTCCGAAGCGAACACAGCCTTCGGAGTAGCAAATCGGTAAGTTGTACCGAAGTTCAGTTCCGCGATAGCTCAGTCGGTAGAGCAAATGACTGTTAATCATTGGGTCCCTGGTTCGAGTCCAGGTCGCGGAGCCATCTCGGGGTGTAGCGCAGTCCGGTAGCGCGCCTGCTTTGGGAGCAGGATGTCAGGAGTTCGAATCCCCTCACCCCGACCATTTTCCGGGTCGTTAGCTCAGTTGGTAGAGCAGTTGGCTTTTAACCAATTGGTCGTAGGTTCGAATCCTACACGACCCACCATGTAAAGAAGGGCATCTCCAAGAGATGCCCTTTTTTTTGAAAGACCCGGGGTGTAGCGCAGTCCGGTAGCGCGCCTGCTTTGGGAGCAGGATGTCAGGAGTTCGAATCCCCTCACCCCGACCATTTTTGGGTCGTTAGCTCAGTTGGTAGAGCAGTTGGCTTTTAACCAATTGGTCGTAGGTTCGAATCCTACACGACCCACCATGAATAAAGGGCATCTCGAAAGAGATGCCCTTTTTCTTTTGCCTCAAATTTAACCCACCTCTTACCGCTACACAGGCCCTTGTAGGAGCAGCCTTGTGCTGCGAAAGGGCCGGTACGGTAAAAGATTTTCTCTGCGGGTAATGGCCTCTTCGCAGCACAAGGCTGCTCCTACAGGTCAGTGCATGGCCTGCAGGAGCGGGTGCCTGTCAGTGCAGCTTCAGGCGTGGCTCGGTACCCCGGCCAATCTTGCTCCCCAGCATCATCAACGCCGTGCGGAAGAACCCGTACAACGCCATCTGGTGCATGCGGTACAGCGACACGTAGAACATCCGCGCCAGCCAGCCTTCCAGCTTCACGCTGCCCATCAGGTTACCCATCAGGTTGCCCACCGCCGAGAAGCGCGACAGCGACACCAGCGAGCCGTAGTCCTTGTACTCGTAGGTCGGCAGCGTCTTGTTCTCCAGGCGCGCCTTCAGGCTTTGCGCCAGCATCGAAGCCTGCTGGTGTGCCGCCTGGGCACGTGGCGGCACATTGCGGTCGCTACCCGGTTGCGGGCAGGCGGCGCAGTCACCGAAGGCGAAGATGTTGTCGTCGCGGGTGGTCTGCAGGGTAGGGCGCACCACCAGCTGGTTGATGCGGTTGGTTTCCAGCCCATCGATGTCCTTCAGGAAGCCCGGCGCACGAATACCCGCCGCCCACACTTTCAGGCTGGCCTGGATCACCTCGCCGTCCTTGGTTTTCAGGCCGTCCTCGGTCACTTCACTGACAGCCGCGTTGGTCATCACCTTCACCCCGAGTTTTTCCAGGGTCTTGTGCACCGGCACGCTGATGCGCTCCGGCAGCGCCGGCAGCACGCGTGGGCCTGCCTCGATGATGGTGATGTGCATGTCCTTGGGCTGGATGCGGTCCAGGCCATAAGCCGCCAGCTCGTGGGCGGCGTGGTGCAGCTCGGCCGCCAGTTCCACACCGGTGGCACCGGCGCCGACGATGGCTACGCTGATCTGCTCGCTGGCCACGTCGCCGGCGTGGGCGCGCAGGTAGTGGTTGAGCAACTGCTGATGGAAGCGCTCGGCCTGCTTGCGCGTGTCGAGGAACAGGCAATGCTGCGCCGCGCCCAAGGTACCGAAGTCGTTGGTGTTGGAACCCACGGCAATGACCAGGGTGTCGTAGCCCAGGGTGCGCGCAGGCAACAGCTCGCGGCCCTCATCATCGAGGGTGGCGGCCAGTTGAATCTGCTTGCCCTCACGGTCCAGGCCGCTCATGCGCCCCAGCTGGAAGTTGAAGTGGTTCCACTTGGCCTGGGCCACGTAGTTCAGTTCGTCTTCCGAGGAGTTCAGCGAGCCGGCGGCCACTTCGTGCAGCAGTGGCTTCCAGATGTGCGTGAGGTTGGCGTCGACCAGGGTGATGTCGGCCTGCTTGCGCTTGCCCAGGCTTTTACCCAGGCGGGTCGCCAGTTCCAGGCCGCCGGCGCCGCCGCCGACAATCACGATGCGATGAGTCATGGGGATATCTCATAAGGTTTACGGAATTCGTGGCCCTTTGGGCCGGCCGCAAACTGCACGAGGGGAGGGCGAGCGCGAAGCAGCTCATAGCACCAGTCCACTCAGCAGGCGGCTGATGAGACCCAACCCGATGGTCACGGCCACCACCAGCACAAGGAGCAGCCACGGCCGGAATGGCCTGCGCTCGACTTGGTGCTGGGGGGCTCGCAGATACTCATCGACACGACGCTGATCTTCCGGGTTCAGGCGGCTGGTCATGGTGGGCCTCGTCAGGTAGACGTTTGTGACTGCGCAAACGCTACAGCGTTCGTGCAGGCGCTTTGAAACAAATGATAATGCTTTCTATCTCTGGCGCCGAGTGTACGCCATCGCAAACACTCGCTGCACTGGATCAAAGACTGATGCCCACATCAAAAACAATGCTGCGCCCCAGGTTGCCACGCAGGAAGTCTGGCGCGTCGGGGTGGGCGAACAGCACCCGGGCAAACGTCGGCCCCACCAGCGACAACGAGCGCCAGCCCTGGCGCAGGTATTCGGTGGGCGGCGGGAAGTGGGTGTTGAGGTCGAGCACTTCGCGCTTGAGGCTGGAGAAGGCGATGATGTCCAGCTCGTTCAGCTCCAGCCCGCGTTCCCGGTAGTTGTGCGCTTTCTTGCGCAAGGTAGGCGCCAGGCGCGCCAGCAGCTCGGTGGCACTGATACGCCGTGGGCGCGCTTCACGGCGCACCAGTTGTGCCAGGGAAAACGCACTGCGCCGGCGCTGCAGCTCTTCGCGCCACTCATCGTTCAGCCGACGCCCCTCGTCGAGCACGAAAAACACCTCAAAGGCCGCATCGCGGAACAGCACATCCGGCGGCTCTTGCCCGGCCGGGGTGAAGTCCTCGCTGCGGTAGGGGATGTTCAACCCCTGCAATAGTCGCTGGCACACCCAACGCTCCCGCTCCCACTTGCGGGCGTTGGAGAGAAAGGCGTTAGCTTGCTCGGCCTGGATGGTAAGCAGGCGCAGGTAGTCTGAGTCATCCATGCAGACAAGCTTAGCCGCTAATCGATGACGGTAAGATGCTGTTTAAGCGTGGGAATCAGCCCAGTACCGACAACGCTTGCACAGGTGCGCCCGATTTCTTCGGGCTTGACCGATGCTTCCTGGATCGAATGAGGGCACTAATCCACCGCAGCCGAAGGAAAGGGAGAATGGGTGTAGACTCGATCTTATCCACATGGCTGCAAAGGGTATTGTTCAGGTGATCAGCGCGCAGGTGTTGTCCGGCACCACCCTTACTCTTGGCTGGCTGGGTTTTGTGCCGTTGCTGATCTGGGCGGTAAGCCGGGTTCGCTGGGTTGAACTGTTCACCGACCGGCGCCGCCAGCATTTGCTGTTTGGCACGGTTTTCTGCCTGTTCGCGCTGTGGCTGGTGAGGCGCGATTTTGATACCGGGGTGTCGTACCACTTTATTGGCATGACCGCGGTCACCCTGTTGCTGGACTGGCCGCTGGCGGTGCTGGGCGGGTTCATGGCCCAACTTGGCTTGCTGGCGTTAGGGCGACAGGACCTGGCGGCGCTCGGGGTGAACGGCTTGTTGCTGATTGGTTTGCCGGTGCTGATTACCGAGGTGTGCGCGATAGTGGTCGAGCGCGCCCAGCCGCGAAACCTGTTCGTTTATATCTTCTGTTCGGGGTTCTTCCCGGCAGCGCTCACCGTGCTGGTTTGCGTACCAGCGGCGCTAGGGTTGTTGTGGCTGGACGGGCGTTTTGCCCTGCCGGAGTGGCTCAGCGACTTTGTCGGCTACCTGTGGCTGATGATGTTCCCCGAGGCGTTCATCAACGGCATGGTGATCAGTGCGCTGGTGGTGTTTTGCCCGGAGTGGCTGGAAACCTTCAACCGCACACGGTATCTGCAGGCGCCCTGGAAGGACGATGAGCGGTGATCATGCGGCGGCTCTGCCATCACATCTAAAACCTGACGCATCGCCTCCAACCCCTGCGCCATACCTGTGGGAGCGGGCATGCCCGCGAACACGGGCGAAGCCCGTGCCATCCACTGCGCCGCCTGCTTCACGGGCTTGCCCGCTCCCACAGGTACCGCGCACGTTTCGGGCACGCGCTATATTTGTGGGAGCGGGTTCACCCGCGAAAGGGCCGGCACAGCCGCCTTGCAATCAGCTCAGTGCCGCGGCTCCAGGTCCCCCGAATACAGCTCATCTTCGGACTCTTCCGACCCCGCAATCTTGTGCTCCTCGGCTGCCCAGGCCCCCAGGTCGATCAGTTTGCAGCGGTCCGAACAAAACGGCCGGAACGCGCTTTTCTCGGCCCATTCCACAGGTGCGCCACAAGTAGGGCAATCGACGGTCAACGGCTGGCTCATGGCTGGCCTCCTTTCAAAGTCAGGTAAAAGTGGTGCAGGCGGTCAATCTGCTCATGCAGCGCGGCCAGGTCGCCGTTGTTGACCACCACATCATCGGCATGGCGCAGGCGTTCCTCACGGGCCAGCTGGGCCTGCAGAATCGCCTGCACCTGTTCGGCACTGGTGTTGTCCCGCGCCAGGGTACGGGCTATTTGCAGCTCCTGCGGCGCATCGATCACCAGCACGCGCTGGGTCTTGTGGTACTGGCCCGATTCGATCAGCAGCGGAGACACGTACACCGCATACGGCGACTGCGCCTTGGCCAGGTAGCTGAAAATCTCTTGCCCGATCAGCGGGTGCAGCAGTTGCTCCAGCCATTTGCGCTGCGCCGGGTCGGCGAAGATCAGCTGGCGCAAGGCGGCGCGATCAAGCTGGCCGTCCGCCTGCAACACACCCGGGCCGAAGCGCTCGACGATGCTGGCCAGGGCCGGGCGGCCAGGTTCGACAACCCAGCGCGCCGCCTGGTCGGCGTCGACCAGGTGCACGCCAAGCTCGACAAAGCGCTCGGCAGCAGCGCTCTTGCCGCTACCAATGCCGCCGGTCAGGCCGAGAATCCAGGGGGTAAAGGCTGCAGTGGCCATCAGTATCCAAGCAGTTGCATGTAAGAGGCGTATATTTCATCACCCCAGAGCACAGCAATCCACCCCGCAATCGCCAGATAAGGGCCAAACGGTATCGCCGTGCCCATCGCATACCGGCGCAAACGCAGCAGGCACAGGCCAACCAGCGCCCCCACCACCGACGACAGCAGCAGCGTCAACGGCAGCACCTGCCAACCGCCCCAGGCCCCGATCAGCGCCATCAGCTTGAAGTCGCCGTAGCCCATGCCTTCCTTGCCGGTGACCAGCTTGAACACCCAGTACACCGTCCACAGGCTGAGGTACCCGGCCACTGCGCCCCACAACGCGTCGGCCAGTGGCACATACAGGCCAAAGGCGTTCACGATCAGCCCAAGCCACAGCATCGGCAGCACCAGCACATCCGGCAGCAATTGGTGGTCCGCATCGATCAGGCTCAGGGCCAACAGGCACCACGTGAGCGGCAGTGCCAGCAACGCCTCGGCCGAAGCGCCAAAACGCCAGGCCACCACCAGCGACAGCAGCGCGCTGGCTATCTCGACCAGCGGGTAGCGCGGGCTGATACGGCCTTTGCAGGCTGAGCACCGCCCGCTCAACGCCAGGTAGCTGAGCACCGGAATGTTCTCCCACGCGCGAATCTGATGCGCGCAGTGCGGGCAGCGGGATGCCGGCAGGCACAGGTCGAACCGTTCGTGTTGCGCAAGCGGCAGCCCCAATACCTCCTGCGCCTCACGCTGCCATTGGCGCTCCAGCATGATCGGCAGGCGATACACCAGCACGTTGAGAAAGCTGCCCACCAGCAAGCCGAGCACCGTGGCCAGGGTAAGGAAGTACGCCGGCTGCTCAGCCAGCAAAGTCCATAAAGTCATGTTCAGATCAAGCTACCCAACTGGAAGATCGGCAGGTACATCGCCACCACCAGGCCACCCACCAGCAGGCCCAGGATCAGCACGATGGCCGGCTCCAGCAGGCTGGTCAACTGGTCCAGCGCCTGGCTGACCTGTTCCTCGTAATGGCTGGCGGCTTTTTCCAGCATCTGGTCCAGCGTGCCACTGGACTCCCCGATGGCGGTCAGCTGCACCAGCAGCGGTGGGAACAGCAACTCGCCCGCCATCGCCTGGTTCAGCCCTTGCCCGTTGGCCATGCCCTGGCGTAGCCGCAACACCGCTTGCTCGTGCAGCTCGCCCCCGGTCACCCTGGCCACCGTGCCCAGCGCATCCAGCAACGGCACCCCGGCGCCATACGACGTTGCCAGGCTACGCGCAAACCGCGCCAAGGCCGCCTCCCTCAGCAACTTGCCGAACACCGGCAAGCCCAGCACCCGCCGAGATATCCACAGGCGCGCTGGCGCATGCTGCCGATACAGCTGGCGCACGGCCAAACCCAGCACCACCCCTATCATCAGCAACAGCGGCGCACACCGGCTCAGCCCTGTGGACAAGTCGATCACCCATTGGGTAAATGCCGGCAACGCCGCGCCCATGCCCGAGAACATGCTTTCGAATTTCGGGATTACCTCCAGCAACAAGATCGCCGACACCCCCAGCCCCGTCAGCAACAGCAGCAGCGGATAGACCATCGCCTTGCGCACCTTCTTGTGCAGCGCCCGGTGCTGTTCCAGCATGCCCGCCAGTTGCTCCAGCTGCCGGTCCAGCGTGCCGGACTGCTCACCTACCCGCACCAGGTTGCAGTACAACGCATCAAACCATCCCGGGTGACGCTGCAACGCATCCGCCAGCCCCAGGCCCGAGGCCACATCCTGTTTCAATCTACTCAGCAACGCCGCCTGCGCCGCATCGCAACCACTGCGCCCCATCACCTCGAACGCCTGCAACAGCGGCACCCCGGCCTTGAGCAAGGTCGCCAACTGCCGGCTGAACCCCGCCGGGTCCGCCTTCACCCGCCGCTTCGGCAAACTGAACGCCAGCCCGCTGGCCGGCCGCAAACTAGCTACCGTGATGCCTTGGCGAATCAGCCCGGCGCGCACATAAGCCGGGCTGCGCCCAGGCGTTTGGCCGCTGACCGGCGTGCCGTTGGCGTCCGTGCCATGCCAGCTGTAAAGCAGTGAAGTTGAAGTCATGCAAAGGTCCTTTTTCTGCCCCGGCGACAAGCCTGGAAACAGCTTGCCGCCTCCATGCAAGGGCGCGCGTCCGTGATGCTCACTAGAGTAGTTCAGCGAAGATGACGCCCAAGCGGGCAGGGGTGACAAAAGGTGTCTGTTCAGGCCTACTGCGCCGCTGCCGGTTGGGGCGCAACCCACCTCAATGTGTAAGCGAATCAAAAAGGAAAGATGTTCATGAAAGGGCAACGCGGTATCACCCTGATCGAACTGATGATCGTTGTCGCGATCATCGGCATTCTGGCGACCATCGCCTTACCGATGTACACCAACCACCAGGCACGCTCCAAGGCCGCGGCCGGCCTGCTGGAAATCAGCGCGCTGAAGACGGCGATGGACCTGCGGTTGAATGACGGGAAAGACGTAGCGGCCGTGGCCGAACTGGGTGGCCAGCCGGCGACCGCGCATTGTGCGATCACCGCTAGCGGCAAGGCGGCAGATGGCAGCGGCAGCATTGCTTGCACGCTGGTGGATGCCCCGGCCAACGTGCTGGGCAAGGCACTGACCCTGACCCGCTCGGCCAGCGGCTGGGCGTGCACCACCGACATCCAGGAAGACCTGGCGCCCAAGGGGTGCAAGGGGGCTTGAGGGCAGGGCAATAAACCAGCGGAAACAGGGGTTTGCGTTGCGGGTGTGAGCAGTGGTACGTTGCGCTACACGCCGGTGTAGCTCAGTCGGTAGAGCAGCGCACTCGTAACGCGAAGGTCGCAGGTTCGATTCCTGTCTCCGGCACCACATCCAGCTCCACTGCATTCCGCTGAATGCTTTGGAAGCCCTCTAAACCGGCCTTCTGGCCGGTTTTTAATTTCCACGAACCTCCTTCGGGAACCAACAAAATCCCCAATAACCGGGGGTATTTTTGGGGTACAGCGTCTTTCCTGTATGGAGAACGTACCCCTATGCCACGCCTAGCCACTCCGCTCAGCGACCTCAAATGCCGCACGGCCAAACCGCGTGATCGCGCCTACAAACTGTTCGACGGCGGGGGTATGTACCTGTATGTCGCGCCCTGTGGCTCGAAGACTTGGCGGCTGCGGTATTTCAAACCCAACGGCAAGGAAGGCACGCTGATCATCGGCAAATACCCCATCGTTTCGTTGGCTGTCGCGAGGATCAAGCGCGATGAGGCTAAAGCTCTGTTGCTCGACAACCTTGATCCGATGGAAGAAAAGCAGAAGGCCAAGATCGCAGCTCAGCGGGCGAGTCTTCTGTTTGAAACCGTCGCTCTGGAGTGGCACGTCGAAATGTCTCGACGGTGGACTGAGGGCCATGCCAAGACGGTGCTGAGTAGGTTGCGTGCCCACGTGTTTCCACTGATTGGTCAGCGGCCCATCGCTGAACTCGACACCCATGATCTCCTTGAGGTCACCCAGCGGATCAAGGATCGCGGCACCATGGATGTAGCGCTGCGTGTGCAGAACTATCTATCCACGATCATGCGGGGTGCGAAGCGGGCGCGGCAGATCACTCAGAATCCGGCGCTCGATCTGGCCGGCTCGATTCAAGCGCCGCGTACGGTGCATCGTCCTGCACTCTCGCTAAACCGCCTTCCTGAACTGTTGGACCGAATCGACAACTACACCGGTCGCGAGCTGACCCGGCTCGCAGTGCTGCTGACGCTGCATGTGTTCGTGCGCTCCAGTGAACTGCGCTTTGCGCGGTGGGATGAATTCGACCTGCAACGAGCGATGTGGGAAATCCCCGATACCCGCAAGCCGATTGAAGGCGTCCGCTATTCCACGCGCGGGACCAAGATGAGTGGAGACATTCAGATAGTGCCGCTGTCGCCTCAAGTCATCGAGATCCTTGAACGGCTGCGCAGCTTGAATCGCTTCTCTGAACTCGTGTTGCCCGGTGATCACAGGTATTGGAAGCCCTTGTCGGAGAACACGGTTAACCAGGTGCTGCGCAATATGGGATACGACACCACCAAGGACGTTTGCGGGCATGGATTCAGGACCATGGCTTGTAGTGCCTTGCTCGAATCAGGGCTATGGACGGACGCAGCGATTGAACGGCAGATGAGCCATCAGGAGCGTAACCGCGTGCGCGCTGCTTACATCCACAAGGCCCAATTTCTGGAGCAGCGTCGGTTGATCATGGCGTGGTGGAGTAACTACATTGATGCCAACAGATCGGGCCGTATTACCCCTCATGAGTTTGCCCACCCGGTAGGCGACAACGTCACCGCCTTGCCGAATGGCCATGGCGCATTCAATCGCGGGTGAGCCTGCAAGATCGGCAGCTGGCTGCTCTTTCGCGCGGGTCCATCCAAACAGGGCTGCAAAGCCGCCCTGTTTGGATGGACCTCACTTTGAAAAGCTAAACGCCACGATGTTGTCCGAGATTTACCACGGAATTCCACCGGTGGATAACCGCATTTCTCGTCTCAATAGCGCTGAATTTCGATCCTTGACCGGGTTTATCCACAGGCGTAGAACTGGTCGTGCAAGCGCTGTCGATGACAGCACCCCAGGTGACTAGAACCTTAAAGGTCACGCCGTTCCCGCGGTGGTTTTCCCCAAGGGCGATTCGCATCCGGCAGCTCGCCCGGTCACCTTCCCGGTGATGGATGCTCTTACACATATGGCCCTTGTGCGCCAGACACACCGTATCTCGCTGCCCTGCAGCAACCTATCCGCTTGGCCGAATATTGCCCCAACCTGTGCCCGTCTCTTTCTCCTGGAAAGAGACGGGCACTTCTACCACTGCTGCAGCCCTGATCGCACATGGCTTTGCGGCAATTCCCCTCGTGACAATCGGCGTGACAAACGCCGATGTCACCAGCAACAGCCATGTGGATGATGGTGCCGCAGACCAAGGAATGGACTGCACCTGACTGACAGTCAGGCATGCCCCGGTCATCGCATTGCTGCTTGCACCTGGCTCAGGATCTCGCGGCACTGGTCTCGTCAGCCAATGCAGTCTCCACCCGCCCACCGGTAACGGTGTCCAGGAGGCCAGATTATGAGATGCCCTTGCTCCCGGACGTAAGGAGCCGCCAGTCCCGCGTTAGAGGACATCCCCACAGGTCGCAGGGGCCTTGATCCCTGATAACACTCAGCATTCTTGGCGGGATGACGTGGGGCGAGGATTGGAGAGCGGAAGATGAGGTAACCGGCATGGCATTGGTGGGTAGACGCGATGGTCGTAACTTCGGCTACGGCAGGCAATTGAGCTACGCCGGGCCGCAGGCGCTGAAAGACATGTTCGGCGGCGGTCACTACGGCACGGTCAAGGCGCACTGTGACAGGTGGCAGGCATTCTTGAAGTGGTGCCGCTCCGAACAGAGCCTGGGTATCAATGACGCGCAGCAGATTGATCGGAAGGAGGTGACCGACTATGCGGCGTACTTGCGCGACATGTTAGGCGCGGTGACCTCGCCGTCAGCACCGCACAAAACCGCCTATCCAGTGTTAACAGGACCACGGCAGCGCTTCGCAATGATCAGTGCGTGAAATTGCCAAGCCCGAGCAGGGAGTTGGCTATCCTACGAACCGGAGTTCTCCAGTAGATGCGTATAAGCAAATCAGTTAGTTATGGCTTTCAGCGGAATCAAATTGGGCAGAGAGAAGCCCAAAAATTTGGGGCTCCTTCTCGATTACGGAATCTGGGTATTGGCTGGAAGTAAAATGAGGTCTAGAGTAGATGGGTGGCGACTTGCCATCTCTTGTTGGGTGAAAACATGGAACGTTACAAAAATCTCAGTGGACAGTCAAACGTAGTTGCTTACGAATTGAGCGAAGGTGCGATCACTGTTCAGTTTGCATCAGGAACCTATCGGACCTACGTTTATGATAGTAAACGCCCCGGTCCAATCATGGTCGCTGAACTACAACGCCTGGCAGTGGCGGGGCGTGGACTCAATAGCTATATATCAAGTATAGTTAAGTCAAATTTTTCTCATAAATATTGACTTGCATCGCAGTCTAGGCGCATCCGAAAATTCAGATTCCGAGATGTCCGCAAATTACCAAGGCAGATATCAGACCCAACCAAATGCACGAACGTAAAATTTAATAACATCCGAGAGCGAGAAATGAGCGATAGCGAAAAATTACTTGCGAATTCAAGTGGCCTTACTCAAACGGCAAGCATACTAATTGAAAAAATATCAAATGCCATTGGAGTGTTATATGAGCCGAGAAAAATAATCAAGCTTGCGCAGGCACAGGCTCATGCCGAACTGATTAATTTAAATAGCAGGCTCCAGCTATCTGAAATAGAACATAGGGCGATACAAAGTCATATACGACGAGAAGCGTTCAAGCAAGACAATATTGAGCGAATCACCGCGAATGCTATTAGCTCACTTTCTCACGATTCAAGTCCAGACGAAATAAGTAAAGACTGGCTGAGCTATTTCTTCAATCACTGCGATTCAATTAGCGAGCCAGAAATGCAGCGTGTTTGGGGAGAAGTATTGGCAAAAAAAGCATCGAATACATCCAGCTACTCTAAGAAGACCATTAGTACACTCGCGGTTCTCGAAAGCAGCGATGCAGAGTTATTTACAAAATTTTGCTCATTTGCAGTGGCGCGTGATCAAAGTGCCGAGTTGTTCATACTGGACATAGGCGAAAGCTATTATCGTAATCATGATGTAGATTATGGTTCAGCTCTGCATCTTGAGTCTATGGGGCTTGTGCATTATTCATCTGAAGGCTTTGCGGTATCAGTAGACTCTCAAATTAATCAAGACACCCCTGAAGACTGTCACTCGATACTAATGAATTACTTTGGAAAGCAATTGGAGATGATTATTCCGAAATCCGAGCCAGAAAACCTGACAGAGGATAGTGTTTCTATCTCAACAGGACAGGTGAACTTTACCGCAGTTGGCCAAGAGCTGTTTACCCTATGCCGTGCCCACCCATCCGACAGCTTTATCAACTATTGGAGAAAGCAGCTGAAATTGGAGAAAAGGGAATTAGTAGAAATAATTTAAAAGGCACCTAACTCTCAAGCCCAGAATGCATGTATACATTTACTGCTTCAAAATGGGCTTCGCCGCCTTCAGTAAAATACGTATTTAATTTTAAACTATTTTATGCATAGCGCAGGCCATCCATGTTCTATGCGCCAACATGTCTCCAGTAAATCTCGATTGTGCTTCTCCGAAATTAGCACTCGGAGAGAGTTTCGGTCTTCTTGTTTAATATCTGGGACTTGATCGATCATTCCTTCATGGAAGAAGCTCGCTCGCCATCTCCTGTCACTCAATGGATACTTAGAAATACCAAGCGCCCCGGTCCCGGTATTCTTCTCGGTCAAAGAGAAGTGAATCCTGAGGCGTGAAAAAACTCGACCTTCCTGACCGCTATAAACCACATTCAATTCATCTCCTTTTGGCCTAAATATATCAGAAGGTGCCAGCCGCATTTTATTGAATAGTGCCACCTGATTAAACTTGGTCGCCTTTTTTGGAAGAGATAGAGGCAATTCAAGATATTCAAGTTCCTCCAGAGTTAGGTCAGACTCAAACCAATACCAGCCCGGTAGGTTCGCCCATGCTTTTTCATCCTTCTGGCGCACCCAAGTTTGTAAAAAAGTGTCTTCATCCCAAGACATGGCACAGCCAAAATCTATCGTCCTTCTATTCAGCCAAATAATATTGGAAAGTTTTTTAAGAGCAATCATATTTTTGCTTACCACCTAGTTCATCTTGGACGCCCTTGGTCGAATCGACCCGGCGGCTTGAGCCACTGGTTACCGCGATTGGTCTGTTTGTGTATTACCCTCGCGCAGGGAAAATGTGGTAACGATTGGTCCCAGTTCTTTCAATTATGATCCGGCTTCCAGCAGACAGGGTATGAGACTGAAAAAATTCCCCCACCCATGACCGCTTTCTAAAAATCTTTTTGTCACCTGCAATGTCAGTGAGTATCGGTCCTGTAATACCGCAGTGGATCTCTAGTTGAACACCTAGCTTACTTGCATTCGCTCCACCAATGGATTCAGGTGGGAATAAATCTATGATGCCGGAAAGGTAAAGGTGGTTGTTATTTAGATTTCCCTGTGTCAGTTCAATTACTCGAAACGGCATGGATTCCTCCTTGGCCAAACGTTTACTAAATTAATGACGTACTAAGCAATAGTGGGGTGGCTAGGCATGGAAGAACTCAATTGCTTCAGTGATTGATTCCACCAACTTCAGATTTGCACTGGAAACGGCTTGATGCAACAGCCCGGAAAGAATAGCGCTGCGAGTGGCTTTCGGTATTACACAAGGGCTTAATATCCCCCTGGAATGTGGGTAATCTCCCCAGTGAACCCCTAATGCCTTACTTCCACCATTATCTTTATTCTTGTGATCGTACCAACCAATAATAAGAACCAAGCCATTATCGACATGTATTTCTTTGTGATTTTTCCAGTATGAAATCATTTTCATGCTACTCTCCGTATTAAGATTAGTGAGTAATGGTCGTCGTCAAGGTGTTATGGTTGGCTTTGTCGTATAATAATCTACGCTCAGGCGTGATTCCATATTTTTACGATAGAAATTACGACGTGTATCCGCAAGTCGCTTTAGTCGTTGACTGTTTATCTGCGGTCGGCGTATTTAGAAGTCAAGAGCACCAGCGCTCAAGGTGCTGGAGATTATCTTAGTGGCAGTGGCGCTCGCCTGTTTTGGCATCCCTTTGAGTCAGTGTGTCGTCGCTGTGCGTGAAGGCAGCTACTGAGGAGAAAGAAAGGACTGCAGCGATCATGAGTGAAACGATTTTCATCAGGATAATCCATGCTTATTAATTGAGATATCAAAATGCCTTGCAAAGCATAGCTCCTTAATAGCAGCTCGACCAAGCCTATTCCAAGACGGAGCAGAAGAACGGTTTCTTTTCGTTTATCTGCTATGGGGCCAGGCTGTGTGAAAACATCTACGGTTCTCTAGCCTCCTAATCGTCTAAATCGTGGTGGGAACGATCATGAAGCGATTCATCGAGGGTGAGGCTCGGACGCAGGTCACACTGCTGCTCAAGTGTCTACATAATTATAACGCCGAAGAAAGCCCAGTTCGGGTAGTCGACATTTTCGTCTATGAATTCGATTCGGTAGAACTCGGCTTAGAGAGCGTCGATTCAGCTGCAACGGGTCGCCTGACTTACAACCCAGCAGTTCTGCTGAAGATCTACCTCAATCGGATTCAGTACTGAATCGCTCCTAGCTCCATCAACATCCCCGAGCGGTTCTGATTGTTTGCATCGCAAAGGGGTGTTTTCTGCCGGTCCTCACCCAGCATTAGAAGCGGGTGTCGTAGTTCTCACTGAATCCTCTGCAATTTCCGATTCGGTTCCACGGAAAGCCATGAGTGGCTGATTTATTTATAGATACCCTATGAGGTACATCAAAAAATCCACCAAATTCCAGCCCCGCGAAAACCGGGCCCTTACGGCCAACAACCGTCCGTCTGTCTCCGCACCAGTTCAGCAGGTTTGATGCAGCTTTTTCTCATCAGGATCTCCGTCTGCTGAACTTGGTCCTGCTGCGTGACATCAGACGCCATGCTCCCTGACTTTTCCTGCGACACTCAGCGGCCATTCGCATAGCCCTGAACCTTGCATTGCAACCCCCGCAGCGATACCGTACTCCAGTCGCGGCCAATTCCGCGACCGGGTTTGGCGACCCGACCGAAAAGGCGCATCGACGCCCCCGACCACGATTGCAGGCGCTTTTTTTGCGTCCGCAGTTTCGTGTAATGGCGGCTGTGCGTGGGAGACCTTCGGGTCTGCCGAGTTCCTTTTCCTCGGTTCGCCAACCTGCGTACAGCTGCCACCCTAATCGTTTGGCGACGGTTAGCGTGGTGCTTCAATCGAAAAGGACCGCATGCATGCTCATCTCAAGTCCATCCAGGATCCTCGCATTCGTTCTCCACCGTCGTACCTCGACAGTCCCCGGCTACTTCACCGTCAGCAAATCCAGCTCCGTCTCCGCCCAACCGGAGGCACGCCATGACTGATCAAGAACGCCTCTCTACCATCCAAAGCTACGCCTGGACTCTCGAACTACTAGGCGAGGCCCTGGTCCAGCATGACGAAATGCTGGAGTGCGAACACAACCCGCAACTGAGCTTCCGCAACACAGCCGGCATTCACCAAGCTATCCGGATCATCAGTCGATTGGCCAGTGAGCAGTGTGGGAAGGTGATGGAGCAGAGTGGTCAGGCCACGGCTGATTAGGCTGGGCCTTTGCTGATCGGCGCTTCCTGCGCAGTGCGCGGCCGGCTAGCCGTTTAGCAGGCATCACGGTGGATGGCACGGGCTGCGCCCGTGTTCGCGGGCTCGCCCGCTCCCACAGGGATGGTGCCAGGTTTTAGGTGTTGAGCAGGGCAACTGCCGTACACCCGGTGTTCGGTGCGGAGGTATGGATTACCTGGGCTGCTTTGCAGCCCTTCCGCGACACAAGGCCGCTCCTGGAAATGACCACTTTGGGGCGGGTTGGGGATATTTTTACAGGCATGGTAAATGGGGGTCATGCCTTGTGTACTAACGGCGGTATGGGGTACCAAGAGCCGGACGATTCCCCGTCACGTTCAAGATAAGGAAATCACCATGTCCAACCATCACTGGAATGACTGGGCCGGCGGATTGACGCTAGTGCTTCAGGCGATCGTTTATATCCCGCTGCTTTACATCCTCCTGATGCCATGGCTTTGCCTGGCGCTGGTCAAGCTTGGGAGGGTTCCTTTCTTCCCGGGGTTTTTCCAGGCAATGGCCTCGACCGGGTGGCTGGTTGCTTCTGGGCTTGTGGGCCTGGTAGTACTGTTTGTTGTGGTTCGTCCCTTGGTCCGTTGATTTGCCGGCACGAGGAAGGTGCTTTTGGAACCGTGTTGTTCACTGTTCGTAAGTCTTCAGGGCGAGGGTAAGCATTTCATGAATGTGCGCCCGCAAGGCAAGCGGCTCCAGCACCTCGATGTCGGCAGCATTTGCCATCAGGAACAACCGTAGCCCCTGGGTATCGCGAACCTTGCAGGTCAGCAGCCATTTGTCGCCGTCCGGCAGCAGCTTCTGGTTTTTATCCAGCGGGTTTTCAGCAAGGCGGTTGTACAGGTTCTGGCTAAGCCGAAGGCGGGTTTTTTGCGCAGGGGAGTGGATGGTCACCAGGTCTGTCTGGGCTTCGTCTGCGTGAATGTCGTAACCCTCCGGGTCGTCGATAATCCGCTTGCCCGGCTCTACCTTGGTAATCCTGTGCAGCATCAGCGCGCACAGTGTATTGGGCCCGTTGCTGCTGTACTTGCCTCGTGGCTCGTCGGGCGCGGGTGCGTTACCCAGCCACTGCTCTTCGGTGACATAGGCAGACAGGTAGATATTGGAATCCTGGTGGGACAGGCCCAGTGGTTTGAGCTGGTAGACACACTCGACCCCGTCGGCATTACGCGGGCGGTACCAGACCTCAAGGGCTTCGTTATCGAGGATGGCCATCTGTATCTGCTTGAGGTGTTGGGCTTTGTACTTGCCCGGCTGTAGCTGGGTAAACCGCGTCCCTGAAGTAATACGCTTGGTGAAGTTCAGCTTGCGTACCGAGCCGTCCTGCATCACCAGTTCCGTATAGTCGCGCAAGCCCTTCAACTCATCGGTGGCTGATTGCAGGCCGAACCGTTCGGCATGCTGGAAAACCGCCCAGAGTGACATGGCGTCTGAAGGTGAGAGCACCAGCGAGTGGCTTCGGCCCACCGCAGACCAGAGCAACCCTCGTTTATCTTCTGGGTCCGTTTGCGACTGAACGTAGTTCAGCTCCTCCAGCGCCTTCAAATCCCTGATGGTGGTTTTATCACGTTGGTCATCAGCAGCATCCCCATGGCGCCCTACCCATGCAACCAGCTTCGCGTGCACGTCTGCGGTGGAGAGAGGCTTACCCGCTGCACGAAGGATTTGCCGCAGATAGTCACGGCGATGGGCAAGATTGATCATTTTTTTTGAATCCGGACAAGAAGTGTCCCTATTGGAGTTCAAGATGTTCTTCGTTGGCAAGGCAACGACCTTGATCACGGTATTCCCGCGTCCTGCGTCGAGGATGCAGCAGAGATAAAGAGGGCATCGCGATGAGCGACATCGATAAGGTGAAAGCACTGATTGTTCAACACGCGGCCGGCGGCATCAGTGCTCCGGAACTGTTCCTGCGGCTAATGCCACAGGGTGCCCATCTGGCGGGAATTGAAATTCAGATGACCCTGTTCGCACTCCAGGAAGAGGGCCGCCTTTACGGCCAGGAAGTAGAAGGCCAATGGTGGTACACGAGCATCGATCAGAACGACCCTGCCAGCGCAGCGCCGGAATACAGCCCTCAGTTTGCAGAACGCATCATTGCTGCGTCCTGTGGAGCGTTTCAAGAGATCGACGCAGATGATCTGATCAAACAACTTGATGACATGATCGCTCAAGCGCGACGTGGCCAAACCGATACCCAGTAAGCGCCTGTCACCGGGCAACTGTCAGCCAACCAAGGAAGTACACACTATGGTCAGCACTGATGTGACCTCTGCCATTATCAACGCCAAGCCTGGCATCCAGAAATACCTGGCCCTGATGGACCAAGTGGAAACGGTGGATGTTTCGACCGACGCAGTGTTCCAGCGCAT
The DNA here is from genome assembly GCF_000412675.1 of Pseudomonas putida NBRC 14164. Lineage (NCBI taxonomy): Bacteria > Pseudomonadati > Pseudomonadota > Gammaproteobacteria > Pseudomonadales > Pseudomonadaceae > Pseudomonas > Pseudomonas putida. The sequence continues at coordinate 5,229,294 of NC_021505.1, read as the reverse complement.
GTACAACGGGTTTTACCGCGTGCAGCGGCGTGAACGCTCCTGGTATGGCGCCTACTACCAGTTGATGCAGCAAATGAAGGGCGCGCAGCCTACGTTTGGCGATGTGCTCGATCATATGTACGAAGCCACCGGCCGTTACGAGCCTTCGTTCTCCAGCAAGCTGGTTGCGACATTGAACCCTGGCAAACCGGTCTGGGATATTCATGTGCTGCGCAACATCAACCAGAAGGCGCCGGCCTACTATTCGCGCAAAAAAATCGAGGACGCCAAGGGCTGCTACGCAAAGATGGAAGACTGGTACCAGGCCTTCCTCGCATCGAGCCAGGGCGCCAGCTGGATTGACCAGTTCAACCAACTGACCCCAGAGCACAACAAGCTGACCGACCTGAAGAAAGTGGATTTCATCCTCTGGCAGATGCGCGGTTAATACACCGTTTGATCCCGGGCAGGGCAGGCCAGTGTCCCGTCAGCTGCCGGCCATCAGCCTTTGGGTGGCCTTTTCGCCTCGGCGGGCAATACTTCTCTGTATATGCAGGCGTGTTCCTGGTGGCGCGCGCCGCTGGGAGGTGTCAGGTGAACAAGCTAACAATCGTGGGCGCCGGCTTGGTCGGCGAGGCAGCGGCGCAGATCATCGCCCGGGACGAGTTGTGCCGTGAGCTGGTGCTGATGGACGTGCAGGGTGAGCTGGCGCAGGGCAAGGCGCTGGACGTGTGGCAGGCAGCCGTGGAATCAGGCTCCGATACCCGGGTTTACGGCGGGGGCAAAGCCGACATGCTGGACGGCTCCGAGCTGGTGGTAATTACCGCAGGCGTGCCGCGCAAGCCCGGCCAGTCGCGCCAGGATGTATTGAGCATCAACCTGCCAATCCTCGACAGCATCATGGCCGACATCAAGCACCATGCGCCGGCAGCCACGGTGCTGGTGGTGTCCAACCCGGTCGACGTGCTCACCTACCGCGCCTGGAGCGTCAGCGGCCTTGGGCGGGACAAGGTGTTCGGGCAAGCGGGGGTGCTGGATACCGCCCGCATGAAGTGTTTCATCGCCGAACAAACCGGGTTTTCTGCCCGGGATATCACCGCGCTGGTGCTGGGCGGCCATGGCGACAGCATGGTGCCGCTGATGCGCTACTGCCAGATCGGCTCGGTGCCGCTGTCGCACTTCCTGTCCAGCGAGCAGATCGAACAGATTGTCGAGCGCACCCGTAAGGGCGGCGGTGAGATTCTGGGGTTGAAGAAGACGGGGAGCGCCTGCGATGCACCGGGCGTGGCCATTGCGCAGATGGTCGATGCGATCGCCAATGGGCGGCACCGTATTTTGCCGGCGGTGGCGATTCTTGAGGGCGAGTATGGGCGAACGGATATCGCCATGGGTGTGCCCTGCGTACTGGCAGAGAAGGGGCTTGCGCGGATTATCGAATTGCCGCTGGATGCGCAGGAGCAGGCGATGTTCGACCACTCTGCAGACCAGGTGGCGCGAGATATTGCCGAGATGAAGGCGTTGTAGGGCTTGAAGCGTCATGCATCGGGTGTGGCGGCTCGGGCAGTGGGGGAACACTTTGCCTCCGTACCTGTCACACCCGTTCATTGGGGTTCAGACCCACCATTACCAAGGAGAGGTAGGCATGGCTTTCGACGCTTTCATCCAAATCGACGATAACGCTGGCGAAGCGCTGGATGAGCAGTACACCAACTGGATCGAGATCAACGGCTACAACTTCGGTGTCAATCAAAGCACGTCGGCTACCGCAAGCTCTTCCGGCGGTGCAACATCGGGACGTACCACCTTGACCAACTTCACGTTCACCAAGTTTCTCGACACCGCGAGTTGCAAGCTGCTGGAAGCCAGCTGCTCGGGCCAGCATCTCAAGGAAGTATCGGAGTGAATGAAGTTGAGCCTGGGCTAATTGCGATTCTGATTCTTGCACCCATGATGCTGGCGATGGTCGTACAGTGTTTCATCGCACATAAATACACTGAGTACTACGAGTCTTTAAATCACGTTTCAACATGCAGGCCTTCTGGGCAAGGTTATGCGTACGGGTTTGATCTCCATGGTGCTGGCTATACCGAGCCTCTTCGTGCGCAGGGGGTTGTTCTAACCGGCAGACTCGAGCTTTGCACGAGCAGACCTCTCGCGACCCAAGGTTGCTGCGGCATCGACCGCGTCGGCTGTGGTACCGGCCCGGAGCGCATTGCCGAGCTCAAACGTAACCCGGGCTGACTTTCAGCGCGGGTCTGGCGGGAAAGCGCAGCGGTTATTGTTGGGAAATGCCTGAACTGACGGTAAGGTTTGGGCGTCTCTCATTCACCACGCGTCGAGGGTGATCGAGTCTTGACCGCTCGTTCACGATGCGCAGCGCTGAACACCACGAGCAATACTGCCTATGAATGCAGAGCAAAAACGCAGGAGCACCATCAACCCTCCCGTTTTCTTTACCAGTGCCATTCTGGTGCTGCTATTGGTGCTGTACGCCACTGTTTTCCAGGAGCACGCCCAGCGTGTGTTCGAACACGTGCAGCAATGGATCATCACCAACGCCAGCTGGTTCTACATCCTTACCGTGGCATTGGTACTGATCAGCGTGGTGTTCCTGGCGGTCAGCCGTTACGGCGATATCAAGCTGGGACCGGACCACAGCGAACCGGATTACCCCAACAAGAGCTGGTTCGCCATGCTGTTCTCGGCAGGCATGGGTATCGGCCTGATGTTCTTCGGTGTAGCCGAGCCTGTGATGCATTTCATCAGCCCCCCGGTCGGTGAGCCAAATACCATCGCAGCAGCCCGTGAAGCCATGAACATCACGTTCTTCCACTGGGGCCTGCATGCCTGGGCCATCTACGCCATCGTCGCGCTGATCCTGGCTTACTTCAGTTTCCGCAACGGGCTGCCGTTGACGCTGCGTTCGGCTCTGTATCCTTTGATCGGCGAGCGCATCTACGGCCCGATCGGGCATGCTGTGGATATCTTTGCCATTCTCGGGACGGTATTTGGCGTGGCCACGTCGCTTGGCTACGGCGTGCTGCAGATCAACAGCGGCCTGCACCAGCTGTTCGGTTTGCCAGTCAGCACTACTGTGCAGGTCGTTCTCATCGCCGCCACCTGTGCCCTTGCCACGCTGTCGGTGGCCAGCGGGCTGGATAAAGGCATTCGCATTCTCTCCGAGCTCAACCTTGGCCTGGCAGTGATATTGATGCTGTTCGTGCTGGTGATGGGCCCGACCGTGTTCCTGCTGCAGGCCTATGTTCAGAACACCGGCGCGTACCTGTCCGATATCGTCAACAAGACATTCAACCTGTTCGCCTACGAACCCACCGACTGGATCGGGGGTTGGACCCTGCTGTACTGGGGCTGGTGGCTGTCCTGGTCGCCTTTCGTAGGGCTGTTTATCGCGCGTATTTCCCGTGGTCGCACCATTCGCGAATTCGTCTGCGGCGTGTTGTTCGTACCGGCCGGTTTTACCCTGCTGTGGATGACTGTGTTCGGGGACACCGCCATTCACATGATCCCGCACGGGGGTGTGAGGGAGCTGGCGGCGGTGGTCGATCAGGACAGTTCGCTTGCGCTATTCGCGTTTCTCGAACACTTCCCGTGGTCGACAACGGTATCGTTGGTGGCGGTGCTGATGGTGGTGGTGTTCTTTGTCACCTCCGCCGACTCCGGGGCACTGGTGGTAGACATGCTTGCCTCCTCGGGCAAAGGTCACTCGCCGCTGTGGCAGCGGGTGTTCTGGTCGGTGACCATGGGCGCAGTTGCCATTGCCTTGCTGTTGGCCAACGGCCTGAAAGCGTTGCAGGCAGCCACCATCGCCAGTGCCTTGCCATTCGCGGTAATCCTGCTGGTGGCGATCTGGGGCCTGTTCAAGGCCCTGGGCCTGGATGCCACACGTCGCGGCCTGCGCACCCAATCGCTGCCTGGCCAGCGCCAGCACCGGCAGAATCACGGTGGCTGGCAACGGCGCCTGCGCAACATCGCCATGATGCCGCGTAGGGCCCACGTTACTCGCTTTATCAATGATGTGGTCAAGCCCGCCTGCGAGGAAGTGGCCCAGGAGCTGCGCAAGCAAGGTTACGAGGTTACGGTTGAGGAACGCGACGATGGCCGGGTCACGCTCGAGCTTTCCCACGCGGGCGAGGGCCGCTTCAAATATGAAGTTCGGCCGCGTGCGTACAATACCCCAAGCTTCGTCATTCGCGAATCTGACGATAACAACGATGCACGCAAGTATTTCCGCGCCGAGGTGTATCTGCGTGAGGGCGGGCAGGACTACGACGTGATGGGCTGGAGCCGCGAAGATGTGATTGGCGACATCCTGGACCAGTACGAGCGCCACCTGCACTACCTGCACGTGGTCAGTTGAGCCCCTACGTGCGGGCCAGGCGAGGTATGGCCCGCACGTACACCAGCTCGCACACCAGTTCCACCAGCGTCTGCGTGATCACGGCAGCTGCCGCCAGGGTGCGCGTATGCTCTGGCAAGGCCAGTGCCAGCGGCAGCACCACCAGCGAATTGCGGGTCGATGCGCTGAACATCACCGAACGCGCTTCGGTGGCCGGCAGGCGCAGCAGCCGCGCCGCGATGAACCCGAGCACTGGCGCCAGCAGCATGAAGCCGATGTACACCGGAACCACCGGCAGCAAGCGGTCGAAATCACGCAGCACCACGGCAATCTGCGAAGCGATCACAACCACCAGTACCAAGGCCATCGCCGGCACGGGCAACCACGCCCAGGCGTCATTCCAGGCCGCGACTGTGCGCGAGCGGCGGGCACCGAGGCTGGTGAGCACGGCAAGCAGCATGGGCAGCACGATCAGCAGCACGAAGGCTTCCACGAACGGCGTGATGGAAATGGCCACGTTGTTGCTGTCTCCCAGCATCAGGGCCAGGTAGATCGGCAGCAGTGCCAATTGCACCAGCAATAGCACGGGTGTGGCGGCCAGGGTCAGGCGCGAGTCGCCTTTGCCGATGTGGGTGAACACCACCACGTAGTCGATGCAGGGTGTAAGCAGTACCAGCAGTGCGCCGACAAGGATCGCCGGGTGCTCGACCAGCCCACGGGTGATCGCCCAGACCAACAGCGGCACAAGAATGAAGTTGGCGAGCAGCAGGGCGCCCATGAAACGGCGATTACCCAGACCATGGCGCAGGTCGAGGAAAGGGATTTGCAGAAACATCGCGTACATCAGCACGGCAATGGCGGGGGTGACCAGGGCTTCCAGGTGGCGCGCGCTGTCGCTGGCCATCAAGCCGAAGGCAACGGCTGCGAGCACGGCAGCGAAGTAGATCGGGATCTGGTGGGTCTCGAGTTGTTCTCTGGTCAAGGTGTGGCCTGTGGTTGGTGGTGTGGAAGCAACTTGAATTGAGCCTAGGTAGTGAAGGCAAGCATATTACCTGTGGGAGCGGGTTCACCCGCGAACACCGGCGTAGCCGGTGCCATCCACCTCGTTGCCCTCTTCGCGGGTAAACCCGCTCCCACAGGGACCGCGACAGGTTAGCGAACCTGGTTCATGAAAACGAAAAAGCCCGGCACTGGGCCGGGCTTTTTCACTTCAGGCTGGCGCCCAATCAGTTGCCGTAAACCGGCAGCTTCTTGCAGATAGCCTTGACCTTCTCACGTACGGCGTCGATCACCGCTTCGTTGTTCAGGTCAGCCAGGATGTCGCAGATCCAGCCAGCCAGTTCCTTGCACTCGGCTTCCTTGAAACCACGGGTGGTGACGGCTGGGGTGCCGAAACGCAGGCCCGAGGTGACGAACGGCGAACGTGGGTCGTTCGGTACCGAGTTCTTGTTGACGGTGATGAAGGCTTTGCCCAAAGCGGCGTCAGCGTCCTTACCGGAGATTTCCTGCTTGATCAGCGACAGCAGGAACAGGTGGTTCTGGGTGCCACCGGACACCACGTCGAAGCCACGCTCGATGAATACGCTGGCCATGGCCTGGGCGTTTTTCACCACCTGCTGCTGGTAAGCCTTGAACTCAGGCTGCAGGGCTTCCTTGAAGCAGATGGCCTTGGCGGCGATGACGTGCTCCAGCGGGCCGCCTTGGGCGCCTGGGAAGACAGCGGAGTTCAGCTTCTTCTCGATGTCGGCGTTGGCACGGGCCAGGATCAGGCCGCCACGTGGACCGCGCAGGGTCTTGTGGGTGGTGGTGGTGACCACGTCGGCGAACGGAACAGGGTTCGGGTACACGCCAGCGGCAACCAGGCCGGCAACGTGGGCCATGTCGACGAACAGGTAGGCACCGACCTTGTCGGCGATGGCGCGGAAGCGGGCGAAGTCCAGGACCTGCGAGTAGGCCGAGAAGCCGGCAACGATCATCTTCGGCTTGTGCTCGACAGCCAGGCGCTCGACTTCGTCGTAGTCGATCAGGCCGTTGCCGTCGATGCCGTACTGGATGGCGTTGTACAGCTTGCCCGACGAGCTTACCGAAGCACCGTGGGTCAGGTGGCCACCGTGGGCCAGGCTCATGCCCAGGATGGTGTCACCGGCCGACAGCAGGGCCAGGTAGACAGCGGCGTTGGCCTGGGAGCCAGCGTGCGGCTGGACGTTGGCATAATCGGCGCCGAACAGTTCCTTGGCACGGTCGATGGCCAGTTGCTCGACGATGTCGACGTACTCGCAACCACCGTAGTA